>DATDKF010000206.1:0-7064 GCA_036520135.1 Solirubrobacteraceae bacterium
CGATGCTCTCGAATCCGTTGGCCGCGGTCCAGTCGACCACGTCGCTCAGCGGCATCTCAGGAAAGGGGGCTGTCAAAAGACCGAGCCTCATCGCGATGCCTCCGACGCGACCGGCCGGACACCAGCGTTGGCCGAGCGTTCGACGTCCACCCAGCGACCTTCGCGGGCGCTCCGCGCGATCGCCTCCCCGACGAGCATCTCGTCGTGGCCGTCCGCGAACGTGGGATAGCGGGGGCTGGAGGAGGGCGCCCCCGCCACCACGTCCGCGTAGACGGCCCGGAAGTGGGCGCAGTGCGTGTCGAAGAACCCTTCGACGTGACCGGCCGGCAGCGCCGAGGCGGCCTGCCCGGCCGCGCCCATGAGGGCCGGGTTGCGGATGAGGATCTCGTTCGGGCGGTCACGGTGGCCGACCCAGGCCTGGTCCGGCTGCTCGGAGTCCCAGCCCCACGCCCCGACCGAGCCGTCGATCTCGTAGACGAGCGAGTTCTTCCGGCCGGGGCTGATCTGGCTGATGCTCACGGCACCGCGCGCGCCGCCGTCGAAGCGGAGCAGGATCGACGCCGTGTCCTCGGTCGAGATCTCGCGCTCGAGCGTGTCCGCGGACCGCTTCGTCGAGAAGGTCTCGACCGGACCGGTCGGCTCCTGGCGCGTCCCGATGAAGGTCGATAGCTCGGCCATGACCGCGCTGACGTGCTGGCCGGTCACGAATGTCATGAGGTCGAGCCAGTGCGATCCAATGTCGCCGACCGCGCGCAAGGCCCCGCCGCGATCCGGCTGCAGCCGCCAGTTCCAGTCGCTGTCGAGGAGGAGCCAGTCCTGGAAGTAGCGGCCGGTCACGAGACGGACCTCGCCCAGCTCTCCCGCGGCGATCGCCTCCCGGACGTGCTGGTGGAGCGGGTAGAACCGGATGTTGAAGTTCACCGCGTTCACCAGGCCGCTCAACGCGGCGTCCTCGACCAGCCCGGCCGACTCGGCGGCGGTCATCGCCAGCGGCTTCTCGCAGACGACGTGCTTGCCGGCCTGCAGGGCGTCGCGCGCCTGGCTGACGTGCAGGTCGTTGGGCGACGTGACGTGCACGACGTCGACGGACGAATCCGCGAGCAGGTCAAGGCCACGCTGGTGGCCGGCAAGCACGTCGTCTGCGAGAAGCCGCTGGCGATGGACTCGACCGAGACCGCCGAGCTCCTGAAGCTGGCCGAGCAGTCGGGGCTCGTCCACGCCGTCAACTTCAACATCCGCTTCTATCCCCAGGTGCAGCACGCGCGCTCGCGCGTGCGCGCGGGGGACATCGGCGACGTGCGGCTGATCAGCGGCGGCTACCTGCAGGACTGGCTGCTGTGGGACACCGACTGGAACTGGCGACTGGACCCGGCGCAGGGCGGGGCGCTCCGCGCGGTCGGCGACATCGGCTCGCACTGGCTCGACCACGTCCAGTACGTCACCGGCCGCCACGTGGAGGCGGTGATGGCCGACCTGACCACGTTCGTCCCGATCCGCCGGCAGCCGACCGGGCCGGTCGAGACGTTCAGCGAGGCCAAGCGCGGCGAGACCATCGACATCCCGATGGAGACCGAGGACGCCGCCGGCATCCTGCTCCGGCTCAGCGGCGGCGCCCGCGCGGTACTCACCGTCTCGCAGGTGTCCGCCGGCCGTAAGAACCGGCTGCACTGGGAGATCGACGGCTCGACGAGCTCGCTGGCGTGGAGCTCCGAGTCGCCCGAGGAGCTGTGGATCGGCCACCGCGACCGGGCGAACGAGCTGATGCTGCGCGAGCAGGGCGAGTACCCGCCCGGCCACGCGCAGGGCTTCCCCGACACATTCAAGGCGCTCTACCGCGCGGTCTACGGCGCGGTGGCGGCGGGCGGGCCGCCGGACGAGCCGGACTACCCGACGTTCGCCGACGGCCACGACGAGGCCGTGATCGGCGACGCCATTGCGCGCTCGCACGCCGAGCAGCGGTGGGTGACCGTGACCGCCGTGCCCCAGGAGGTGTGATGAAGCTCGGCCTGCTCACGGCGGCCTTCCCGACTCTGACCCTCGACGAGATCGCCGACTGGGCGTCCGCCGGCGGCTTCGAGACGCTCGAGGTGGCGTGCTGGCCGGCCGGCGAGGGCGCCGCGCGCCGCTACGCCGGCGTCTGCCACATCGACGTCGACACGCTCGACGACGCCAAGGCGCAGGAGATCGTCGCCGGCCTCGAGCGCCGCGGCCTGAGCATCTCCGCGCTCGCGTACTACCCCAACCCGCTGTCGCCCGACGCCGAGGCGCGCGAAGCCGCGCAGGAGCATCTGCGCAAGGTGATCGCCGCCGCGCCCAGGCTCAGCGTCGACACGGTCGGTACGTTCGTCGGGCGCGACCGGACGAAGAACCTGCCGGACAGCCTCGACGACTTCCGGGCCACGTGGCCGCCGCTCGTCGCCCACGCCGCCGCGCACGGCGTGCGGATAGCGATCGAGAACTGCCCGATGATCTTCTCCTACGACGAGTGGCCGGGCGGCGACAACCTCGCCTACGCGCCCGCGATCTGGCGCGAGATGTTCACGGCGATCCCCAACGACAACTTCGGCCTGAACTTCGACCCCTCACACCTGATCTGGCAGATGATCGACGTCGAGCGCGCGGTGCACGAGTTCGGCGAGCGGATCTTTCACGTGCACGGCAAGGACCTCGAGGTGCGGCCGGACGGGCTCTACGAGCACGGCGTCATGAGCGAGGGGATCGGCTGGCAGGTCCCGCGGCTGTGCGGGCTCGGCCAGGTCGACTGGGGGCGCTTCATCGGCGCGCTGTACGCGGTCGGGTACGACAACGTGGTGTCGATCGAGCACGAGGACCGCCGCTTCGAGGGCTCGGTCGAGCTCGTCCAGCGCGGCTTCCTGATCGCGCGCAACACGCTGCGGCCGCTGCTCGCGTGAGCTTCGAGCTGATCACGATGGGCCGCATCGGGGTCGACCTGTACCCCGAGCAGATCGGCGTGTCGCTCGATCAGGTGCGGACGTTCCGCAAGATGCTCGGCGGCACCGCGACCAACGTCGCGGTCGCCGCCGCCCGGCTCGGCCGCCGCACCGCCGTGGTCACCAAGGTCGGCGACGATCCGTTCGGCGGCTACATCCGCGGCGCGCTGGAGAGCTTCGGCGTCGACCCGCGCTTCGTCGGGACCGACCCGAAGCTGCGCACGCCGCTCGCGTTCTGCGAGATCCACCCGCCGGACGATTTCCCGCTGCTCTTCTACCGCGAGCCGAGCGCGCCCGACCTGCAGCTGCGCGCCGACGAGCTCGACGCGAGCGCGATCCGCGACGCCCGCATCTTCTGGGTCACCGGCACCGGGCTCTCGATCGAGCCCAGCCGCTCGACGACGCTCGAGGCGATTAAGTGGCGGCACGAGGGCGAGACGATCGTCGACCTCGACTGGCGGCCGATGTTCTGGACCGAGGACCCGACGCTGTGGATGCGCGCGGCCCTCGGGCACGCCACCGTCGCGGTGGGCAATGCCGAGGAGGCGGGCGTCGCGGTCGGCGCGGCCGAGCCGCTCGAGATGGCGCGGCGGCTGCTCGAGCTCGGGCCGCGGCTGGCGATCGTCAAGCTCGGCCCTCGCGGTGTGCTCGCCGCGACCGCCGAGGAGCACTGGATCGTGCCGCCGATCCCGGTCGACGTCGTCAACGGGCTCGGCGCCGGCGACGCGTTCGGCGGCGCGCTGTGCCACGGGCTGCTGAGCGGCTGGGACGTCGAGCGGATCGTCCGCTACGCCAACGCGGCGGGCGCGGTCGTCGCCTCGCGGCTCGGCTGCGCCGACGACATGCCGACCGCCGAGGACGTCGAGGCCGCCCTGTGCTCGGCCTGACCAAGGTCGCCGCCGGCGCGGGGCACGTGGAGGTCGCCGAGCGCGCCGAGCGCCCGCCGGGGCCGGGCGAGGTCGCGCTCGACGTGCACGCCGCCGGCATCTGCGGGACCGACCTGCACATCTGGCTCGGCGAGTACCCCAGCGTCCCGCCGGTCACGATGGGCCACGAGGTCTGCGGCACCGTCGCCGAGCTCGGCGACGGCGTCGACCCCGCCTGGCGCGGCTCGCGCGTGGCGGTCGAGACGTTCTTCTCGACCTGCGGCGTCTGCGAGCACTGCCGCGCCGGCAAGCTCAGCGTGTGCGAGCTGCGACGGTCGATCGGCACGCACGTCGACGGCGGGTTCGCGCCGCGGCTCGTGCTGCCGGCGCGCAACCTGCACCGCGTGCCGGACGGCCTGCCGGACGCGGCCGCCGCGCTGTCGGAGCCGCTCGCCTGCGTCTGCAACTCGCTGCTCGATCCGAGCGCGGTCCAGCCCGGCGACGACGTGCTGGTGATCGGGCCGGGGGCGATCGGCCTGATCGCCGCGCAGGTCGCGCGCGCGTGCGGCGGCCGCGTGACGGTTCGCGGCACCGAGCGCGACGAGGCGCGGCTCGCGCTGGCCGGCGTGCTCGGCTTCGAGACGTCCGTCGCGGGGCGCGACGACGCGCCCGGCGCCCACGTGGTGATCGAATGCTCCGGCGCGGGGCCGGGGATCGCCGACGCGCTGCGCGCCGCCCGGCGGCGCGGCCGGATCGTCCAGATGGGCCTGCGCGGCGCGGACGTCACGATCCCTTACGACCTGATCTGCTTCCACGAGCTGACGGTCAGCGCCGGCTTCGCGTCCAACCCGCAGTCGTGGCGCCGGGCGATGACGCTGCTCGAGGCGGGCGCCGTCGAGCTCGCGCCGCTCGTGACCGAGGTGCTGCCGCTCGCCGAGTGGGCGCGCGCGTTCGAGGCCTCGCGCGCGGGCGCGGGCGTCAAGTACGTGCTGGATCCGCGATGACCGCCGTGATCTTCGACTGCGACGGCACGCTCGTCGACTCCGAGCCGCTCGCCCGCACGGCGTGGGAACGGGCGCTGCTGCCGTACGGCTACACGCTCACGGACGGCGATGCCGAGGCGTGCATCGGGCTGCCGTACCCGCGCGTGCACGCGTACTTCGCCGAGCGCGCCGCGCTGCCGGCGGCCGAGCCGTTCTGGGCGATCTTCTCGAACGAGCTGTTCGCGCTGATCGACACCGCGCTCGTGCCGTTCGACGACGCGATCGGCGCGGCGCGCGACCTGCGCTCGCGCGGCGTGCCGGTGGCGGTGGCGTCGTCGAGCCCGCGCGAGCGGCTGCACCGCACGCTCGGGCGGGCGGGGCTGCTCGAGGCGTTCGACGTGACCGTGGCCGGCGACGAGGTCGCCCGCGGCAAGCCGGCGCCGGACATGTTCCTGCTCGCGGCCGAGCGGCTCGGCGTCGACCCGGCCTCGTGCGTGGTGATCGAGGACAGCCCGCCCGGCGTGCAGGCCGGGCGCGCCGCCGGTATGGTCACGCTCGCCGTCTGCCGGGTGCCGGGGACCGAGGCGTCGCTCGCCGCGGCGGACCGCGTCGTTGACACCGTGAGCGCGGACGCCATCCTCGAGGCCGCATGATCGCCACCGCCGTCTCCTCGCTCGTCACCGATGGGCGCGCCTCCGGGTGCCGGGCGATCGACGTGCGCGTGCAAGGCGGGATCGACCTGCGCCTGCTGCCCGATCGCGGGCTCGACGCGGGCGACGCGTGGTTCGGCGGCGTGCCGCTCGACTGGCGCTCGCCGGTGGGGGAGACCGCGCCGGTCGCGAACGACTGGATGCTGTCGTTCGGCGGCGGGCTGATGGTCACGTGCGGGCTGCGCAACGTCGGCGTCCCGTCCGAGGGCCACGGCCAACACGGCGACTTCACGTTCCAGAAGGCGGTCGTCGAGGCGGTCGAGCGCTCCGGCGACGCGATCATCGTGCAGGGCCGGATCGCCGAGGTGGCCGCGCTCGGCCACCACCTCGAGGTCGAGCGCACGTGGCGCACATACGCCGGCCAGGGGCTCGTCCAGCTCGAAGACGTCGTGACCAACCGCGGCCGCGAGACCGAGCCCGCGCTGCAGCTTTACCACGTCAACCTCGGCGCGCCCCTGTGGGCCGAGGGCGCTGAGCTGGTGCTCGACGCGCGTGCGACCCACCCGCGCGACGCCGACGCCGAGCCCTACGCGGACTCCTGGAACCGGGCGCCGGGCATCGTCCCGGGCGCCGCCGAGCGCGTCTTCGAGCACGAGGTCGCGCCGGGCGCCGACGGCTGGTGCAGCGCAACCGTCCGCAACCCCCGGCTCGGCCTCGAGCTCGAGGTCCGCTGGGATGCGGCGACGATGCCGCGGATGTGGCAGTGGGTCCACCCGGCGCCGGGCCTCGGGGTGCTCGGCCTCGAGCCGGCCAACTGCTCCGTGCTCGGCGTCGCGCACGATCGCACAGCGGGCCGCCTCCCCGAACTCGCCGCGGGCGAAGAGCGCCGAACGCGGCTGGAGATCCGAGCGCGCGTCGCGCGCTAAAGGGCCCTGGTCACGGAGGAGGTGACCTCCGCCGACGTCGCCGACGTGGCGGCCTCGGCGAGGGCCGCCAGCAGCGCGGCGGTGGCGGGCGGGTCGGGCGGCTCGCCGTACGTCGCGGCATAGACGTGTCGCTGCGAGCCCGGCAGCTCGCTGGCGACGATGCCCTCGGCGCGGTGGGCGCGCAGGGCCAGGCCCGGGATGGTCGTCACGCCGAGTCCGGCCGCCACCAGCGCCTGCATCACGACCATGTCGTCGGAGATGTAGCCGATCCGCGGCTCGTACCCCTCGTCGGCGCACAGGGACAGCAGGTGGCTGCGGCACCGATCGCAGCCGGCGATCCACGTCGCGTCGCGCAGGGCGGCCAGCGTGCGCTCGCGGCGCGCCGACAGCAGGTACACCGGATCGTCGAGCAGGTGATGCAGGCGGACGCCGTCCGGCTCGGGGTCGGTCTCGTCGTAGCGGAAGATGATCGCGACCTCGATCTTGCCGGTGCGCAGCAGCTCGATCGCGTCCGGCGGGTGCGTGTCGGTCAGGCTGATCTGCAGGCCCGGATGCCTGCTGGCCAGCGCCGCCGCGGCTCGTGGCACGAGTGACCCGATCGCGGAGGAGAAGCCGGCCAGGCGCACCCGCCCGGCGGTCAGCCCGACGTGGGCGGAGAGCTCCGCGTCGGCGGCATCGATGCGTCCGA
>DATDKF010000207.1:0-22760 GCA_036520135.1 Solirubrobacteraceae bacterium
GAACATGTAGTGGATCGCGGCGGCGTGGTTCACGATCTGGTCCATCGCGAGCAGCGAGAAGTTGATGGTCATGAGCTCGACCACCGGCCGCAGCCCGATCATCGCCGCGCCCACGCCCATGCCGACGATCGTGTTCTCCGAGATCGGCGTGTCGCGCACGCGCTTCTCGCCGAACTCCTCCAGCAGGCCGGCGGTGACCTTGAACGCGCCGTTGAAGACCCCGATGTCCTCGCCCATCAGGAGCACGCGCTCGTCGCGCTGCATCTCCTCGCGCAGCGCCTGGTTGAGCGCTTCGCGGTAGCGCATCACGGCCATCAGGCCGACTCCGCCTGCTCGTCCTCGGCCTGCGCCTCGTCGGCCGGCTTCTTCTCGCCCACGTCCTCGCGCCGCGCCGCTTCGACGGCCTGGTGGTAGTGCTCGGTCGGCCCGCGCTCGGACTCGGCGAGCTGGCGCTCGTGCTCGCCCCGATGCACGCCGGCGGAGCGCTCGTCGACCGAGTACCACCCCTTGACCTGGTCGCCGAGCACGTAGACGTGGTCGTAGAGCGACTCCGGTGGCGGGAACTTGGAGGTGTCGGCGAACGCGACGGCCTCGTCCACGCGCTCGATCGCCGCCCGGTCCAGCCGGCCGGCCTCCTCCTCGTCGAGCCCGAGGCGCTTGGCGAACGCGTTGATCGGGTCGCGCTTGCGCCACTCCTCCACCTGCTCCTTCGTGCGGTACTCCTCGGGATCGGCCATCGAGTGCCCGCGGAAGCGGTAGGTGATCGCCTCGACGAGGATCGGCTGGTGGTCGTCACGCGCGCGGCGGATCGCCTCGCGCACGACCTCGTAGGTCTCGACGACGTCCATGCCGTCGCAGCGCATGCCGGGCACGCCGAAGCCGTCGCCGCGCCGGTGCAGGTCGGTCTGGGCGGAGTGGCGCTCGATCGCGGTGCCCATGCCGAACTGGTTGTTGGTGACCATGAAGACCACCGGCAGCTTCCACAGCGCCGCGAGGTTGAGCGTCTCGCCGAACGTGCCCTGGTTGGTCGCCCCGTCGCCGAACACGCAGACCGTGACCTCGTCGAGGCCCTGGTAGGCGGACGCGAGCGCCATGCCCGCGGCGAGCGGCAGGTTGCCGCCGACGATCCCGTAGCCGCCCATGAAGCGGTTCTCGCGGTCGAACATGTGCATCGAGCCGCCGCGGCCGTGCGAGACGCCCGGCTCGCGGCCGAACAGCTCGGCCATCACGCGGTTCGGGTCCGACCCGCGCGCGAGCGCGTGGCCGTGCGACCGGTAGGTCGAGATCAGGTAGTCGTCGTCGCGCATGGCACGGACGGCGCCGACGATCGTCGCCTCCTCTCCGATCGCGAGATGCAGGAAGCCGCCGACCTTCGCCTTCGCGTACATCTCCCCCGCCCGCTCCTCGAAGCGGCGGATGAGCATCATCGTCTCCAGCCACTCGCGCGCGGCATCCGGGTCCGGCAGTCCGGTGCCGGTCTCCTGCTGCGTGACGTCGGCCACGGGCGGACAGTAGCGCGTGGCTACTGGGTCTCGTAGCGCCGCCAGCGCGTGAGGAACTCGCCGGCGCCGAGCTGCGCGAGATCCGCCTTGAGCGCGCGCGAGAGGCGCCGGGTCTGCGACGGCGTGGTGTCCCAGAACAGCACGACCTCGCCGGAGTCGATCTCGACCACCTCGACGTGGTCGAGCCGGTCGGGGCCGGCCAGCAGGCGCGGGCCGCCGCGATGCACGATCAGCTCGTAGGCCCGGTTGGCCTTCATGCCGGGACCTCGATGACCTCGCCGGCGGCGGTGACGATGGCGGGCGTCTCGCGCACGCCCGCGGCGCGCGCCTCGGCGTTTGCCGCCTCGAGCCGCTCGTGCGTCCCGCGCAGCTCGGCGCCCTTGATCACCGCGAGCGGGTGCATCTCGCACGCCGCGGCGGCGAGCAGGACGTTGTCGCGCTCGGACAGGTCGCGGCCGCCGGCGAACGCCTGGCGGAAGGCGGCGAGGCTGAACGCGACCGCTCGGCCGATCTGCTTGGCGTACGTGGCGGCGAGCATCGCGAAGTTGCTGTCGGCCGGGAACGGGTCCGGCCACCGCAGCGCCTGCACGCCCTGCGCGCGGGCCGCGCGCTCGACGTCTTCGCGGTAGGCGTCGATCTCGGCGGCGCAGCGGAACGGCCCGACCTCGCCGATCTGGACGGGGATCCACTCCGGCACCTCGCCGAGCACGTGGTTGACGCGCTCCGCGGCCAGGTACGCGAGAGGGGAGGCGAGGTCGAAATAAAAGATTGGCTGTTTCGCCCGCCCGGCTCCGCCTTCTCTCGGCTCAAGCCCGTTCGCAGCCCCCATCGTCGGCTCCGCCGGTCGTGCGACGTTACTTATCCGTGGATGAGCCAGCCATCGGCGGCCCTGGCGGCCTCCATGATCGCCTCGGACAGCGTCGGGTGCCCGTGGATGATGCGGGCGACCTCGGGGTAGCCGCCCTCGAGCCCCTTGGCGTTCACGAGCTCCTGGATGAGCTCGGTCGCGCGCGACCCGACGATGTGGCCGCCGACCATCTCGCCGTACTTCTTGTCGCCGATGATCTTCACGACGCCGGAGCGGTCGCCGTACACGGTGCCGCCGCCGACGGCGCCGTACTGGACCTTGCCGACGACGACGTCGAGGCCCTGCTCGCGCGCCTCCTCCTCGGTCAGCCCGAACGAGCCGACGTTCGGCGTGCAGAACGTCGCGCGCGGGATGTCGATGTACTCGATCGGGTGGGTCGTCATCCCGGCCGCGTCCTCGACAGCGATCACGCCCTCGTCGGACGCCTTGTGGGCGAGCGCGGGCCCGTGAACGAGGTCGCCGATCGCGTAGACGTTCTTGGCCGACGTGCGCAGCGCGCCGTCGACGTCGACGAGGCCGCTGTCGTCGAGCTTGACGCCGGCCTCCTCGAGCCCGAGGCCCTCGACGTCCGGCCCGCGGCCGGCGGCGATGATGAACCACTCGACCTCGGCGGTCTTGTCGCCGTAGGAGCACGTCACCTTGTCGTCGCCGGGCTGCACGTTCTCGACGAGCGTGCCGGTGTTGATGTCGATGTTCTGCTTGGCCAGCCCGCGTCCGACGACCTTCGAGATGTCGGCGTCCTCGGTCGGCAGCACGCGGTCGAGCGCCTCGAACAGCAGGACCTCGGTGCCCATGCGCCCGTACGCGGAGGCGATCTCGGCGCCCGACGCGCCCGCCCCGACCACGGCGATCTTGGACGGGAGCTCCTGGAGCGCCCACGCCTCCTCGGTGCCGATCACGCGGCCGCCGAACTGCGTGCCGGGGATCGGCTTCGGGATCGAGCCGGTGGCGAGCACGACGCACGTCTTCGCCTCGATGACGTTGCCGTCGAAGTTGCCGCCGACCTTCACGTTGCCGTCGTCGGTGACCGAGCCGAAGCCCTCGATCAGGTCGATGTTGTTCTTCTTGAACAGCCCGCCGACGCCGCCGACCAGCGTCGCGACCACCTTCTCGCGGCGCGCGTAGACGTTCGCGTAGTTCACCGAGCGCCCGCTGACGTCGATCCCGAAGTCGCCGGCCTCGTCGATCTCGGTCAGCAGGTCCGCCGCGCGCAGCACCGCCTTGGCCGGGATGCAGGCGTAGTTCAGGCAGCGGCCGCCGACCTTGTCCTTCTCCACCACGGCGGTCTTCATCCCCAGCTGCGCGGCGCGGATCGCCGTCACGTAGCCGCCGGGGCCGGAGCCGATGACGATGCAGTCGTACGAGGATTCGGGCATGGGAGCGGTGAGGCTAGCGGACGACGTGCAGCCCAAGCTCGGCGCGCTCAGAGGAGCGCCGTGTGGTGGCGGCGATGAACACCACCGTCTCGCCCGAGCGCCGGCGGGTCATCGCGCCAGCGCCCGGTCGAAGAACCCGACGACGCGGCGCTCGTACTCCTCGGGCCGCGCCCGCTGCCCGCCGACATGGGTGGCCTCGGGGATCTCCCAGAGCGTCGCGGACTCGCCGGCGGCGTTCGCGTAGCCGCGGTTGAGCTTCTCGCCGACGCCCTTCTCCGGCGCGCCGATCAGCAGCATCGGCTGCTCGACCTTCGCGGCCAGATCCTTCAGGTTCGCCGGCGGGGCCTGGTTGGAGGACACGCCGACCGCCAGCGTCTTCGCCGCGGACATCGCGAGGCCGAGCGACCACTTGCCCAGGGCGGGGTCGTCCTGATCCATGTCCTCGGCGATGCTGCGCGCTCCCGCGCCGTCGGACACCACGGCGGCGAGCTCGTCGGTCTCCGCGGCGGCCTCGATCATCATCTCGCCGCCCACAGAGAGGCCGATCCCCCCGATTCGGTCGGGGTCTACGTCAGGCCGGCGCTGCAGGTAGGAGATCGCGGCCTTGATGTCCGCTTCGCCGCCCCAGCCCCAGGAGTTGGGCTCGCCGTCGCTCTTGCCCTCGCCACGGCGGTCGAACAGCAGCACGCCGTACCCGTGACGGGCGAGCATGCGCGTCTTCGCCTGCGGGCCGTTGCGGCCGGGGAACGCGATCACGGCCGCGCCGTTCTTCGACGGGACGTACCAACCCTCGAGCTCGAGGCCGTCCGCGGTCGTGAACTTCACGCTCTCGTGGGCGATGCCGAGGTGGTCAGGCGGGACGACCGCTCGGCCGATGTGCGTCGTGCCGTACGAATAGCCGAGCACCACGACGATGACCGCGGGAACGAGGGCGGCGAGCCCGATCAGCGAGCGGCGCGGGTAGCGCCACCACAGGCTGCCCTCGGTCCGGCGAGTGCGCCACAGCGTGACTGCGCCGAGGCCGACCAGCAGCAGGCCGGCGGGGAGCAACAACAGCCCGGTGAAGTCGTCGCCGGACGGGCCGACCTCCCGCGCGTAGTACAGACCCTCAGACGCCCCGAAGGCGCCCAGTACGCCGGACGCCAGCGCGAGAGCGCCGCGCCAGCCGCCGCTGAGGCGCGGATACCCCCACGCGGCGATGGCCATCACCGCGAGCGGGACGAGCCCGCTGACGACGTGGTCGCCCGCCGACATGCCGGGCTGCGGCTGCAGGTAGTTGTCGTCGATCACATGCAGCGCGATCAGGGCGAGCCCGACCCAGTACAGGACGGTCTCGCGGCTCCGGCCGCCCCGCGCTGTACGCGGCGGGCCGGGTGTCGGAGCCGGGGCGGTCGTGACGGCCATCACTCGTACCTCGGGTCGATGCTCTTCATGGGGGACTCCTCGGGGAAAGGATTGATGCATGCGAGGGTCCCGTTCGCGGGGTTACGCCGCCATCGGGGCCGCTGGTGTCCGGAGGGGCGGTCCTCCGGGGGTCGGCGGTGCGGACCGGCACCGCCGTCAGCCCTCGAGCAACCGCAGCACGGCGAGCACGCGCCGGTGCTCGATGCCCGTGTCGGGCAGGTCGCGCTTCGCGAAGATCGCAGAGACGTACTTCTCGGTGGAGCGCGCCGACGAAGTCGTCGACGTCGGTCACGCGCTCCTTGAGCAGGTAGCCCAGCCGCGCCGGCTGCTCGGCCAGCACCCGGGTCGCGACGCCGTACTCGACGTGTTGGGAAAGCACCCCCGCTTCCGCCAGCAGTGCGGCGATCCCCTTCCGGATGAGCAGGTTGTCGTCAGCGATCACGACCCGCACGGCAGCTCGGCGGTGACGGTGGTACCGCCGCCCCGCGGGCTCGTGACGCGCAGGCGGCCCTCGAGCGCCTCGACGCGGTCGGCGAGCCCACGTAGCCCGGACCCGAGTGTCTCGTCGGCTCCGCCGACGCCGTCGTCGGCGATCTCGATCGTCACGACCGATCCCGTGCGCCATAGGCGCACGGTCGCGTGGCTTGCCTTGGAGTACTTGGCGACGTTGGCAAGCGCCTCCGACGCGACGAAGTAGGCGGCCAGCTCGACTGGCTCGAGCAGCCGCTCGCGCGAGTCGCACGAGACCGTCGTCGGGACCGGTGAGCGCCCCGCGAGCGATTTCAGCGCGGCGGGCAGGCCGTGCTCGAGCACGGCCGGGTGGATACCGCGCGCGAGCTCGCGGAGCTCCGCGAGCGACAGCGCGAGCTCGTTGCTCGCCGTCGTCACGAGCTCGGCCACCGAGTCGTCGCCGCTCAGCCGGTTCTGGAGCAACCGGAGCTGCAGCGCGATGCCGACGAGGCGCTGCTGGGCGCCGTCGTGCAGGTTGCGCTCGAGCCGCCGGCGCTCGGCGTCCCCGGCGGCGACGATCCGCTCGCGCGACGCCCGGACCTCCTCGAGCCGCTGCTGAGACTCCGCGTGGAGCCGCTCGTTCTCGAGGGCGATCGCGGTCGCGCTGGCGACCGCTTGGACGAGCTCGGGATCGTCGTCGAGCGAGACGTCATACACGATCGCGGCGACGCGCCGGCCGTTGCGCTCGATCGGCGCGACCGCGCGGCCGGCTCCGGCCGCGGGCGCGCCTTCGAACGCGAGCACGAGCCCGGGATCGCCGAGCGCGCGTCTCAGAGCGGCCTGGAGCTCCGCGCCGCGCGTGGAGCCGAGCCGCAGAATGAGGTCCGTAAGGCCGCCGCGCGCGAGGCGCGAGCGCAGCAGTCCGGCCAGGAAGGCGAGCGGCACGGTCAGGAACGAGCAGGCCGTGAGCCAGAGCAGCGCCTGCGAACGCGTACCCGAGGCGAGGTCGTTGACGAGCAGTGCCGCGTTGCACAGCAGCGCGAAGGCGCCCGCGAGGCTCGGCAGCAGCGCGCGCCGCCGAGGCCCGGTGCTCCGCCACCACCTGGCAACCACCACGACGTCGGTGGCGAGGCAGCAGCAGGCCAGCGCGCCGCGCTGGAATCGGTCGATCGCGTGGGCGACGTCCGGGTCCGGGAACGCGAGCAGCAGGCCTCCCACCGCCGGGTCGAACATCATCCACGCGACCTGCGCGACGCCCAACGGGACCGCGTACGAGGCCACCAGCAGGCGATCGAGCCGCGACTGCATGCGCCCGCCCGTGTGCAGCGTCAGGATCAGAGCGACGAAGAAGAAGATCCACCAGTCGGTGCCCAGGACCCGCACGGTGCTCGCGAGTTCGCCCTCGACCTGGCCCAGGAGCTGCACCGCGATGAATGCGAAGCCCGTCCCGGCCATCAGCATGCCGCTCCGGCTGTCGGGTCGCCGGCGCCAGGCGATCAGGCCGCAGGCCGCGAACGATCCGCCGACGAGCGTCAGGACGACCTCGATGGGCTGGACCGGTGCCTCGCGATCCCACAGGACCGGCCGCAGTGCGACCAGCTCGGCCACGACGATCGCGACCCAGAGAGCCGTAAGCGGAACGCCGCGGGGGCGCGCGGCCGCCAACCGGGCGATGACGCTCGCACCGGAGGTATCCGGCGGCCTCATCATGACTTCCCAGGGCGCCAAGCGGATCATTGCGGCTCCTCCGCGCGCGGGAGCCCGACACTAACCGACCGCAAGCGGCGAGTGGGATTACCGCGCCACGCGGGCGCCGTGCCGCTGGGCGCGGCTCACTTGCGCTTCGGCATCTGGATGCGCGCCATCTGGCGGATCAGCAGCCAGAACAGCGGGCCGGTGAGCGCCATCACGATCACGCTCAGCGCGACGCCCGCGGCGTTGCCGGCGCGCAGCAGCGAGAGCATCGCGCCGATGAACGTCACGCCGAGCAGGACCTCCCAGCCGAGCACGGCCCAGTACTTCAGCCGCCACATGCCGACCGCGGCGGCGACCATCACCGCGGCGAAGATCAGCCCGCTGGCGATCGGCCGCCGCCCGTCGACCTCCCAGCCCGCCAGCACGAGGATCACGTTGGCGACCGCGAACACCGCGGCGAGCACCGCCGACAGCGCGATCGGCCACGGCCGCTCGCCGGGCGCCAGCGGCACCAGCGCGGCCCGCGCCGCCTCGTCCTTCTCGCGGGCGCGCGCATACCCGCGCGACATCGACGACCGCCCGCTCGCCAGGACCCCGCCGCGATTCGTCGTCGCGCTGGGGTCCGTCGGTGCGCCGCGGTCGGTCGTCGCCCCGCCGTTGGTCGGCGCGTGGCTGTCGGGCGCGCCGGCGTCGCGCACGACCGGCGCGCCGGGGCGCGGCGGGTGGCTCGGCGCGGCGCCGGGGCGGCGCTTACGCGCGCGTCGCGCCAAGGCGCTCTCCCAGCGCTCGCGCGGCGGCCTCGGGGTCGTCGGCCGCGGCGATCGCGCGGACGACGACGATCCGCTGCGCGCCGCGGTCGAGCACGGCGCCGACGTTGCCCGCGTCGAGCCCGCCGATCGCGAACCACGGCTTGGTCACGGTCCGCGCCGCATACGACACGTAGTCGAGCCCCGCGGCGGGGCGGCCGGGCTTGGTCGGCGTCGCGTGCACCGGGCCGACCGCCAGGTAGTCGACGTCGGGGTCGGCCTGCGCGGCGTCCGCCTGTGCGGGCTCGTGCGTCGAGCGCCCGACGAT
Organism: Solirubrobacteraceae bacterium; assembly: GCA_036520135.1. GTDB lineage: Bacteria > Actinomycetota > Thermoleophilia > Solirubrobacterales > Solirubrobacteraceae > DASSUW01. Next base: position 8,370 of record DATDKF010000207.1, read on the forward strand.
CCGCTCCGGCCCGATCGCCGCGCCCGCGGCCGCCGGGGTCGCGTCGTCCTGCCCCACGTGCACGCCGTCCGCGTCGCAGGCGGCGACCAGGTCGGGCCGGTCGTTGAGGATGAACAGCGCGCCGGCCTCGCTCGCCGCCGTCCGGAATGCGACCGCCGCCGCCACGATCCCCGCGTCGTCGAGCGAGCGGTCGCGCAGCTGCACGAGATCCACGCCCCCGCGCAGCGCGGCGCGCAGCCACTCCAGCGGCCGCGCGTCGCAGACGAGGTACAGACGGGCGGTGGCAAGGCGCTCGCGCGGTCGCATCGGAGGGCAGTCTGGCAGCAGCAGGGCGAAGCCCGGTTACGGGCGCCCGCCGGCATTAGACGGCCGGCGGATGGAGGCCGGGGCTACCATATGACCACTAACGGGAGCCCGCGACACGGGCTGAGAGGGCGGCAACTGGCCGCCGACCGTCGAACCTGATCCGGGTAGTGCCGGCGTAGGGAGGACATGTCCAGCAGTGACCTCGAGTTCGTTTGACCTCGCCGTCGCCGGTGGCGGCGCGATCGGGCTGGCCTGCGCGTGGCGCGCGGCCGAGCACGGTCTGAGCACAGTCGTCCTCGACGCCGGGGATTTCGGCGCGTGGCGCGTCGCGGCCGGCATGCTCGCGCCCGTCACCGAGTCGCAGTTCGGCGAGGGCGCGCTGCTCGAGCTCAACCTGCGCGGCGCGCGCGCGTTCGAAGGCTTCTGCACCGAGCTGGCCGAGGCGTCGGGTGAGGACCCGGGCCTGCGCCCCACCGGCACGCTCGCGGTCGCCCGCGACGCCGACGACGCCGCGGTGCTCGACCGCCTGCTCGCGTTCCGGCGCGAGCTCGGCCTCGACGTCGAACGGCTGCGGCCGAGCCAGGCGCGCCGGCTCGAGCCCGCGCTGGCGCCGACTGTCCGGCTGGCGCTCGACGTGCCCGGCGACCACTCGGTCGACCCGCGGCGGCTGGTCGCCGCACTGGCCACCGCGTTCCAGCGCGCCGGCGGCACGCTGCGCCGCGCCCGCGTCGCCTCGGTCTCTGCCGAGGGCGTGCGGCTCGACGACGGCGAGGCGATCCGCGCCGAGCAGGTGCTGCTCGCGCCCGGCGCCGCCGCCGCGAGGATCGACATGCCCGACGAGGCGCGCGTGCCGGTCCGCCCGGTCAAGGGCCAGACGCTGCGTCTGCGCGACCCGAACGGTCCCGGGCTCGTCGATCGCACGATCCGCGGCATCGACGCGTACCTCGTCCCGCGCGCGGATGGCGAGTACGTGCTCGGCGCGACGATGGAGGAGCGCGGGCACGACACGACGCCGACCGCGGGCGGCGTCTACGAGCTGCTGCGCGACATGAGCGAGCTCGTCCCGGGGGTGCTCGAGTTGGAGATCAGCGAGCTGCTCGCCGGCCTGCGCCCGGCGACGCCCGACAACCTGCCGGCGATCGGCCCGGGAGCGCGGGACGGACTGCTGTGGGCGACCGGCCACTTCCGCAACGGGATCGTGCTGGCGCCGGTGACCGCCGACGTGATCGTCGCCTACCTGACCGGCGCGCCGGTCCCCGAGTGGGCGGCGCCGGCCGACCCGCGCCGCTTCGCGGGGGTGCCCGCATGAGGGTCCTGCTCAACGGCAACGAGGCCGAGCTGGCCGACGGCGCCACCGTGCTCGCCGCGGTCGAGTCGCTCGACCTGCCGGCCGAGGGCCGCGGCGTCGCCGTCGCGGTCGACGCCGAGGTGGTCCCGCGCACGCAGTGGAACACGCACAAGCTCGACGAGGGCGCGCGGGTGGAGATCCTGCGCGCGATCCAGGGAGGCTGAATGGCGACGACCAATCACGGTCGCCACGGAGGGCGACCGTCCCTATCAGACGGCCGGCCGGATGAAGGCCGTGGCAACACATCCGATCCGTTCACGATCGCCGACACCGAGCTCCGCTCCCGCCTGCTGCTCGGCACCGGCGGGTTCCGCTCGCTCGACGCGCTGGCGGCCGCGATCGAGGCGTCCGGCTCGGAGCTGGTCACCGTCGCGCTGCGGCGCATCGACCCCGAGGCGCGCGGCTCGATCGTCGACGTGCTCGACGGCGCGGGCGTCCGCCTGCTCCCCAACACCGCCGGCTGCTTCACGGCGCGCGACGCGGTGCTCACCGCCAAGCTCGCCCGCGAGGCGTTCGAGACCGCCTGGGTCAAGCTCGAGGTGATCGGCGACGAGCGCACGCTGCTGCCCGACGCCCCGGCGCTGCTCGAGGCCGCCGAAGAGCTCGTCGACGAGGGCTTCACCGTGCTGCCGTACACGAACGACGACCCGATCCTCGCCCGCCGGCTGGAGGACGTCGGCTGCGCGGCGGTCATGCCGCTCGGCTCGCCGATCGGCTCGGGGATGGGCCTCCTGAACACCTACAACCTGCGGCTGATCCGCGAGCGCGCCGGCGTGCCGGTGATCCTCGACGCGGGCGTCGGCACCGCGTCCGACGCCGCGCTGGCGATGGAGCTCGGCTACGACGGCGTGCTGTGCGCGTCGGCGATCTCGCGCGCCGAGGACCCCGTCGTCATGGCCCGGGCGATCAAGCTCGGCACCGAGGCCGGCCGGCTCGCGTTCCGCGCGGGCCGGATCCCGCGGCGGCTCTACGCGCAGGCGTCGACTCCCGAAGAGGGCGTGGCGGAGTTCTGAAGTTCAATTGCGGCTGGGTAGAGGGAGGCGAGGGGATCGGCCGGGTCAGCGGTCCCTGGCGAGTTGACCTTCATAGCGCAGGCGAACTCGCCAGAGAGCAACCGCGGCGGTGGCTCCCCGCTGCCTCACCAGCCGAAGTTCGCCCGAGCCCGTAAGGCCGCCTAAGGCCAAATCCGCTCCGTTTGCCTGATGCGCCGAGCCTGAACCCACGCGATCCTATCGGAACCGAACGTTCCGATCCGTAAGGAGCCCGATGGTCACCCCGTACCGCATCGACATCCCGCAGGCCCAGCTCGACGACCTCCACGAGCGGCTGGGCAACACGCGCTGGCCGGACGAGCTGCCGGGCGTGGGCGCCGCCTATGGCGCGCCGCTGGGCGACGTCCAGGACCTGGTCAGGCACTGGCGCACCGCGTACGACTGGCGCCGCCACGAGGCCGAGCTCAACGCCCACCCGCAGTTCACGACCGTCATCGACGGGCAGACGATCCACTTCATCCACGTCCGCTCCGAGGACCCGGACGCGCTGCCGCTGATCCTCACCCACGGGTGGCCGGGCTCGATCGTCGAGTTCCTCGACGTGATCGGGCCGCTGAGCGAGAGCTTCCACCTCGTGATCCCGTCGATCCCCGGGTTCGGCTTCTCCGGTCCGACCACCGAGACCGGCTGGAACAACGCGCGCGTGGCACGGGCGTTCGCCGAGCTCATGGCGCATCTCGGCTACGAGCGCTACGGCGCGCAGGGCGGCGACATGGGCGCGCTGATCTCGCCCGACCTCGCGCGGCACGCGCCGGACCACGTCGTCGGCGTCCACGTCAACGCGGCCAGCGTCGGCTTCATCCCGCTCGGGCCGGCCGACGAGGAGGGCCTGACCGACGCCGAGCGCGCCCGGCTGGCGAAGGTCCGCCACTTCACCACCGAGGAGTGGGGCTACAACCAGCTCCAGTCCACGCGCCCGCAGACGGTCGCCTACGCGCTGACCGACTCGCCCGCCGGCCAGCTCGCCTGGATCGCCGAGAAGTTCGCCGCCTGGTCCGCCGAGCCGATCGACCGCGACCGGTTGCTCACCAACGTGATGCTGTACTGGCTCACCGGCACCGCCGGCTCGTCGGCGCGGCTGTACTACGAGAACATGCACGCCTGGTCGATGCCGGAGAACTCCGGCGTGCCCACCGGGGTCGCGGTGTTCGCGGAGGACGTTTCGATCCGCCGCTACGCCGAGGAGGCGAACACGATCGTGCACTGGTCCGAGTTCGACCGCGGAGGCCACTTCGCCGCGCTCGAGGCGCCGGACCTGCTGGTCGAGGACATCCGCGCGTTCTTCGGCAAGATCCGCTGATGCTCAGCACCCGCGCACTCAACCGCGCGCTGCTGGAGCGGCAGATGCTGCTGCGCCGGCACACGGCCGGCGCAGCGGAGGCGCTCGAGCGGCTGGTCGGCATGCAGGCGCAGGTTCCGGAGGCCCCGTACGTGGGCCTCTGGACCCGCCTGCGGGACTTCGACCCGCACGTGCTCTCGCGCATGGTCGAGGACCGCAGCGCGGTGCGCGGCACGCTGATGCGGTCGACCGTGCACCTCGTCACCGCGCGCGACTTCCCCGGCCTGCGGGCCGTCACGCAGAGCGTGATGGAGCGCCACTTCGCCGGCAGCCCGTTTGCGCCGCAAATCGACGGCGTCGACCTGGACGAGCTGATGGCGGCCGCGCGCGAGCTGATCGAGGCCGAGCCGCGCGGCACCGCCGACCTCGCGCGCGAGCTCGGCCCGCGCTGGCCGGGCGCCGACCCGCAGTCGCTCGGCTACGCCGCGCGCTTCCGGCTCCCGCTCGTGCAGGTCCCGCCGCGCGGGCTGTGGCCGACCCGCCCGGGCGCCGGACGCGCCAAGGTCACGACGATCGAGCGCTGGACCGGCGCGTCGCTGCCGGCCGAGCCGCCCGCGGAGGAGACGATCCTGCGCTACCTGGCGGCGTTCGGGCCGGCCACCGTGGCCGACATCGCCGCCTGGTCCGGCCTGGCCGGCGTCCGCGCGATCGTCGAACGGCTCGACGTGCGCCGGCTGCAGGACGACCAGGGTCGCGAGCTGCTCGACGTGCACGACGGCCCGCTGCCCGATCCCGACACGCCGGCGCCGCCGCGCTTCCTCCCGGAGTTCGACAACGTGCTCGTCGCCTACAAGGAGCGCGACCGGATCATCCCCGCCGAGCACCGGACGCGGGTCGTGCGCGAGCGGCTCGGCGCGCCGATGCTGCTGGTCGACGGGTTCGTGCGCGGCACCTGGCGCGTCGAGCGCGGCGAGCTGCGCGTGGAGCCGTTCGAGCAGCTGTCGAAGGCGGACGCCGCGGCCGTCGACGCCGAGGGCGAGAAGCTGCTCGCCTTCCTGTCGGCATGATGGCGGGCGTGGACCTCGACGCGCTGTTCGACGCGTGGGAGCGCGCGTGGTCGGGTCGCGACCCGGCCGCCTTCGCGCCGCTGTGCGCTGACGAGATCGCCTACGAGGACCCGCTCACGCCGGAGCCGCTCGACAGCGTCGACGCCCTCGTCCGCCACGCCCAGCGGATGTGGAAGGCGTTTCCCGACGCCCGCGTGAACAGCACCGGCGAGCGGCTCGGCGACGGCCGCTACGCGTGCGCGCCGTGCAAGATCCTCGGCACGCATGACGGCCGGCTCGGCCCGATCACGCCGACCGGCCGCTTTGTCGTCGTGCACGCGGTCGTCTACGCCGAGCTGCGCGAGGAGCGCCTGCTGCGCGTGCGCGCGTTCTTCGACGTCCACGGCGCCGCGACCGCGCTCGGCGTCCTCCCGCCGCACGGCACGATCGGCGAGAAGGCGCTGCTCCTGCTGCGCGGCTTCGGCCTGCGCGCGTAGCTAGTGAACGTCGATCTCCCCGGTCATGCCGGGGTGGATCGTGCACTCGTACTCGACGGTCCCCGCCTTGTCGAGCTTCGCCGAGAACGTCTCGCCCTTGCTGAACAGCTCGGACTTGAAGTCGGCGCCCGAGTTCGCGACCGCGTCGTGGTCGACCGTGTCCTCGTTGACCCAGCAGACGGTCTGCCCGACCTTGGCACTCGCCTTCTCGGGGTCGAACTTGATCTGGGCCATCTTGATCGTCACCGCGTCGCTCGGGCAGCCGCTGCTCGACGCGGGCTGCTCACCGCCGTCGCCGCCGCCGCACGAGGCGAGGCCGAGGGCGAGGACCAGGATGAGCAGGGCGCGCATGAGGCGGGCATTCAATCAGCCCTAGGGGTCTGTCCAAGAACCCCGCCACGCCCAGGGGGGCTGTGGACACTTCGCCGGATCACCACCCGAACCCTCGGGAATACGTCCGTATTCCCTTCGGATTCGCGCGGCTCCGGCTCGGTCCACGGCCCCCTGGTCGGGCCGGATCTTCTTGGACAGACCCCTAGACTCTCGCGCTCTGCACTTCCTCGACGGCACCGAGCTCTCCGCCGGACGGCTGACGTCGCTGCTGGACCGCGCGCTCGCCCTCAAGCAGGCGCCCGCCGCCTCGCGCGTGCTCGACGGCAAGACAGTCGCGCTGCTGTTCGAGCACCCCTCGACGCGGACGCGCGTGTCGTTCGAGGCGGGCGTCTTCGAGCTCGGCGGGCACCCGATGGTGCTGCGCGCCAACGAGCTGCAGCTCACGCGCGGCGAGTCGGTGCGCGACACTGCGCTCGTGTTCTCCCGCCACGCGGCGGCGATCGGCCTGCGCACCGGCTCCGAGGAGCGGCTCGCGGCGCTGGCCGAGCACGCCACCGTGCCGGTCGTGAACATGCTTTCGCCGCGGCACCACCCGTGCCAGGCGCTGGCCGACCTGATGACGCTGCGCGAGGCGTTCGGCTCGCTCGACGGCCGCGTGCTCACCTATGTCGGGGACGGCAACAACGTCGCGCGCTCGCTGGCGGTCCTCGGCGCGCTCGCGGGCGTGACCGTGCGGGTGGCGGCGCCCGCGGGCTTCCAGCTCGTCGGCGGCGCCAAGCTGTTCGAAGACCCGGCGGCGGCGGTCGACGGCGCCGACGCCGTGTACACCGACGTCTGGGTGTCGATGAGCGACGACGACAGCGAAGCCGCGCGCCGGCGCGAGGCGCTCGCCCCGTACCGGCTCGACGAGGCGTTGCTCGACCGCGCGGCGCCGCACGCGATCGCGCTGCACTGCCTGCCCGCGCACCCCGGCGAGGAGATCACCGAGGGTGTGCTCTACGGCGACCGGCAGCGCATCTGGGATCAGGCCGAGAACCGCCGCCACGCGCAGAAGGCGCTGCTCGAGCTGCTCGTTTCGAACGCGTCGCGCGACGGGTAGGGCATCGCCGCCATGCCTCAGAGCAAGCGCCGCGTGGATCCGATCAATGCGCTCGTCCTCACCCGCGAGCGGATCCAGGAGGTGCTCGACGACGCCGTCGAGCGCGGGCGGATGACGCGCGACGACGCGACGCAGCTGCTGAGCGAGCTCGTGCGCCGCGGGACCGCGCCGGCCGCCGGGCTGCTGCGCGAGATCGACCGCGCGCGGCGCGCCGCCGGGCTCGGCTCCTCGTCGTTCCCGATCGCCGGCTACGACGACCTCACGGCCGCGCAGGTGAGCGAGCGGCTCGACGGCCTGTCGACCGCGGAGCTGCGCGAGGTGCGCGATCACGAGCGCCGCAACGCGAACCGCAAGTCGGTCCTGACGGCGGTCGAGCGCAAGCTGCCGTGAGTGTCATCCTGGGAGCGTGTCCTCCATCTCCTCCCAGGCCCGCCCGTCGCGCGGCGACGAGCTCGAGCTGACCGTCGACTCGCTCGCCCACGGCGGCAACGGCGTCGCCCGCCACGACGGGTACGTCGTGTTCGTCGCGGGCGCCGTGCCCGGCGACCGCGTGCGCGCGGTGGTCGGCAAGGCCAAGAAGGCGTACGCCGAGGCCCGGGCGGTCGAGATCGTCGAGCCGTCGCCGGACCGGATCGCGCCGCGCGCCCACCATCCGGGCGCGCCGTGGCAGGTGCTCCCGTACGAGCGCCAGCTCGAGGTCAAGGCCGAGCACGTGCGCGAGGCGCTTGAGCGGATCGGCCATCTCGAGGGCTTCGAGCTCGAACCGATCGTCCCGGCCGTGGAGGAGTGGCGCTACCGCAACAAGGTCGAGTTCTCGTTCGGCGTAGGCCCGGACGGCGAGCTCGTGTGCGGCTTCCACGCGCCCGGCCGCTGGGACCAGATCCTGCCGCTCGACGACTGCCTGCTCGTGTCCGAGCGCGTGAACGCGATCCGGCAGCAGGTCCTCGAGTACGCCGTCGGCCACCAGCTGACCGCCTGGGACCGGCGCGAGCAGCGCGGCTTCCTGCGCAATCTCGTGATCCGCGAGGGCCGCCGCACGGGTGAGCTGCAGATCCGGCTCGTCACCTCGCCGGGCCGCCTCGACACCGACGCGCTGGTCGACGCGGTGCCGTGCGACGGGCTGTTCTGGACCCAGCAGGAGCAGCTAGGCGAGACCGCCACGGGTGGCGACACCGTGCTCCTGTCCGGCACACCCCAGCTGCGCGAGCAGCTCGGCGGGCTCGAGTTCCTCATCAGCCCCGAGGCGTTCTTCCAGACCAACACCGAGATGGCCGAGCGGCTGTACTCGGTCGCCGCCGAGTTCGCCCAGCTGCGCGGGCACGAGCGGGTCTTCGACCTCTACTGCGGCATCGGCACGATCGCCCTGACGCTCGCCGCGCGGGCGCGCGAGGTCGTCGGCGTCGAGATCGTCGAGCCCGCGGTCGCCGACGCGATCGAGAACGCGCGGATCAATGACGTGACGAACGCCCGCTTCTTCGCCGGCGACATCCGGCTCGCGATGCGCGACCTGGTCGAGCAGGCCGGCCGGCCCGACGTCGCGGTCGTCGACCCGCCGCGCGCCGGCCTCTCGCAGAAGGTCGTGCGCCGCATCGTCGAGAGCCGGCCGTCGCGGATCGTCTACGTCTCATGCAACCCGACCACGCTCGCGCCCAACGCCGCGCAGATGGTCGAGGCCGGCTACCGCCTCGTGAAGGTGCGCCCGGTCGACATGTTCCCGCAGACGCCGCACATCGAGAGCGTGGCGCTGCTCGAGCGCGGCTAAGCCTGAATCCAGGCTAGGCGGCGCGGGCCAGCGGCGCGGGGCGCTCGGCGGCGAAGTCCGCGAGCGCGCGGGCGACGTGCTCGTAGGCCGTGCGGCTGAGCGCCATCCCGCAGTGCGACGCGCGGACCTCGACGAGCTCCTCGGCCGCCGGGTCCAGGCACGCGTGCCAGTCGACGATGCCGTCCGATCGCGAGTACAGGCAGACGTAGCGGACGTCGTCCGGGAACGCGGCCGCGAGGTCGGCCCGGAACGGCGCGCAGCAGGAACCGCGCAGGCAGCTGACCGAGAACAGCCCGGGGATGCGGCTGGTGCCGAGCGCGCCCACGAGGCCGACCTGCAGCAGCACCAGCGGGTGCACGCGCAGCATCGAGACCGTCGGGGCGCCGAGCGTGACGATGCCGGACACCAGGTCCGGTCGCCGGACCGCGACCGCCCGCGCCAGCACGCCGCCGCGGCTCTGGCCGATGATCGAGACCCGCCGCCCGGTGCGGTCGGCGAGCGCCTCGAGGCGCTGCTCGAGCAGCTCGCAGGCCTTCTCCGAGCAGCCGATGTTCGAGCGGATCCCGGCCCGCCGCGTCCAGTAGCCATTCGCGCGCAGCCACTTGGCCATCGTTGCGAGCGTGCCGTCACCAGCCATGAAGCCGGGCACCAGCAGCACCGGGCGGCCGTAGCCGCGCTCCACGCCCTCGCCGCGCCAGACCGGGCTGCGCAGGAGCTGTGCGGCCTCGAAGGCCACGCGCGACTCCCGCCACAGCGGCGGTACGTGCGGGATGACGGCCATTTGCAGCCCATTACCCCATCAGGTGGACCGGCAGCACAAGTCCAACCGGGGGGTTTTCGCCAGGCGGGCGGGAGAACGCGTCCGGCGAGTAGCATCGCGCACCGTGCGAGCCGCGACCATCCGTGACGGCAAGATTGTCGTCGAGGAGCACCCCGACCCCCGGCCCCAGGCCGGCGAGCTGCTCGTCCGCGTGCGCGCCGCGGGCCTGAACGGCGCCGACCTGCACCAGCTCGCCGGGCGCTATCCGGCGCCGCCAGGGTGGCCGCAGGACATCCCGGGGCTCGAGCTGGCCGGCGAGGTCGTCGAGACCGGCGACGGCGTCTTCCGCTTCGAGCCCGGCGACCGCGTGATGGCGATCGTCGGCGGCGGCGGCCAGGCCGAGCTGGCGACCGTCCACGAGCGCCTGGCGATGCCGGTGCCGGAGGAGCTCGACTGGACGGCGGCCGGCGGCGTGCCGGAGGTCTTCTGTACCGCCCAGGACGCGCTGTTCGCGCAGGCCGCCCTCCTGGTCGGCGAGCGCCTCCTCGTGCACGGCGCCGCCGGCGGCGTCGGCATGGCGGCGGTCCAGCTCGGCACGATGGCCGGCGCGCGCGTGACCGCCACGGTGCGGGACGAGCACTGCCGCGAGCAGATCGCCGCGCTCGGCGTGAACGCCCTGGCCCCGGACGAGTTCGTCGAGGCCGGGCCGTTCGACGTGATCCTCGAGCTCGTCGGCGCGCCCAACTTCCCCGCCAACCTCGAGGCGGTCGCGCTGTGCGGGCGGATCGCGGCGGTCGGCATCGGCGGCGGCGCGCAGATCGGCGTCAACCTCGGCGTCCTCATGCACAAGCGCGTGCGGATGTTCGGCACCGTCATGCGCGCCCGCTCGCTCGAGGAGAAAGCGCTGATGACGCGCGGCGTCGAGAAGGCCGTGCTGCCGGGCTTCGCGTCCGGCGACCTGTCGGTGTTCGTCGCCGCCACCTACCCACTCGACGACGTGGCTGCGGCCTACGAGCGCTTTCAGGCCGGCGGCAAGCTCGGCAAGATCGTGCTCGAGATGTGAGCGAGCTTCTCCGGGTTCACGATCGACCGGATCGCCCACACGACGCCGTCTGAGATCTCGAACGCCTGCGCGGCGATCAGCGTGCCGTCGGCGTCGAAGCCGAGCAGGCCGGGATCGCCGTTGACCTCGACGACGCGGATCGTGTAGCCGCCGCGCATCGCCACGCGCCCGAAGCCGGCGAGGACGGGGGCGACCCGGTCGCGCCCGTGCAGCGGCCGCGGGAGCGAAGGCGCCTTGCCGCCGCCGTCGCCGTAGAACGCCGCGTCCTCCGCCAGCAGGGCCACCAGCGGCTCGGTCTCGCCCTCCTGCAGCGCGGCCACGAACCGCCTCATCAGCTCCTCGCGCTGCTCGCGCGAGGGTTCGAAGCGCGGCCGCCGCTCGGCCACGTGGCGGCGCGCCCGCGCCGCCAGCTGGCGGCAGTTGTCCTCGCTCTTGCCGACGATCTCGGCGATCTCGTCGTAGCCGTAGTCGAACGCCTCGCGCAGCACGAAGACCGCCCGCTCGACCGGAGTCAGGCTCTCGAGCAGCACGAGCACCGCCATCGAGAGCGACTCGGAGCGGATCGCGGCGTCGGGCGCCGGGTCGGCCAGCACCGGCTCCGGCAGCCACGTCCCGGGGTACTGCTCGCGCCGGACCCGCGCCGAGCGCAGGTGGTCGATGCACAGGCGCGTGACGACGGTCGAGAGCCACGGCTTCGGGCTCTCGACGTGCTCCTCGCGCGCCAGGCGCTCGTACGCGTCCTGCACCAGGTCCTCCGCCTCGCTGAAGCTGCCCACCATGCGGTAGGCGATCGAGAGCATGAGCGGCCGCAGGTCCTCGGCTGTCACAGCGCGCGTGCCTGTCTCGTCAACACCGGCATGGACACCCTACGCATCTTCCTCGCCGGCGCCACAGGCGCCGTCGGCCGCCACCTCGTCCCCCGGCTCGTGGAGCGCGGCCACCACGTCACCGGCAGCACCCGCTCGCGCGTCGACGAGCTGCGCGCGCTGGGCGCCGAGCCCGTCGTCGTCGACCACCTCGACGCCGCCGCCGTGCGCGACGTGGTCGTGCGCGCCGAACCCGACGTCGTCGTGCACCAGCTCACCGCGCTCGCCGGCCTGGGCCTCGGGCGCAACTTCGACAAGGCGTTCGCGCTCACCAACCGCCTGCGCGTCGAGGGCACCGACCACCTCATCGCCGCCGCCCGCGCCGCCGGCGCCCGCCGGCTCGTGTGGCAGAGCTACGCCGGCTGGCCGTACGCCCGCGAGGGCTCGGGCGTCAAGAGCGAGGACGACCCGCTCGACCCGCAGCCGCCCGCCGACGCCCGCGAGACGCTCGCCGCGATCCGCCACCTAGAGGCCGCGGTGCTGGGCGCGCCCGACATGGAGGGCTTCGTGCTGCGCTACGGCGGCTTCTACGGCCCCGGCACGTCGATCGACAAGGGCGGCGAGCACGCCGAGCTCGTGCGCAAGCGCAAGTTCCCGATCGGCGGCGACGGGACGGGCGTGTGGTCGTTCGTGCACATCGTCGACGCGGCGAACGCCACCGTCGCGGCGATCGAGGGCGGGCGCCCCGGGATCTACAACATCGTCGACGACGATCCGGCGCCGGTCACCGAGTGGCTGCCCGAGCTCGCCCGCCAGGTCGGCGGCCCCGAGCCGCGGCGGCTCCCCGCCTGGCTCGTGCGCCTCGCCGCCGGGCCGCAATCGCTGTCGCTGATGACCCGCGTCCGCGGCGCCACGAACGCCAAGGCCGCTCGCGACCTCGGCTGGCGCCCCGACCACAGCTGGCGGGAGAGCTTCGTCGCGGCCTAATAGGGCGGGAAGTCCGAGTACCAGTCGCCGAGGACGCGGAACGCGCCCCAGAACTCGCGCTTGGCGGCCTCCTCGTCGAGGGCCTCGTCGATGCTCGGCGTGTACAGCGCGTCGATCGACGGCGTCAGCGTCTGCACGACGCCGGGCGTCGCGAGGACCTCGCGAGCGAGCGGCAGGTCGAGGTCGTTGAGCACCTCGAGCGCCTCGGGGCCCATCACCACGACCATCTTCGGCTGGACGATCGCGAGCTCCTCGACCAGGCGTGCGACGCACTCGGGCGCCGCCAGCGCGGTGTCGGCGACCGGGCACTTCACGCACAGCGTGCCGTACACGGCGAGTGGGTCGATGTCGAGCCGCTTGAGCGACTTCATCAACGCGGTGCCGGCGCGGCCGTAGAAGGCGACGCCCTCCTCGATCTCCGCGGGCGTCGGGTGATGCTTGAGCAACAGCACATCGGCCTGCGGATGGCCGGAGCCGAGTACGGGCATGAGGCTGCCGCGCGGACAGCTGTCGCAGGCCTGCAGGTCTCGGGTGAAGTGGTTGAGCTCGCGGATGGCGCGCTCGAGGTACTTCTCGCGGATCTCGTCGTCGGTGGCGGGCATCCCGCCGACCGGTTTAGGCGCGCCGCGCTGTTCTCCTTGCCCCTGCATCGCTCATTGCGCGTCGCGGCCCGCGACGGCCCGGCGCACGCGCCGGCGCTTGCTGGCCCGCCGGGCGGCCGCCGGGGTGGCCCGGGTCTCGAGGAACTTGAGCGCCTGCACCTGCGCGTAGCGCAGCGAGGACGGCCGCCCGATGATGTCCGCCTCGCGCAGCGAGAGCAGGAACTCCTCGGGCCCGTCGAAGTCGCGCATACGGATGCGCACGGCGCCGAGCCCCTGCGCGACGTGCGCGTCCGACCCCGCCCCGCCGGGGATCCGGTACTTGCCCGCGAACCGCACGGCCTCCTCGTTCCAGGCCGGGATCGCGATCCGCGGGTTGAAGACCTCGATCGCGTCGACGTCGTCGACCACGCGCAGCAGGTGCTCGTAGTCGGGCACCGAGTGCAGGCGGTCGAACGGGTGCGGCACATAGACGATCCCGCCCTGGCGCCGGATGTCGGCGATCGTCTCCTCCAGGGTCATCCCGCGCGGGATCTTCTCCTCGATGAAGAGGCCGATGACCTCGCCCTGATCGAGCGTCTTGACCTCCTCGCCCACGATCACGTTGACGCCGAACTCAGCCGCCTTGGCGCGGGCCTCGAGCGCGCCGGAGATCTCGTTGTGGTCGGTGACTGCGATCGCTCCCAGGCCCTTCTCGCGCGCGGTGGCGAGCAGGACCTCGACCGGCGTGACGCAGTCGTTGGAGTGGTCGGTGTGCATGTGCAGGTCGACGTCGATCAGTCGGCGGCGGCCGAGCCGCTCGCGGACCGCGGGCGCGAGGTCGTCGGCCGGGCGGCGCAGCGCGGCGAGCTCGTCGTAGATCGCCTCGGCCTCGTCGGCGACACGGCTCCACGAGAGCTCGTCGCGGGCGTCGGCGGCGCGCCGGCGCAGCCGCTCCATCAGCTCCGGCTCGCGAACGACGCGCTCGAGCTGGCCGGCGAGCACGTCGACGTCGCCGGGCTCGAACAGCAGGCCGAGCTCGCCGTCGCCCAGCACCTCCTCGTAGGCGGGCAGCCGCGCGGCGATCGGCACGGCGCCGGCCCCGAGCGCGCGGACGAGCAGGCCGGGCGCCGGGAGGCTGCCGAACGTCCCAGCGACCATCACGTCGGCGTTCGCCAGCACGTCGTTCTCGCTCGTGTCGTCGGCGGAGAGGAGCTCGAGCCGGTCGCGCAGCCGGCTCCGCAGCGCGCCGGTCGGGGCGGCGCCGGTCGGCGAGAAGACCGTCGCCCGCCAGTCGAGCTCGCCGGGCAGGCGGCGCAGCGCGCGCAAGAACAGCCGGAGCGCCTGCCGTTCCTCCTGGGCACAGAACGCGAACCGCAGCGGCCCGTCGTACGGCGCGCGCTCGGCGGCGGCGGCGCCGGGGCGCAGCGGGCGGTAGTGCGCGGGGAAGTAGCGCTCCATGAGCTCCTGCGTCG
>DATDKF010000208.1:0-18846 GCA_036520135.1 Solirubrobacteraceae bacterium
GGCACCGTCGGCGACCTGGACGAGCCCGCGATACGAGGTGCGACCGCCACCACGCGCGACCGACTTGGAGATGATCGAGCTCGACGTGTACGGAGCCGCGTGCACCATCTTGGCGCCCGCGTCCTGGTGCTGGCCCTCGCCCGCGAACGCGATCGACAGGGTCTCGCCCTTGGCGTGCTCGCCGAGCAGGTAGATGGCCGGGTACTTCATGGTGACCTTGGAGCCGATGTTGCCGTCGACCCACTCCATCGTGGCGCCGGCGTCGCAGGTCGCCCGCTTGGTCACGAGGTTGTAGACGTTGTTGGACCAGTTCTGGATGGTCGTGTAGCGGACGTGCGCGTCCTTCTTGACGACGATCTCGACGACCGCGGAGTGCAGCGAGTCGCTCTTGTAGACCGGCGCCGTGCAGCCCTCGACATAGTGCACGTAGGAGCCCTCGTCGGCGATGATCAGCGTGCGCTCGAACTGGCCCATGTTCTCGGTGTTGATCCGGAAGTAGGCCTGCAGCGGCATCTCGACGTGCACGCCCGGCGGCACGTAGACGAACGAGCCGCCCGACCACACGGCGCTGTTGAGCGCGGCGAGCTTGTTGTCGTTCGGCGGGATGACGGTGGCGAAGTGCTCGCGCACGAGGTCCTCGTGCTCGCGCAGGCCCGAGTCCATGTCCATGAACACGATGCCTTGCTTCTCGAGGTCCTCCCGGACCTGGTGGTAGACGACCTCGGACTCGTACTGCGCGCCGACGCCGGAGAGGAACTTGCGCTCGGCTTCGGGGATGCCCAGGCGGTCGAACGTCTTCTTGATGTCGTCCGGGACGTCGTCCCACGTCTTCGAGGACTTCTCGGACGCGCGGACGAAGTAGTGGATGTTGTCGTAGTCGACCTCGGCCAGCATCGGCGAGCCCCAGGTCGGCTGCGGGCGGCTGAGGAAGTGCTCGAGCGCCTTCAGCCGGAACTCGCGCATCCACTGCGGCTCGTTCTTGAACTCCGAGATCTGCGCCACGAGCTCGCGGCTGAGGCCCTTCGGCGCCTTGAAGGCGTAGCCGCCCTCCGGGTCGTGGAACCCGAACTTCTCCTTGTAGTCGGCGTTGATGCCGACGAGCGCCTGCTGCTCGGCGATCACTTCAGGGGTGGCCATGGGTCAGTCGACCTCCACTCGTATGACGCCGTCCTCGACCATCACGGGAAAGGTGTCCACCGGGACGTAGGCGGGCAGGGTCAGGGGCTTTCCGGTCCGCAGATCGAAGAGCGAGCCGTGGCGCGGGCACTCGACGGTGCACTTGTCCTCGTCCACGTCGCCCTCCATCAGATCCCCGTTGTCGTGCGAGCAGCGGTCCTCGATCGCGAGAACCTCGCCGCCGCAGTTGACGATGCCGATCTCGAGGTCCTCCCACGTAACGACGCGCTTGGCGCCGGGCGGAAGGTCGTCGATGGCGCAGATGTCCATAAAAGTCCGACTCACAGGGTCGGGTTTAGTCTAGCGGCCGGCAGACGGCCGACACCGTCATCCGCGTGCCCGCATGGCCGCGTACCGTGGATGCCGGCGGTGCACGCCGGAGGGGCACAGTGGCGGAGCCACGGGCTCCTTCAGCGGGTGCCGCCCGGCGCCGCGGGACGCGGCCAAGGGGCGCGTGGGTGGGGGTGTCGGTCATCTAGGTTGCCGGATGTGCTCGACGCGTGGACGCTGGAGGACTCCAGGCAGGGACCCGAATCGGTGCCCGAGCGGCTCGTGGCCTGGCTCGGCGAGGCCCGCGCCGGCCTCGATCTCGCACTCTACGACGTGCGCCTGCCCGGCCCGGTCGGCGACGTGGTGGCGGGCGCGCTGCGGGAAGCGATCGCGCGCGGCGTGCGGGTGCGGATCGCCTACAACGACGAGGATCCGGGGCCGGACGAGCGCCCGTTCCAGCCGCCGCCGCCGAGCACGCAGCCGCACCTGCTCGAGCAGCTCGGCGCCCAGCTCCGCGGCATCCCGGGATGGCGCGACCTGATGCACCCAGGGGGCTTCGCCCCCCTTCGTCCGCCGCTTCGCAGGCGGCCTACCCCCCAGTTACAGAAGCCGGCACGCGCCAGGAGAACGTGCTCGCGACGGTCGCCGACCCGGCGGTGAACGCGGCCTACGCGCGCGTGTTCGGCGAGCTGTGGGAGCGCGGGCAGATCGGCTCGAGCGGCAGCTTCGACACGCCCGGGCCGGTGCGGCCGTGGTTCTGCCCCGGCCGCGGGCCCGAGCTCTCGCACCGGATCGCCAAGCGGATCGGCGCCGCCGGCCGGCGCGTGCGGATCGCGTCTCCGCTGCTGACGTCGGGCCCGATCCTGGCGGCGGTCAACGAGTCCGAGATCGACCTCGCGGGGGTCTGCGACGTGACGCAGGTGCGTCAGGTCTTCCGCCAGTGGGAGCACAATCCGGCTTCGCAGTGGAAGATCCCGCTGTTGCGACACGCGCTGCTCCGCTTCACCGGCAAGCCCTCGACGCCGTACGCCCCCGGCGCGCTGCACGACTACATGCACGCGAAGGTCACGGTGGCCGACGACGTCGTGTTCCTGGGCTCGTTCAACCTCTCGCGGTCGGGCGAGATGAACGCCGAGAACGTGCTCGAGATCGGCGACGCGGCACTCGCCGAGCGGCTGGCGGCGTGGATCGACTCGCTGCGCGCCCGGTACACGGAGACGCCATGAGGCCGTTCGAGGAGGCGACGGCGCCGAGCGCGCTGGAGATCGACCTCGAGGAGCTCTCGAGCGGCGTGCGCGCGCAGTTGGCGCGCATCGGCGTGCTCTTCCGCCCGACCACCGGACGGACCGCGTTCCCGCTCGACCCGATGCCGCGCGTGATCGAGGCCGAGGTCTGGCAGCACCTGAAGGTCGGCCTCGCGCAGCGGGTCAAGGCGCTTAACGCGTTCGTCGCCGACGCCTACGGGCCGCGGCGGATCGTCAAGGCCGGCGTGCTCCCGGCCCGCGTGATCAAGACGGCCAAGCACTACGAGCCGCAGATGCGCGGCGTGCGCCCGCCGGGCGACCAGTGGATCGGCATCGCGGGACTCGACCTCGTGCGCGGCGCCGACGGCGAGTTCGTGGTGCTCGAGGACAACCTGATGACGCCGAGCGGCTTCGCCTTTGCGATGGCGGCGCGCGAGGCGCTGCTGCCCGTGCTCGCGCCGCCGCCCGGCGCCGAGCCGCGCAGCCACGCCGAGCTCCCGCAGCTGCTGGCCGGCGCGCTGCGCGGCGCGTCGCCGGTCGAGAGCGAGCCGTACCTGGTCGTGCTCACCGACACGCCGGAGAACCCCGCGCACTGGGAGCACGCGCGCGCGGCCGAGCTGCTCGGCGTGCCGCTCGTCTATCCGGCGAACCTGCACCTGGAGGGCGACGTCCTGCGCCACGGCGACCACCGCGTCGACGCCGTCTATCGCCGCAGCAACGCTGACACGCTCGACACCGACGTCGGGCGCCTGCTCGGCCCGGCCGCGCGCGCCGGGACGGTGGGGGTCGTCAACGCGTTCGGCTGCGGGGTCGGCGACGACAAGCTCACGCACGCGTACGTGGAGGACATCGTGCGCTTCTACCTCGGCGAGGAGCCACGGCTGCGCTCGGTCGAGACGCTCGACCTCGGGCGGCCCGACCAGCTCGAGCGCGCGCTCGACATTTTCGGCGAGCTCGTCGTCAAGCCGCGCGGCGGCGCGGGCGGCGAAGGCGTGATGGTCTGCCCGCACGCCGAGCCCGCCGACGTCGAGGCGCTGCGCGAAAAGGTGCGCGCTGCGCCGCGAGAGTGGGTAGCTCAGCCTTTCATGGAGCTGTCGCGGCACCCGACCGTCGTCGACGGCGCGCTGTCGCTCCGTCACGTCGACCTGCGGCCGTTCGTGTTCATGCACGGCCCCGACCACCCGCGCGTGCTGCCCGGCGGGCTGACGCGCTTCGCGATCGACGAGGGCGCGATGGTCGTCAACACGAGCCTGGCCGGCGGCTTCAAGGACACGTGGGTGCTGCGATGACCCGGCCGCTGATCGGCGTGACGACTTCCGAGATGCGGCTCCCGCGCCGCACGCACCCGCTGCCCGAGGGCGACCCGCCGCAGGCCGAGATGGCGCTCGGGGTCGTGTACGCGCGCGCGGTCGAGCTCGCCGGCGGCCTGCCGGTCGTCCTGCCGCCCCTGGAGGACGACGCGATCGCGCCGCTCGTCGATCGGCTGGCCGGCGTCTGCCTGTCCGGCGGCCCCGACCTCGATCCCGTCGCCTACGGCGCCGAGCCCGATCCGCACCTTGGCCCCGTCGAGCGCGAGCTCGACGAGTTCGAGGTCGCCGTCGCCCGCCACGCCGACGGGCTCGGCCTGCCGCTGCTGGGGATCTGCCGCGGCTGCCAGGCGCTCAACGTCGCCCGCGGCGGGACGCTGCACCAGCATCTGCCCGACGTCACCGACGGCTCGATCCACCACCGCCAGACCGCCTCCGGACGCGAGACGACGCACACCGTGCGGATCGAGCCGGACGCGCGGCTGGCGGGCATCGTCGGCGACGACGAGCTGGACGTGAACTCGTTCCATCATCAGGCGGTGAACCGGCTCGGCCGTGGCCTGCGCGCCGTTGCGTGGGCGCCCGACGGCGTCGTCGAGGCGATCGAGGGCGAGGGACCCGGCCTGTACCTCGGCGTGCAGTGGCACGTCGAGACGCTGGTCGACCGGCCGCGCCACGCCGCACTGTTCGGCGCGCTCGTCGCCGCGGCGGCCGAAGAGGGCGAGCGGCAGGCCGCATAGGCGCGGTTCGATTTGTGACTGCGCCGGCGACGGCGAGCGCCGGGGTAACAGCCTGAATGCTCGAACGGCGGGTCGGCCCGGGTAGGCTCGGTGCGTGAGAGGCCCCATGCCCGCTTGGGCACGCTGGAACGCCGACGCGGCGAGCGCGCCGTGGACCGTAGGTGTCGAAGAGGAGGTCATGCTCGTCTCGCCCGAGACGTGGCTGCCGATCTCCCGCTGCGAAGACGTGCTTGCGGCGCTGCCGTCCGAGCTCGCCGAGTGCGCACGAGCGGAGACCCATGGCTCGGCGCTCGAGCTGGCGACCGTGCCGCACGCCACCGTCGGCGCGGCAGTCGCAGAGCTCAGCGACCTGCGCGCCGCGCTCGCCCACACGCTCGACGAGCTCGGGATGCGGGCAGCGGTGTCGGGAACGCACCCGACGGCGCGCTGGGAGGACGTCCACGTCTCCCCGGGCGCCCGCTACCAGTACGTCCTCGCGTCGATGCGCGAGCTCGCGCGGCGCGAGCCGACCTTCGGTCTGCACGTCCACGTCGCGGTGCCGGACCCCGAGTCCGCGGTCCGCGCGCTCAACGCGATGCGCCTGCACCTGCCGGTGCTGCTCGCGCTGTCGGGCAACTCGCCGTTCTGGCAGGGCCGCGACAGCGGCCTCGCCTCCGCCCGAACGCCCGCGTTCCAGGCATTCCCGCGCACCGGCCCGCCGCGCTGGTTCGGCAGTTACGCCGAGTACGTCGAGGCCGTCGACGTGCTCGTGCGCTGCGACGCGTTCCCCGAGCCCACGTTCCTGTGGTGGGACGCCCGGCTCCAGCCGGCGTTCGGGACGCTCGAGGTGCGGGTGATGGACGCGCAGACCCGCGTGGAGGACACCGCCGCGCTCGCGGCGCTCGTCCAGTGCCTGGTGCGGCTGGAGGCGACCGCCGGGCCGATCGAGCCGACCGCCGCCGACGCGCCCGAGGTCGTCGCCGAGAACCGCTTCATCGCCGCGCGCGACGGGATGGACGCCGCGCTCGTCGAGCCGCCCGCTTGGGGGCGGCGCCCCGTCGGCGACCGTCTGGCACGGATGCTCGCCGCATGCGGGCCGGTGGCGCGGGCCCTGGGATGCGTGGCGGAGCTGTCCGAGGTGCCGGCGCTGGCGGAGCGGCCGGGCGCGGCGCGTCAGCGCGCGATCGCCGCGCGCGTGGGGACTTTGGAGGGCCTGGTCGAGGCGTTGAGCGCTGAGTTCGTGGGCGTCGAGCGCACCGCGGCTGGGTAATCGACCGCCCAGGCCGTGCCCGGACGCGTCGTCGAGCGCGCGAAGATCACGCCGGCGACGCGGCCCGACGACGTCAACACCGGCGTGCCGGAGTCGCCGTCCGCCACCTCGATGCGCAGTTCGAGCACCGGGCGCCTCCAGGCCGAGCCGTCGATTCGCGCGTTGGCGCGGCGGATCAGCCCCTCCGGCGTCCCGCCGCCGACCCGCACGCGCGGCCCGTCCACCCCGGGCACCGACAGCACCGCAAGGTCGAGCCGCTCATCCCGCCGCACGACCTCGGCCCGGCGCCCGTCGACCAGCACGTCGCCGGTCCCGTCGAGCACGTGCGCGACCGTGACCACCCGCCCCGGCCCGGCGACGAACCCGCGCGCCGTGTCGGCGCCGCCCGTCGTCACCCGCACCACGCGCGGCGCGACCGCGGGCGCCGCCGCCACCGACGGCGCGAGCAGACCCAGCGCCGCGAGGACGAGAACGACCCTCACCGCGCCGGCCCCGTGGTGTCGCGGATCACGAGCGTCGGCTCGATCAGCCGCAGCTGCGGGGCGGTCCGGCCGTCGACGCGCTCGAGCAGCAACTCGAGCGCCAGCCGCCCCATCGCCGGCCGCGGCTGGTTGATCGTCGTCAGCGAGATGTGGTGCAGGCCGGCGAGGAAGGTGTTGTCGAAGCCGACGACCGAGACGTCCTCCGGCACGCGCACGCCCTCGTCCTCGAGCCGGTCCAGCACCCCGGTGCCGACGAGGTCGTTGGCGGCGAAGATCGCGGTCGGCAGCTCGCGGCGCGCGAGGAGCTGCTCCGCTGCGCGCACGCCCGCGGTGTCGGTGAACTCGCCGGGGATCACCTCGGCGCGGTGTTCAAGACCCACCTCGCGCATGGCCTTCAGGTACCCCGCTCGCCGCGGGCCCGCGCCCGCGCCGCGGCCGCCGTCGACGTGCACGATCCGCTCGTGCCCGAGCTCGACGAGGTGGCGGACGGCGAGCCGCGCGCCGAGCGCCTCGTCGGTCTCCACGCAGTCGACCGCGTCGCTGCGCAGGATCCGCCCCGTCACCACCACCGGGGCCGAGCGCGTGGCGGCGAGGATCGCCGCTGTCTCCATGCGCGGGCTGACGAGGATCAGCCCGTCGGTCCGGTACTCGAGCAGCGCCTCGAGCATCGCTCGCTCGCGCGCCGGGCGCCGCCCGCCTGTGCTCAGCAGCAGCCGGTAGCCGAGCTGCGACGCCAGCGCCTCGATCCCGTCGGCGATCTCCGCGAAGAACGGGTTGTGGAGGTCGTTGAGCAGCACGCCTACGGTTCGGGTGCGGCGCGACGCCAGGCTGCGCGCGTTCGCGTTCGGCCGGTAGCCGAGCTTCGCCGCCGCCGCCAGCACTCGCCCGCGGCGCTCCTCGCTCACCTTCGGGCTGTCGCGCATCACCAGCGACACCAGCGCCCGCGACACACCGGCCGCTCGGGCAACGTCCTCCATCGTGGGGTGCGTCGAGTTGACAGTCCGGGCCATCTGATGAAGACTCCCGTTAGAGCGCTCTAATCGTATCTGCGTTGGCAAGCGCTCGGGGGAGAGGTTTGCGCAGGGAGCACACCGACAACTTGGCCGGAGCGCCCATCTCTTGGGGCGTCTGCGAGGTCCCCGGCTGGGGCGCCCAGCTCGCGGCCGAGCGGGTGTTCGGCGAGATGGCGTCGCTCGGGCTGACGGCGACCGAGCTCGGCCCGATCGGCTACCTGCCGTTCGAGCCCGAGCCGATCCGCGACGCGCTCGACCGCCACGGCCTCAGGCTCGTCGGCGGCTTCGTGCCCCTCGTCCTGCACGAGCACGAGCTCGACACTGCCGCGGCCGGCCGCATCGCCGCCACGCTCGCCGCCGCCGGCGCCGACACGTTCGTGGCCGCCGCCGTCGCCGACGAGGCCTGGTCCGCCCCCGTCCCGCTCGCTCCCGAAGACTTCAAGCGGCTCGCCCGCCACCTCGCCGAGATCGAGCGGCTGGTCGAGCAGCACGGACTCACGCTCGCGCTGCACCCGCACGCGGGCACGCAGGTCGAGACCGCCGGCGACGTCGCAGCGATGCTCGCGGTCTCGGACACCGGCTGGTGCCTGGACACCGGGCACCTGCTGATCGGCGGCGCCGACTCCGCGGAGTTCGTCCGCGCGAACGGCGACCGCATCGTGCACGCGCACCTCAAGGACGTGGACGCGGGCGTGGCGTCACGGCTGCGCGCCGGCGAGCTCGGGCTCGTCCAGGCCACGCAGGCCGGCCTGTTCCGGCCGCTCGGCCAGGGAGATGCGCGGATCGACGAGGTGGTCGATCTGCTTCGGACGGCGGGCTACGAGCGCTGGCTCGTGCTCGAGCAGGACACCGCGATCACCGGGGAGGAGCCGCCGGTGGGTCGTGGTCCGGTCATCGATGTGCGGACGAGCATCGACTACCTGCACTCGCTGGCTCCAGCGCGGAGAGAGAGGGTTGCGGAGTCATGAGGCGACTTGCGTTGGTGTTCATGGTGCTCGCGGTCGGCGCGCTGGTGGTCGTCGGCTGCGGAGGCGACGACTCGGGCGACAACGCGTCCAAGGACTCGGTCGACCTGACCCAGAAGAAGGACGTGACGATCGCAGTCATCACCCACGGTGAGGGCGACTCGTTCTGGGCGGTCGTCAAGAAGGGTGCCGAGCAGGCGGGCAAGGACCTCGGCGTCACCGTCAAGTACTCCGAGTCCAACAACAAGCCCGAGGAACAGGCCCAGCTGATCGAGTCGGCCGTCACCGAGAAGGTCGACGGCATCGCGGTCTCGGCGCCCGATCCCGACGCGATCAGCGACTCGGTGAAGACCGCCGTCGACGCCGGCATCCCGGTGATCACGATCAACTCCGGCGCCGAGGAGTCGGCCTCGCTCGGCGCGGTCACCCACGTCGGCCAGACCGAGACGATCGCCGGCGAGGGCGCCGGCGCCAAGCTCAAGGAGGCGGGCGTCACGAAGCTGATCTGCATCGTCCACGAGCAGGGCAACATCGGCCTCAACCAGCGCTGCGACGGCGCGAAGAAGGGCTTCGGCGGCGACGTCGAGAACGTGCAGGTCGCGGGCGTCAACGACATCTCGACGACCCTCACCGAGATCCAGTCCAAGCTCGAGTCCGACGACTCGATCGACGGCGTGCTGGCGCTCAACCCCGACATCGCGGCCGCCGCCCGTGACGCGATCGCGGGCGCGAGCTCGGACGCCAAGCTCGCGACGTTCGACCTCTCGGGGGACGTGATCCAGGCGATCGAGGACGGCGAGATCCTGTTCGCGGTCGACCAGCAGCAGTACCTCCAGGGCTACCTGCCGGTCGTCTTCCTCACGCTCAACAAGACGAACCTGAACACCGTCGGCGGCGGCCGCGCCGTCCTCACCGGTCCGGGCTTCGTCGAGAAGTCCAACGCCGCCAGGATCAAGGAGCTCGCGGAGGCCGGGACGCGATGAGCTCGACCACGCTGCAGCCGACGTCGGAGCCTCCGCCGACAGCGGTCGACGAGCGCCTGGCGCGGGTCGGCTTCCTCACGAAGCTGCTCCAGCGCCCGGAGCTCGGCGCGATGCTCGGCGCCGGCGTCGTCCTGATCTTCTTCGCCGTCACGGCGGACAAGTTCATAACGCTCAGCGGCATCGCCCGCTGGACGGACGTGGCTTCGACCCTCGGCATCATGTCCGTGGCGGTGGCGCTGCTGATGATCGGCGGCGAGTTCGACCTGTCGTCCGGCGTGATGACCGGCACGAGCGGGCTCCTGATGGGCATCCTCGCCACCGAGGTGGGGATGTCCATCTGGCTGGCGATCCTGCTGACGTTCGTGTTCGCCGCCGGCGTCGGCTTCCTGAACGGCTACATGGTCATCAGGACCGGGTTGCCGAGCTTCATCATCACGCTGGCGACGTTCTTCGTCCTGCGCGGCGTCAACCTCGGCGGGACGAAGGCGATCACCGACACGGTGCGGGTCGGCGGACTGCGCGACGCGTCGGGCTTCGACAGCGCGCAGCGCATCTTCGCCAGCGACTTCTGGGAGCCGCACAACTACCGGATCAGCGTGATCTGGTGGATCGTGATCACGGCGCTGGCGACGTGGGTGCTCTCGCGCACGCGCGTGGGCAACTGGATCTTCGGCGTGGGCGGCGACAAGGTCGCCGCCCGCAACGTCGGCGTCCCCGTGAACAAGGTCAAGGTCGGCCTGTTCATGATGACCTCGATGGCCGCCGCGCTGGTGGGCATCATGGTCGCGCTCCGGCTCGGCTCCGTGCAGGCGGGCCAGGGCATCGGCGAGGAGTTCAACTACATCATCGCGGCGGTCGCCGGCGGCTGCCTGCTGACCGGCGGCTTCGGCTCGGCGGTCGGCGCCGCGATGGGCGCGCTGATCATCGGCATGACGTTCATCGGGATCCAGTTCTCGGGCTGGAACACGGACTGGCGGTTCCTGTTCCTCGGCGTGATCCTGCTCGCCGCGGTGCTGGTCAACACCTACGTCCGCCACCGGGCGGAGGGGGCACGGCGATGAGCGACGCGCTGCTGGAGGTCCGCGGGATCGGCAAGTACTTCGGGAACGTCATCGCGCTCAAGGACGTGTCGACCGTCGTCAACGCCGGCCAGGTGACGTGCGTGCTGGGCGACAACGGCGCCGGCAAGTCGACGTTCATCAAGATCCTCTCGGGCGTGCACCAGCACGACGAGGGCGAGCTGTTCGTCGAGGGCGCCACGACGAAGTTCGGCTCGCCGCGCGAGGCCAAGGAGGCCGGCATCGCGACGGTCTTCCAGGACCTCGCGACGGTGCCGCTGATGGCGATCTGGCGCAACTTCTTCCTCGGCTCGGAGCCGCTCAAGGGCAGCGGGCCGCTGCGCCGGATCGACATCCGCAAGGCCAAGTCGGTCATGCGCGAGGAGATGGCCAAGATGGGCATCGACGTCCGCGATCCCGACCAGATGGTCGGCACCCTTTCGGGCGGCGAGCGCCAGGCGGTGGCGATCGCGCGCGCGGTCTACTTCGGCGCCAAGATGCTGATCCTCGACGAGCCGACGTCGGCGCTCGGGGTCAAGCAGTCCGGCGTCGTCCTGCGCTACATCGTGCAGGCGCGCGACCGCGGGCTGGGCGTCATCTTCATCACCCACAACCCGCACCACGCGTGGCCGGTCGGCGACCGCTTCGTGGTCCTCAACCGCGGGAAGATGCTCGGCGCCTGGGACAAGGGCGGCATCGAACGTGACGAGCTGGTGAGGATGATGGCCGGCGGCGCCGAGCTCGAGCAGCTCACGCACGAGCTCGAGCGGGGGCCGGTGGCCACGTGAGGCGAGTGGGCGTCGGACTGATCGGCTTCGGCTGGCTCGGCCACGCCCACAGCCGCTCGCTGCGGCGGATCCCGACGCTGTTCGCCGACCGCGGGTTCGACGCGGAGCTGGTGATCTGCGCCGACACCGTGCCGGAGCGGCGCGCGGAGGCGGTGGAGGCGTTCGGCTACGCGGAGGCGACGCCCGACTGGCGGCGTGTCGTCGAGCATCCCGGCGTCGACGTCGTGTTCGTCACCGCGCCGAACATGCTGCACCTCGAGCTGATCGAGGCGGCCGCCGCCGCGGGCAAGCACATCTTCTGCGAGAAGCCCGTGGGCGGCACGCCCGAGCAGACGGCGCGCGCGGCGCGGGTCGCGCGGGCCGCCGGCGCGATCACGGGCGTCGGCTACAACTACCGCTGGGCGCCGCTCGTCCAGTACGCGCGGCAGCTGATCGCGGACGGGCGGCTCGGGCGGATCACCAACTACCGCGGCCGCTTCTTCTCGATGTACGGGAGCGACCCGCTGAACCCGCTGTCGTGGCGCTACCGGCTCGACCAGGCGGGCCACGGCGTCAGCACCGACCTGCTCAGCCACGCGGTCGACCTCGCGCACATGCTGCTGGGGCCGATCCCGCGCGTGGTCGGCACGACCGAGACGTTCATCCGCGAGCGGCCGCTGTCCGCCGGCGACTCGCACTACGGGCGCGGCAAGGCCGACGACCCGCGCGGCCCGGTCACGAACGAGGACTACACGGGCATGCTGTGCGAGTTCGCGGGCGGCGCGCGCGGCGCGTTCGAGGCGAGCCGGACGATCGTCGGCCCCGAGAGCCAGCTGGCGTTCGAGGTCTACGGGACGCAGGGCGCGCTGGGCTGGAACCTCGAGCGGCTCAACGAGCTGCAGGTCTACCTCGTCGAGGACGAGCTGCACAGCGGCTACCGCACGGTGTTCGGCGGCGAGCGCTTCCCCTACCACGGCTGCTTCGTGCCGGGCAACGCGAACGGCATCGGGTTCGAGGACCTCGTGGTGATCGAGGACCTCGAGTTCCTGCGCGCGGTCGCCGAG
Organism: Solirubrobacteraceae bacterium; assembly: GCA_036520135.1. GTDB lineage: Bacteria > Actinomycetota > Thermoleophilia > Solirubrobacterales > Solirubrobacteraceae > DASSUW01. Next base: position 12,319 of record DATDKF010000208.1, read on the forward strand.
GAGCGCCCGCACCAGCCGAGCTTCGACGAGGCGCTCGCGTTCTGCGACGTGCAGGCGGCGCTGCTCAAGTCGGCCGCCAGCGGGCGCTGGGAGGCGGTCGGGTGATCGCGACCGGGACGGCGACCGTGCGCGTCGGCGTGATCGGCGTCGGCCGGATCGGCCGCATGCACGCCGACCTGCTCGCACGGCGCGTGCCCGGGGCGAGCCTCGTGGCGGTCCACGACCCGGATCGGGCCGCGGCGCGCGCCGTCGGCGTGCCGACGTTCGACGCGGTCGAGGAGCTGCTGGCGGACGTCGACGCCGTCGCGATCTGCTCGACGACCGAGACGCACGCGGACCTGATCGTCGCCGCCGCGCGCGCCGGCCGCGCGATCTTCTGCGAGAAGCCGATCTCGCTCGTGCTCGCCGAGGTCGACCGCGCGCTGGCGGCCGTGGGCGAGGCCGGCGTCCCGTTCCAGATCGGCTTCAACCGCCGCTTCGACCCCGCGCACGAGGCGGTCCGCGCGGCGGTCGTGCGCGGCGACGTCGGCACGCCGCAGATCGTGCGCATCTCGAGCCGCGATCCCGATCCGCCGCCGATGGAGTACGTGCGCGGCTCGGGCGGGATCTTCCTCGACATGACGGTCCACGACTTCGACATGGCGCGCTACGTCACCGGCAGCGAGGTGGTCGAGGTGTTCGCGCGCGGCGCCGTGCACGTGGACCCGGCGTTCGGCGAGGCCGGCGACGTCGACACCGCGCTGGTGACGCTCGTGCACGAGAACGGCTGCCTGACCGCGATCGACAACAGCCGCCGCGCGGTCTACGGCTACGACCAGCGCGTGGAGGTGTTCGGCTCGCGCGGCATGGCCGCGTCGGAGAACCCGCTCGCCCACACCGGCGTGGTGCGGACGGCGGACGGGACGAGCATGCCGGGGCTGCCGTACTTCTTCCTCGAGCGCTACGTGCCGAGCTACGTGCGCGAGTGGGAGGCGTTCATCGACGCGGTGCGCACGGGCGCGACGCCGCCCGTGTCGGGCGCCGACGCGCGCGCCCCGCTGGTCATCGGGCTCGCGGCGCAGCGCTCGCTGCGCGAGGGCCGCCCGGTGCGGATCGAGGAGGTGGTGACGTGAGCGTGCGGCTGACCGTCGCGCAGGCGCTGGTGCGGTTCCTCGCGGCGCAGGAGATCGAGCGCGACGGCGTGCGCGCGCGGTTCTTCGCGGGCTGCTTCGGGATTTTCGGCCACGGCAACCTCGCCGGGCTCGGCCAGGCGCTGCAGCAGCATCAAGACTTGCTGCCGTTCCACCAGGGCCGCAACGAGCAGGCGATGGTGCACATCGCGGCGGGCTACGCGCGCCAGCGCAACCGCCTCGGCACCTACGCGTGCACGACGTCGGTCGGGCCGGGCGCGACGAACATGGTCACCGGCGCCGCGCTCGCGACGATCAACCGCCTTCCGGTGCTGCTGCTGCCGAGCGACACGTTCGCCACGCGCACGCCGCATCCCGTGCTGCAGCAGCTCGAGGCGCCGCACGACGCCACGCTGTCGGTCAACGACTGCTTCAAGCCGGTGTCGCGCTTCTTCGACCGGATCGACCGGCCGGAGCAGCTCGTCCCGGCCGCGCTCGAGGCGATGCGCGTGCTGACCGATCCCGCGGACACGGGCGCCGTGACGCTCGCGCTGCCCGAGGACGTGCAGACCGAGGCCGTCGAGGTGCCCGAGGCGTTCCTGCAACCGCGCGTGTGGACCGTGTTCCGCCAGCCGCCGGCGCCCGACGCGCTCGAGCGCGCGGTCGGGCTGATCCAGGCGGCGCGGCGGCCGCTGATCGTCGCCGGCGGCGGCGTCATCTATGCCGAGGCGACCGACGCGCTGGCCGCGCTCGCCGAGGCGACCGGGATCCCGGTCGGCGAGACCCAGGCAGGGCGCGGCGCGCTGCCGTCGGACCACCGGTCGGCGCTCGGGGCGATCGGCGCGACCGGCACGCCCGCGGCCAACCGCCTGGCGCGCGACGCCGACCTCGTGATCGGCGTCGGCACCCGCTGGAGCGACTTCACGACCGCGTCCAAGTCGGCGTTCCAGGATCCCGGCGTGCGCTTCGTCAACGTCAACGTCGCGGGCTTCGACGCCGCCAAGCACAGCGGCCTGGCGATCGTGGGCGACGCGCGGCTCGCGCTCGAGGCGCTGCAGGACGCGCTCGCCGGCCACAGCGTCGACGCGCCATGGTCCGAGCGCGCCGCGACCGAGGCCGCCGCGTGGGCCCGCGAGGTCGAGCGGCTCGTCACGGCGGACCACGCCCCGCTGCCCAGCCAGGCCGAGGTGATCGGGGCGGTCAACGCCGCCGCCGGCCCGCAGGACGTCGTCGTCTGCGCGGCCGGCTCGATGCCCGGCGACCTGCACAAGCTGTGGCGGGCGCGCGACCCGAAGGGCTACCACGTCGAGTACGGCTACTCGTGCATGGGCTACGAGATCCCGGGCGGGATCGGCGTCAAGCTCGCCGCGCCCGAGCGCGAGGTGTTCGTGATGATCGGCGACGGCTCGTACCTGATGCTCCCGGGCGAGCTGGCGACCGCCGTCGCCGAGCGCATCAAGCTCGTCGTCGTGCTCGTGCAGAACCACGGCTACGCGTCGATCGGCGCGCTGTCGCGCTCGATCGGGTCGGCCGAGTTCGGGACGCACTACCCGCCGCCGATCGACCTCGCGACCAACGCCGAGAGCCTCGGCGCGCGCGTGATCCGGGCGGGGACGATCGACGAGCTCCGCGCCGGGCTCGAGGAGGCCAAGGCGCACGACGGGCCGGTCGTCGTGCACGTCGAGGTCGATCGCTACGCGGGCGTGCCGAGCTACGACAGCTGGTGGGACGTGCCGGTGGCGCAGATCGCCGCCGACGAGTCGGTGCGGGCGGCGCGCGAGGACTACGAGCGCGCGCGGCGGGCGCAGCGCCGCTACGTGGAGGCCCCGTGAGCCTGCTCGCGCACGGCAAGGTCACGCCCGCGTCGGCCGACTGGTCGTACGTCGGCTTCGAGGTGGTGACGCTCGGCCCGCCGGTCGAGCGCGACACCGGCCGTGAAGAGCACTGCGTCGTCGTGATCTCCGGCACGTGCAGCATCGGCGACTGGCGCGACCTCGGCGGCCGGCCCGACCCGTGGTCCGGCATGCCCGACGCCGTCTACCTCCCGCCGGGCACGCGCTACGCGATCGAGGGCGAGGGCGAGGTCGCGATCTGCATGGCGCCCGCGGGCGACGGCGCCGCGGCGCGCGTGCTGCGCGGCGACGACATCGAGACCGAGACGCGCGGCCACGGCGCGCACGAGCGCACGATCAAGCCGATCCTCATGGCCGACCAGGAGGCCGACTCGCTGCTGGTCTGCGAGGTGCTCACGCCCGCCGGCCACTGGTCGAGCTACCCGCCGCACAAGCACGACCGCGACGCGCTGCCCGAGGAGTCGCTGCTCGAGGAGACCTACTACCACCGCATTTCCCCCGCGCACGGTTTCGCGCTCCAGCGCGTCTACACGGCGGACGGCGGGCACGACGAGACGGTCACCGTCCGCGACGGCGACATCGTGCTCGTCCCGCGCGGCTACCACACGGTCTCGGCCCCGCCCGGCTACGAGCTCTACTACCTGAATGTGATGGCGGGACCGACGCGCGCGTGGGCGGTCGCGAACGACCCCGCGCACGAATGGACACTTTGAGAAGTCGCGCGGCCGGTTACCCTCCAGTGGGGATGCGCCAGATCCGGTTCCCCGCCGAGCCCCCCGAGCAGCGTCGTGCGCGTGCGCTGCGCGAGCGGGTCGACGACCTGCGCACCGCCCGCCAGCGGATCATCGCGGCGGCCGACGCCGAGCGCCGCCGGATCGAGCGCGACCTGCACGACGGCGCGCAGCAGCGGATGGTGGCGGTCGCGGTCACGCTCGGGATGGCCGAGGCGAAGATTCGCGACGACCCCTCCGCCGCGGCCAAGCTCGTCGCCCAGGCGCGCGAGGAGGCGCAGCTCGCCGTCAAGGAGCTGCGCGAGCTCGCCCGCGGCATCCACCCGGCCGTGCTCAGCGACCGCGGGCTCGGCCCGGCGCTGGAGGCGCTCGCCGCGCGCGCGCCGGTGCCGGTGTCCGTGGACGGCGTGCCCGAGCAGCCGCTGCCGACCGACGTCGAGGCCGCGGTCTACTTCGTCACATCCGAGGCGCTCACCAACATCGCCAAGTACGCGCACGCGGGCGAGGCGGCGATCCACGTGGCGGTCGACGACGGGTGCCTGCAGCTCGTGATCAGCGACGACGGCGTCGGCGGCGCGGACACCGCGGCGGGCAGCGGGCTCTCGGGCCTGTGCGACCGCATCGAGGCGCTCGACGGCACGCTCACCGTCGAGTCGCCGCACGGCGAGGGGACGAGCGTCAGGGCCGAGATCCCGCTGACGCGGTGATCGACAGCACCGGCGGCAGGTCGCGCGCCACCTCGAACCACGTCGCGCCCGCGTCGCGCGAGCCGTACACGGTCCCCGACGTGGCGCCGAAGTAGAGCTCGAGCGCGTCGCCGGACCCGGTCGCCGCGAACGCCTGGCGCAGGATCGTCAGGTACGCGCCCTCGGACGGCAGGCCTTCGCCGCGCGCCGCCCAGCTCGCCCCCGCGTCGCGCGTCTCGTACACGCGCACGCGACCCTCAGGCGTCACGCGGTCGACGTCGGCCGCGAGCGGGATCAGGTACGCGCTGTCCGGGTCGGCCGGGTCGAGTGCGAGCGGGAAGCCGAAGTCCGACGGCAGGCCGTCCGCGACGTCGATCCAGGTCGCGCCCGCGTCGTCGGAGCGGTAGACGCCGCCGTGGAACTGCATGAACATCCGCTCCGGGCGGGTCGCCGCGCGGTCGAGGCTGTGCACGCAGAGCGCGACCTCGTCGGGCGGCGCGTCCTCGGGCAGGTACTTGGGGTTGATCCCCTCGTTGCCGCTTCGCCACGTCGCCCCGCGGTCGTCGGTCAGCCACACGCCGGCCGCCGAGACGGCGACGGCGAGGCGGTTCGGATCGTCCGGCCACGGCACGATCGAATGCAGGCAGAGCCCGCCGGCGCCGGGCTGCCAGCGCTCGCGCGAGGGCAGCTCGAACAGCCCGCGGTTGAGCCTGAACGTCGCGCCGCCGTCACGGCTCTCGAACAGCACGCCCGGGTCGCCGCCCGCGTAGATGGCGCCGTCGGCCACGCCCGGGGTGAGCACCCAGATGCGCTGGAGCGCCTCGTCTCCGCCCTCGGGGAGCTCGAGGCCCTCGGCCTGCTCCCAGCCCTCGTCCGGGTCCGCGTACCAGACCTTCGGCCCGTAGAACGGGGAGGTGACGGAGATGAGTAGGCGGCCGGACCGGTCGTCGAGCAGCGCGTACTCGACGATCTCGCCCGGGAACGCGCGGTCGGTGACCTCGAACGGCGCGCCCGGCTCGCCCGCCAGCGCGAACAGCCCCTTCCGCGTGCCCACGAGCAGCTCGGTCATCGGCTGCATCCTCCCGAAAGCGCGGGCAGCACGTCCACCCGGTCGTCGGCGCCGACCGGCGTGTCCTGCCCGCCGAGCTCGCCGTTGACGAAGACGTTGATGTGGCGGCGCACCTCGCCCCGCTCGTCGAGGATCCAGCCGCCGAGGGCCGGATGCTGCTGCTCGAGTGCGCGCAGCAGATCGCCGACCGACGGCGCGTCGAGCGTGTGCTCGGCGGCGCCTGCCATCTGCTTGAGCTGCCCGCGCAGGCGTACGATCGCCATCACGCCACGCCCGCGTCGATCAACAACCGCCAGATATCGCCCTGGTCGACGACCTCGACGCCGAGCTTCTCGGCCTTCGTGGTCTTCGCCGCGCCGACGTTCTCGCCGCAGATCAACATGTCGGTGCTGGCTGACACCGACGACGCGGTCGCGGCGCCGGCCTTCTCGCACAGCCGCTGGAACGTCGGCCGCGGGATCTTCTCGCCGCTGCGCGGGTCGGCGATCGTGCCGGTGATGACCACGGTCTTGCCGGCCAGCGGGGCGTCGGCGGCGACCTTGGGCGGCAGGTCCTCCTCGCGCACGTCGAGGCTCACGCCGAACTCGCGCAGCCGCGCCAGCTCCGCGCGCGTGCTCTCGCGGTTGAGGTGCGAGTGCAGGCTGGCGGCGACCTTTGGGCCGATGTCCTCGACCTGCTGGAGCGCCTCCTCGTCGGCGTCGGCGACCTCGTCGAGGCTGGCGTAGCCGGCGCGGCAGAGCCGCATCGCGGTGGCGTCGGACGCCATCGGGATCGCCAGGCCGATCAGCGCGCGGCGCAGGCCCACGGGCTTGCTGCGCTCGATCGACTCGATCATGCGGTCGGCCGAGATGTCGGCGATACCGTCGAACTCGAGCAGCCGCTCGCGGGTGAGCGCGTAGAAATCCGACGGCCGTTCGAGGTCGCCCGACTCGGCGAGCCGCTCGATCCATACGGGCCCGATCGCCTCGATGTCGGCGGCCGAGCGCGAGGCCCAGTGGATCAGCCGCCGCGCGGTCTGCGCCGGGCAGGCGACGTTCGTGCAGAACAGCTCGCGGCTGTTGCCCTGCTCGGTCAGCGGCT
>DATDKF010000209.1:0-3546 GCA_036520135.1 Solirubrobacteraceae bacterium
GCGGCGAGCCCGGGGAAGAAGCGCACTTCGGCCGTGCAGATCGCGCCGCCATACACGTCCCAGCCGACGAGCACGAACGGCAAGGTCTTCTTCACCGACGACGGCCTGAACTACGTGTGCTCCGGCACCGCGCTGCTGAGCGGCAACAAGAGCGTGGTCTGGACCGCCGGCCACTGCGTCAACGACGGCGCGAACGAGTTCCACACCAACTGGGCGTTCGTCCCGGCCTACGCTGACGGCAGCGCGCCCTACGGCTCGTGGACCGCCCGCCGGCTGCTCACCACCACCGGCTGGGCGACGAGCGGCGACTTCTCCTTCGACAACGGCGCCGCCGTGGTCAACCTCAATGGCGGCCGCGCGCTGACCGACGTCGTCGGCGGCCGCAATCCGGCGTTCAACTACACGCGCCAGCAGACGTACGCCGCGCATGGCTACCCGGCCGCGCCGCCGTTCAACGGCCAGCGGCTGTGGGTCTGCACGTCGCCGCTGCGGTACAACGACACGTCGGCCAACCCGCCGACGATGGGCATCGACTGCGACATGACCGGCGGCTCGAGCGGCGGCGGGTGGATCGCCGGCGGCTCCGTCGCCTCGGTCAACTCGTACCACTACTCGACGCTGCCGAAGGTGATGTTCGGGCCCTACCAGGGCTCGGTGTCGCGAAGCCTGTACACGCAGGCCGCAGGCAGCTGACTCAGCTCACGCGTACGGCAGCCGGGCCACGATCGTGGTCCCGCTGCCGGCGGGGCTGATGACCTCGAGCTCGCCGTCGAGCGCCTCGACGCGGTGGCGCAGCCCGGTCAGGCCACTGCCGTCCGGGTCCGCGCCGCCGCTGCCGTCGTCCGCCACCTCGATCCGCAGCGCGTTCGCCTCGCCGCGGATCGAGACCGTGGCGCGGGCGTCCGGGCCGGCGTGCTTGCCGGCGTTGGTCAGCGACTCGGCGACGACGAAGTAGGCCGCGGTCTCGACGACCGGCGGCGGGCGGCGCGTGACCCGCGCTTCGGTGGTCGTCTTGATCGGGGCGCGGGCGGCGAGCGCCTCGACCGCCGCGGGGAGGCCGCGGTCGGCCAGCACCGGCGGAGCGATGCCCCGCGCGAGGTCGCGCAGCTCGGCGATCGCGGCGCTGGCCTCCCCGCGCGCCTCGCGGACCAGCTCGGCGGCCTCTGGGTGCTCCTCCAGCCGCGCCTCGGCGCGGCCGAGCTGCATCGTCAGGGCGACCAGCCGCGCCTGCGCGCCGTCGTGCAGGTCGCGCTCGATCCGGCGCAGCTCGTGGGCCTGGACGTCGAGCGCGCCGCGGCGCGTGCGGGTCAGCTCGTCGACCCGCTCCTCGAGCTCGTGCTGGGGCTTCGGGATCAGGCCGGCGAGCGCGGCGTGCGTGCCGAGGATGCTGCCGAGCGCGAGCAGCGGGATCAGCGGCCAGAACGTGCCGCCGCCGGCCAGCGCCCACGTGACGATCATGGTGCCGCCGATCACCCCGCTCATCGCGCCGTGCACGGCGATCCCGCGCGCGCGGCCGGGCTTGACGCCGATCGCCCCGTGGAGCGCGCCGTGCAGCGCCATCGGGATCGCGAGGCCGAACCAGACCCACTTCGGCCAGAACGTGCCGCCGCCGGTCGCCGCCCAAAGCACGGTCGTCGACAGCACGACGATGCCCGACACCGCGGCGTGGATGGCGAGGGCCAACCGGCCTCGGCGTCGGGGTTGCATGGGCCCGATGATCTCATGCCTGATGGAAAGGAGGCTTGACATATCGGTGGTGTCAAGCTAACTTTACGCGCACGAATGAAGAACGAAGTACGTGACCTGCGGACGGCGATGGGCCTCTCCCAGCAGCAGCTCGGGGAGGCGATGGACGTGTCGCGCCAGACGATCAACTCGATCGAAAAGGAGCGCTACACGCCCTCCCTGCCGTTGGCCATCGCCCTGGCGCGCTACTTCGGCCGAACCGTTGAGGAGGTCTTCCATGCAAACGGCAACGAATAAGCCGATCTATCGCAGCCGCTGGTACATGCCGGCGTTCTCGGTGTTCCTCGGGCTGCTGATGCTCGGCGCGTTCTGGATCGGCGGCGACCTGGCCGACGGGCTCTGGGCGCTCGGCGTGATGGTCGCGCTCGCCGCCGGGATCCTCGTCTTCGGCCGCAGTGAGACCGTGCGCGGGCTCAGCGGCCCGGGCCGCGACGAGCGCTGGGCGAAGATCGACATCACCGCCACCGCGCTGACCGGCTTCGTGCTGATCGCGGTGATCATCGGCGCGTTCCTCGTCGAGGTCGCGCAGGGCGAGGACGGCGAGCCGTGGTCGCAGCTCGGCGCGCTCGGCGGCATCACCTACATCGTCGCGGTCGCCGTCCTCCGCTGGCGCTCGTAGTCCTCCCGGATGACGGCGCGTCGTTCTCGCGGACGGCGGTGAATCGATCGCTCGACGGGTGCTGAATCGCGCTTGCGGCCGACGACGCGCGACGCGTCGGCCGGAAGGCTCCTGGCATCAAATCAAGCCAGTGTCAAGGAGCCAGTCATGGCATACAGCGGACAGACCATCACCAACCCCGTGAGCGGCGAGCAGATCACCTTCCTGCAGACGTCCCGCGACACCGGCGGCGAGCTGCTCGAGTTCGAGCTCTCGCTCACGCCCGACGGCCACGTGCCCGGCGCGCATGTCCACCCCGCCCAGGAGGAGCGCTTCCACGTCCTCGAGGGGACGATGAATTTCCGCCGCGGCCTGCGGCGCGTCGTCGCCGGCCCGGGCGAGACCGTCGTGGTGCCGACCGGCACCGTCCATCGCTTCGCGAACGCGGGCGACGACGTCGCCCGCTGCCGCGTCGAGGTCGTCCCGGCGCTCGACATGGAGCAGCTGCTCGAGACCACCGTCGAGCTCGCGATCGAGGGCAACGTGACGAGCAAGGGCATGCCCAAGCCGATGCACCTCGCCCTCTTCGTCCAGCGCTTCCGGCGCGAGGTCAAGGCCCCGTTCCCGCCGGCCTGGATGGTGCGCGTCCTCATGGCCCCGCTGGCCGCCCTCGCGCGCCGCCGCGGCCACGCCGAGCGGTACGCCGCGCTCCCCGCGGCGGCCTAGCCTTGGCTTCGGAGCGGCACGGGGCTGGTGCCCCATCCGGTCTTCAAAACCGGCAGGCGGCTGTAGCCCAGTCGTTGGTAGGTTCGATTCCTGCGCCGCTCCGCTCCGGCCCGGATCGGCATGTCAGCGTCCCGACTAACCCAGCCGCTCGGCCTTGTCGCTGACAGTCCGTGATGGCGCGCGAAATGTGTGGGTAGGACGTGCATTCCCGACGCCAGGAGGCCCCCCATGTCCAGCCGCACCCAGGCACGCCGTTCGTCCACGGCCGCAACCGGCCGCTTCAGCCGCTCCGGCGCCGCTCGCAACCAGCGACGGCGGCCGGCCGCACCGCAGCGGCGCGGGCTCGCCGGTGGGTGGCTGCAGCGCAGCCAGCCGACGCAGTCTCGCGTCAAGCGGATGTTGAGCGGTGTGACTGGAGCGCTGCCCGGAGCTTCCAAGGGTCGCTCGACCTCCTCGAGCAAGAGCGGGCGGCGCGG
>DATDKF010000210.1:0-21647 GCA_036520135.1 Solirubrobacteraceae bacterium
GCCGGGTGCGATGCCGAGCTGCTCGCGCTCGAGCTCGAACACGGCGACATGCGCGCCGTCGTCGTCGAGCGGGCGCAGGTGGCCGTGCAGGATCGCCGCCTCGCCGGTCCGCAGCTCGACGTCGATCCGCCGCGAGCAGCCACCGCGCAGTGTCGGTGTGGCGAGGAGCCGGTGCAGCCGCTCCTCGGCGTCGACGATTTCCGCGAGCAGCCGCCGGGCGGCGTCGTTGAGGTGCACCTCGGTCTCGAGCGGGTCGCTGACCGCGAACGCCGTGCCCGCGAGGTCGAGTACCGCCAGCGCCTGGTCGCGCTCGCGCTCCACCCGCTCGCGCCCCTCGATCGCCTCCAGCGTCAGCGCCACGACGTCGCCAAGGGCGTCGGCCAGCCGGATGTCCTTCGAGCTGATGCCCCAGTCCGGGTCGCTGGTCGCGAAGTGGACGTTGCCGGTGATCTTGCCGGCGCTGCGGACCGGCACCTCGACCACGTGGCGCATGTCGTGGACGCAGTAGGCGAGGCGGTAGACGTCGGACTCCAGCCACTCGTCCGGCGCCATGATCGCCAGGTTGTAGGTCGGCTTGCCGCTGTCGTACGCGAGCGCGAGCACGGGATCGACGTCCTTGGCGTCACGCTCGTAGCGCGCCACGAACGTGGGGCTCACATTGCCGGTCGCGACGCACGTCGGGTAGCCGGTCGAGTCGACCAGCGCGTACCCGTACATCGGTACCCCGAGCAGTCGGCCGAAGCCCGTGAGGAAGTTGCGCTTGAGCTGCTCCTGGTTGGACGCCGCGGAGAGCGTCCGCACGAAGCGCACCACGTCCGCGCCTCCCGCAAGCTCACTTCCCGGCAGCGCCGCTCGCACGGCCTTGACGGTACCGCCAAGCGATCAAAAAGATAAACCGCGCACACGGCGCGGTCTCGAGGAGCGGATGAAGGGACTCGAACCCTCGACCTTCTGCATGGCAAGCAGACGCTCTAGCCAACTGAGCTACATCCGCGGGGCCCGGGAGTATAGCCCGGCCGAGGGCCTGCACGGAACCTGCACGGGAACCGCCCGTGGCGTCCACATCGCCCTGGCACACTCGGATTCGTGGGTGCTCCGCTGATCTGCGTGATCGAGGACGAGGAGGTGATCGCCGGCGCCGTCGCGGCGCGCCTGCGGGCCGAGGGGTTCGCGGTCGAGGTGGCCGGTGACGGCCCGGGCGGCGTCGCGCTCTGCGAGCGCGTGCGGCCGGACGCCGTCGTGCTCGACCTGATGCTCCCCGGGCTCGACGGGCTGGAGGTCTGCCGGCGCGTCCAGCGCGACCGGCCGGTGCCGGTGCTGATGCTCACCGCGCGCGACGACGAGTCCGACGTCCTGGTCGGCCTCGGGGTCGGCGCGGACGACTACATGACCAAGCCGTTCTCGCCACGCGAGCTCGTCGCGCGGATCAAGGCGCTGCTCCGGCGCGTCGAGCGGCGGCCCGAGCCGCCCGGTGAGGCGATCGCGCTCGGCCCGCTGCACGTCGACCCTGCGCGCCGGCGCGTGACGGTGGCGGGCGCCGAGAAGCACCTCACGCCGACCGAGTTCGACCTGCTGCGCACGCTCGCCGCGCGCCCCGGCGTGGTGTTCACGCGTGAGCAGCTGCTGGCCGAGGTCTGGGGCTGGCGCGACGGATCCGGCCAGCGGACCGTCGACTCGCACATCCGCGGCCTGCGGCGCAAGCTGGGCTCCGAGCTCGTCCGCACGGTTCACGGCGTCGGCTACGCGCTGCAGGCATGAGACCGCTCGACCGGCTGCGTTCGATCAAGGTCAAGCTCGGCGTGGTGATCGTCGCCACGGTCTGGGGGACCGCGGTGGTGCTGGCGATCGGCCACAAGGCCGGACTGAGCCTGCCGGTGCGCGCCACGCTCGCGGCCCTGCTCGGGCTCGCGATCGTCCAGTTCCTCGCGCGCGGGATGACGTCGCCGATGCGTGAGATGGCCGACGCGGCTTCGGCGATGGCGCGCGGCGACTACGGCCGCCGCGTGCGGGCGACATCGCGCGACGAGGTCGGCGACCTGGCGCGCGCGTTCAACGCGATGGCCGCCGAGCTCGGCGATGCCGACCGCATGCGGCGCGAGCTCGTCGCCAACGTCTCGCACGAGCTGCGCACCCCGCTCGGTGCGCTCCAGGCGCTGCTCGAGAACTTCGCGGACGGCGTCGAGCCACCCGACCCGCGCGCGCTGCGCACCGCGCTCGCTCAGACCGAACGGCTCGGCCGCCTCGTCGCCCAGCTGCTCGACCTTTCGCGGCTGGAGAGCGGCGCGCTCGAGGTCCAGCACGTCGAGTTCGGGATCCGCACGCTGCTCGAGCAGGCCGCGCGCGAGTGCGCGCTCGGCGACCGGCCGGTGCGGCTGAAGGTGTGCGTCGAGCCCGGCAACCTGCTCACCACCGGCGACCCCGAGCGCCTGCACCAGGTGGTCGCGAACCTGCTCGACAACGCCGTCCGCCACTCGCCGCCCGAGGGCCGCGTCTGGCTCGGCGCCCACGCGGCCACGGCCGGCCGGACCACGATCGTCGTCGCCGACGAGGGTCCCGGCATCCCGCCCGAGGAGGCCGAGCGCGTGTTCGAGCGCTTCCACCGCACCGACGCCGCGCGCGCCACCCGCGACGGCGGGACCGGCCTCGGCCTGGCGATCGCACGCTGGATCGTCGACGCCCACGGCGGAGTCATCCGCGCCGAGCCGCGCGAGCCCCGCGGCTGCCGCATGGTCGTCGAGATCCCGCGCTAAGCGGTCAGACCCCGTGTTTCACCGGGGATCGCCGCTTGGCGGCTGCGTCATGCTGAACCAGTTGCCGGAGTTGTCGCGCAGCGTCGCCTCGACGCCGTAGAACCGTTCGGTCGGCTCGGACAGGAAGGTCACGCCGCGCTCGCGCAGCTGCGCGTAGGTCGCGCGGCAATCGTCGGTGCGGAACGCGCCCGGCCCGAGCACGCCCTTGGCGACCAGCGCGCGCACCTGCTCGGCCGCCTCGGCGTCCATCATCGGCGGCCCCGGCTCGAGCAGGATCAGCTCGTGGTCGGTGCCGGGCGGGCTCACCGTCAGCCAGCGGAAGCCGTCCATCGTCTCGTCGACCTTCAGCTCGAAGCCGAGCGTGCCGGTGTAGAAGTCGCGCGCCTCGTCCTGGTCGAGGACCCAGATGGTGGTGTGGGAGAGCTGCGTGATCATGGCCGCCACGCTACGGGCGCGCGGCGGCATCCGCTTCTCGAGAACTGCTCGATCCCACCGGCCGTGTGTACATCATCGTGAAGCAGGCCGGGATCGCCGGCGCGCCCGCCCCACGCCAGCGCCGCGCGTACTCGCTCGGCGGCTCGCCGGCCTGGTCGCGGAACGCCGCGCTGAACGAGCCGAGGCTGCAGTACCCGACCTCGAGGCTGACCTCGGTCACCGACAGCGTGGTCCCGCGCAAGAGCTCCTGGGCGCGCTCGATCCGGCGCCGCTGCAGGTAGCGGTGCGGCGTCTCGCCGAACGCCCGCTTGAAGCTGCGGCTGAAGTGCGCGGGGGAGGCGTGCGCGGCCTGCGCCAGCGCAGGCACGTCGAGCGGCCGGGCGTACTCGCGGTCGATCAGGTCCTTGGCGCGCAGCAGGTGGACGTAGACCGGGATGGCGTCGGGCATCGTGCAGACCAGAGGCTACGCTCAGACCCGTGCCGGATCATTCCGAGGCGGTGGAGCGGGCGTTCACGAAGCAGGCGCCCGCGTTCGAGGACCCGGAGTTCAACAGGCTCTTCACGGTCGACGCGGACTGGCTGTTCGACCGCCTGGAGCTGGCCGAGGACGACCTCGTGCTCGACGTCGCGGCCGGCACCGGCCACGTCGCCCGCCAGGTCGCGCCGCGGGTGCGCGTCGCCGTGGCAGTCGACAGCACCAAGGCGATGCTCGACCGCGGCTGGATCGAGGCCAAACGCGCCGCCCTGCGCAACGTCGTCTTCATGCAGGCCGACGCCGCGGCGCTGCCGTTCGTGGACGGTGCGTTCGACGTCGTGGTCTCGCGCTTCGCGCTCCATCACTTCGAGGACCCCGCCGTCCAGGTCGCCGAGATGCGCCGCGTCCTGCGGCCGGGCGGGCGGCTCGCCGTCGCGGACCTGATCTGCGACCCCGACCCGGCGATCGCCGTGACCCAGAACCGGCTCGAGCGCCTGCGCGACCCGTCGCACACGCGCATGCTGCCGCTCGACGAGCTGGCCGCGCTGGTCGGCGGCACCGACGTCGAGTTCCGCGACGTCGAGCGCTCGCTCGAGCCGTGGCTGACCCAGGCGCAGACGAGCAAGAAGGCCGCGCGGGAGATCCGCGCCGCGCTCGCCGCCGATTTCGAGGGCGGCGCGCCGACCGGGTTCCGCCCGCGCGAGGTGGACGGCGACCCGCGCTTCCTGCACACGATGGCGTCGGTCATCGCCGCCGGGACGCTGCTGCCCTCGCTGTGACGGCGCTGGAGGATGCTCTGCACCGGGAGCTGCGCGGCGACGTGCGCGCGGACGCTTACACGCGCCACCTGTACGCGTCCGACGCGAGCATGTACGCGCGCGACCCGCTGCTGGTCGCGTTCCCGCGCGACGGCGACGACGTGGCCGCCGCGATCGCGCTCGCCGGCCGCTTCGACGTCCCCGTCGTGATGCGCGGCGCCGGCACCAGCCTGACCGGCCAGGCGATCGGCGCCGGCGCGCTCGTGCTCGACACGTCGCGGCACATGGACGCGATCGGGGAGATCGACACCGCGGCGCGCCGCGTGCGCGTCGGCCCCGGCGTGGTGCAGGACGACCTCAACCGCGCCGCGCAGCGGCACGGGCTCGGCTTCGGGCCCGACACCGCGACGTCCAACCGGGCGACGATCGGCGGGATGATCGGCAACAACTCGTCGGGCAGCCACTCGATCGTCTACGGCACCACCGTCGACCACGTCCACGAGCTCGACGTGGTGCTGGCCGACGGCTCGCGCGCGACGCTCGGCGCCGACACCGGCCCGGCGCCGATCCGCGACGGCCTGCGCGGGATCCTGCGCGACCACGCCGACGCGATCGCCACCGGCTACCCCAAGCACTGGCGCCAGTCGGGCGGCTACCGGCTCGACCGGCTCGCGCGCGACTTCAACCTCGCGCGGCTCGTGACCGGCTCCGAGGGCACGCTGGTCGCGATCACCGGGGCGACCGTCGGCCTGGTCGAGCTGCCCAGGACGCGGGTGTTCGCGGTCGGCCACTTCGACTCGCTGGCCGCCGCGATCGCCGCCACCGACGCGGCGCTCGAGCTCGAGCCCGCGGCGGTCGAGCTGATCGACCGCACGATCCTCGGGCTCGCGCGGTCCAAGCTCGAGTACCGCCGATTGTCCGAGCTCATCGAGGGCGATCCCGCGGCGCTGCTGTACGTGACGTTCTTCGACGACGGCGCGGCGGCGAAGCTCGACCGGCTCGCGTCGAGCTGGGACGCGTACCACACGCTGCGCGCCGAGACCGCCGCCGAGCAGGCCGCGCTGACGACGGTCCGCAAGGCCGGCCTCGGGCTGCTGATGGCGACCAGCGAGGGCGCGCGGCGGCCGCTCGCGTTCGTCGAGGACACGGCGGTGGCGCCCGAGCGGCTCGGCGAATATGTCGCGCGCTTCAAGGCGATCCTCGACGCCCACGGGCTCACCGCCGGCTGGTACGGGCACGCGTCAGTCGGGTGCCTGCACGTCCGCCCGTTCGTCGACCTCACCGCGCCCGGCGGGATCGCCACGATGGAGGCCGTCGCCGAGCAGGTGATGGAGCTGGTGGCGGAGTTCGACGGCGTGAACTCGTCCGAGCACGGCGACGGCCGCGTTCGTAGCGCGTTCAACGAGCGCATTTTCGGCCCCGGCCTGTACGAGGCGATGCGCCGCACCAAGGCGCTGTTCGACCCACACAACCGCCTGAACCCCGGCGTGATGGTCGACCCGGCGCCGATCACGAGCGACCTCCGCGACCCGGCGCTGCCGCCGCCCGCCACGCTCGCCACCCGCCTGGCGTTCGACGGCGGCATGCGCGCTGCCGCCGACCGCTGCCAGCGCATCGGCGCCTGCCGCAAGACCGGCGCGGGCGTGATGTGCCCGTCCTACATGGCCACGCGCGAGGAGGAGCACGCAACGCGCGGGCGCGCGAACGCGCTCGTGAAGGCGCTCAGCGAGCCGGACCCGCGGGCGGCGCTCGGCGATGAGCGGCTGCACGAGATCCTCGACCTCTGCCTCGAGTGCAAGGCGTGCAAGAGCGAGTGCCCGCTGAGCGTCGACATGGCGTCGCTGAAGGCCGAGTTCCTCTCGCACTACCAGGACGCGCACGGCGTGCCGCTGCGCTCGCGGCTGTTCGGCTCGATCCGGCGGCTCAACCGGCTCGGCGCCGCCGCCGCGCCGCTGTCCAACCGCGCGCCGCGCCGCCTGCTCGAACGCGTCGCCGGGATCGACCGCCGCCGCCCGCTGCCGCGCTTCACCCGCGACACGCTGATCCGGTGGGACAGGCGCCGCGCACGGCGCAGCGGCCGCGAGGTGGTGTTCCTCGCCGACAGCTTCACCACGTTCACCGAGCCGGCCGTGGGCTGCGCGGCGGTCGAGCTGCTGGAGGGAGCCGGCTACGCGGTGCGGCTGGAGTCGGCGGGCTGCTGCGGGCGGGCGAGCATCTCCAAGGGCCTGCTCGACCAGGCGCGCGACATGGCCACCGACATGACCGCGCGGCTCGCGCCGGACGCCGAGCGCGGCGTGCCGATCGTCGGCTGCGAGCCGTCGTGCCTGCTCACGCTGCGCGAGGAGCACCTGGCGCTGCAGCCCGGCGACGAGCGGGCGCAGGCGGTGGCGGCGCAGGCGCGGCTCGTCGAGGAGCTGCTGGTGGAGGCGATCGACGCGGGCGTGCTGCGGCTGCAGCCGATGGCGCGGCGGGTCGTGTTCCACGGCCACTGCCACCAGAAGGCGCTCGCCGGCACCGCAGCGACGGTCGCGCTGCTGGAACGGATCCCGGGTGCCGAGGTCGTCGAGCTCGACGCCGGCTGCTGCGGGATGGCCGGGTCGTTCGGCTTCGAGTCAGAGCACTACGAGCTGTCGATGCGGATCGGCGAGTCACGCCTGTTCCCGGCCCTGCGGGCCGAGGACGCCGAGACACTGGTGGCCGCGACGGGGGTCTCGTGCCGCCAGCAGATCGCGCACGGGGTGGGCGTGCAGGCGCGCCACCCCGTGCAGATCGTGCGCGATGCGCTAGCCGGGTAGCTCCTGCACCGCCCGGTAGGCCTCGTTTATCGCGCTGTGCGTGTAGGCGAAGGCGCCCGAGTCGCTGTTGGCGATGGAGACGTTCCTGTACGGCCGCCTTCCCTTCACCTGCGGCTGGTTTGCCACCGGCCCGAACAGCGACGGGTCGTAGATCGACGTGAGCTCGTACGCATAGCCGTAGTTCCAGCGGTTGACCGCGATCGCGTGGATGTCGCGCGCGGGGTCGAAGTCGCCGCCCGCCACGTTCAGGCTGCGGTCGAGCACGTCGACGATCGCGTCCTCGTAGTCGCGGAAGCTCATCTCGAGCATGGTCTTGCGACCTTCCTCGTAGGACTCGAGCTGCGACCGCGCCCGCAGGCTGCCGGGCGTCGACGTGAGGCTGATCAGGGCCGGCTTGTCCGGCGTGTTCGGCGTCGGCCCGTAGACGCTCCCGAAGCGGACGCCGGCCTGCAGGGTCGTGCTGTCCCAGAACAGGCTGTTGCCGCGCGGCTGGACGCTGGAGATCTTCGCGTCGGCGAACGCCTGCCAGTTGCGCAGCGCGACGCGGCAGTAGATCAGCGGCGCCTTGCGCGCATAGTCGAGGTTCGCGACCTGGTCGTGCGGGAGGCCGTCGACGAGCCGCGCCGTGACCCGGTTCCAGCACGCCATCACGACGTGCCGCGCCCGCACGCGCTGGCCGCGCCGGCCGTCGCCGCCGGTGGGCACGTAGACGATCTCGGCGAGCTTGTGCCTACCGCCCTTCGCGGGCCGGACGTCGACGACCGTGTGGCGGAGCCGGATGCGCACGCTGTTGCTGCGCTTGTCGAGCTGGCCATAGTCGGCGTCGGCGACCAGGATCGTCTCCTGTGTCGGCCGCGCGCCACCGACGTCGCCGATCGCGTTCGGGATCAGCCTGCTGACGAGCAGGCGCAGGAGCGATGTGTTGCCGTCCGGCCACGCGCGCGTCGGGCCGCCGTCCGCCTGGATGTCCTGCTGCGCGGTGCGCCCGATGCCCGGGAAGATGTTGCTGTTGAGGTTTAGGCCGGCGAAGCCGTCCTCCTCGAGCGCCCACATATCGCCGGCCTGGGTGACGTGGATGCCGGCGGCGAACAGGCCGTGCGAGCGGCGCTGGAACCAGCTCGCGGCCTGCTCGTTGAGGCCGACGTAGTCCATCAGGTAGCGCTTGTAGGTGATCCGGGCGAGGATCGCCTTCTTCTCCTGGTCGTCCTTCGGCCCGTCCCTGAGCGAGATCCAGTCGGTGGTCTCGTCGTCGAACACGCGCGCGATGCCCTCGCGCGCCTGCGGCGAGTAGGGCGTGCCGGTGAGGAACTCGGTCCACGTCTGGGCGGCGGTCTTGTTCGCGACCAGGTAGTCGTTGCCGAAGTCGCGGCGCGGGAACAGCAGCATCGTCCGCAGCCCGTACGAGCTCGGGATGCCGGGGCCCGACGTGCTCGGGAAGTTGGCCGGGTCGACGCCGCAGAACGCGAGCATGTCGAGCGCCGGCTGGCCGTAGGAGCCGGGGATGTCGAGCAGGCTGCCGGCCGGCCGGTTCCACGTGCCGATGCTGTCGAGGTTGACCGTGCCGCCGTTGCGCAGCAGCGTCGTGTCGCCGATGTGGAACTCGTTGCGGTGCGAGTGCCCGCCGAAGTCGGGCAGCGGGTCGATCAGAAGGATCCGCGAGTCCGGCCCGAAGCGGTCCTGATACCACTTCGCCGCCGCGAGTCCGCTCGCGCCGGCGCCGACCACCACGAGGTCGTAGACGTCGTCGACGTCGCGCACGTGGCGCGGGTGGATCCCCGGCCCGCCCTTGGTGGAGTGCACGTCGCGCGGGTTCGGGAACCCGTCGATCGCCATCACGTCGCGGATGACCTTGTTCCGCTGACCGGTGATTCCCGTCGCGGTCGGCGGGTACGGCGCATCCTGCGAGACCGACGCAAGCGCCGCCTCGGCGCCCGTGAGGTGGGGGGCAGCTGCAGCGGCCGCCAGCCCCGCGGCGGTGATCGCGACCCCGTCGAGGAAGTCGCGTCTGGTGATTCCGTCCTCGGCCATTGCCCATCCTGTTCCAGCCGCGCCCAACACGTCAACTGCGACAATCAAGCGGATGGCTGACGAGGCTCCCCACGAGCGCCGACCGCGCACTCCGCTGCCGCGCGGCGACGACCAGAGCAAGCCGAAGAGCTCCTGGCGGTCCGTCGGCGGGCGCTTCTGGGTGCTCGTGCTCGTCCTGCTGGCGCTCAACTACCTGAGCGTCGCGATCTTCGCGCCCGGGCGCGAGAAGTCGGTGACGATCCCGTACAACCCGACGTTCCTGGAGCAGGTCCAGGCGAACAACGTCACGAAGATATCGACGCAGGGCGAGTCGGTCAGCGGCGAGTTCAAGAAGGACTTCAAGTACCCGCCGGACGACAAGAACGCCGACGCGGTCCCGAACTTCGAGACGCAGATCCCGACGTTCGCGAACACCGACGCACTGTCGAGCCAGCTGCAGGACCACAACGTCACCATCGAGGCGAAGCCGATCAACGAGGGCCGCGGCTTCCTGCTCAACCTGATCCTCGGCTTCGGCCCGGTGATCCTGCTCGTCGCGCTGTTCGTGTGGATCTCGCGGCGCGCCGCCGGCGGGCAGATGAACGCGCTCGGCGCGTTCGGCCGCTCGCGCGCGCGGCGGATCGAGGGCGCGCAGACGAAGGTCACGTTCAGGGACGTCGCGGGCATCGACGAGTCTAAGAGCGAGCTCACCGAGGTCGTCGACTTCCTCAAGAACCCCGACCGCTACCGCAAGCTCGGCGGCCGGATCCCGCGCGGCGTGCTGCTCGCCGGCCGCCCCGGCACCGGCAAGACGCTGCTCGCGCGCGCGGTGGCGGGCGAGGCGGGCGTGCCGTTCTTCAGCGTCTCGGCGTCCGAGTTCGTCGAGGCGATCGTCGGCATCGGCGCCTCGCGCGTGCGCGACCTCTTCACGCAGGCCAAGGCCTCACAGCCGGCGATCGTCTTCATCGACGAGCTCGACGCCATCGGGCGCTCCCGCTCGTCCGGCGGCCCGGGCTTCGGCGGCAACGACGAGCGCGAGCAGACGCTCAACCAGATCCTCACGGAGATGGACGGCTTCGAGTCGAGCGAGGCCGTGATCGTCGTGGCGGCGACGAACCGGCCCGAGGTGCTCGATCCGGCGCTGCTGCGGCCCGGCCGCTTCGACCGCCGCGTCACGGTGCCGCCGCCCGACAAGGACGGCCGGCGCAAGATCCTCGAGGTCCACACGCGCTCGCTGCCGCTCGACACCGACGTCGACCTCGACCGGCTCGCCGCGTCGACGCCCGGCATGGTCGGCGCCGACCTCGCGAACCTCGCCAACGAGGCGGCGCTGCTCGCCGCCCGCCGCGGCCACGAGAAGGTCGCGGAGGCCGACTTCACGGACTCGCTGGAGAAGATCGTGCTCGGCGCGCCGCGCGGCCTCGTGCTCACCGACGCCGAGAAGCGCCGCACCGCTTACCACGAGGCCGGCCACGCGATCGTCGGGATGCTCACGCCGGGCGCCGACCCCGTGCGCAAGGTCTCGATCATCCCGCGCACGATGTCGCTCGGCGTGACGATCTCGGCGCCCGACGTCGAGCGCACGAACTACGACGAGGAGCACCTGCTCACGCGGATCCGCGTCGCGCTCGGCGGGCGCGTCGCAGAGGAGCTGGTGTACGACTCGATCAGCGCCGGCGCCGAGTCCGACATCCAGCAGCTGACGATGATCGCGCGCCAGATGGTCGGGCGCTGGGGGATGAGCCGCGAGATCGGCCCGGTCGCGGTGATCCCGAGCGACGCGCAGGGCCCGCTGCTGCCCGGCTCGTCCGAGGTGTCCGAGAGCACGCGCAAGCTGATCGACGACGAGGTGCGCCGGATCGTCGACGAGGCGCACGCCGCGGTGACGCGGCTGCTCAGCGAGCATCGCGATCGGCTCGACTCGCTGACCGAGGCGCTACTCGCCGCCGAGACGCTCGACGAGGACGAGGCCTACGCTGCGGCCCGGGTGGACCGGGAGCGGCCGCCGATCCCCGCATAACCGGTGCTTATCAGGCTGTAGAAACGATCATTTGAATTGATGGGGCATGGGCCGCACACTGGGTCCATGTTGTTCATTCCGATCGATGTCCACAGGCTCATGCAGCATTCCCTCCACGGCTCCGGCCCGGACGGGGACGCGGTGCCGTTCAAGGTCAAGCGATCGCGCGTCCGCGCTGCACGCCCGTCTCCCCGCGGGCGAGCCGGTCGCGCGGTCCGGGCAGCAATCGCCCGTCCTCGCTGAGGTAGTCACGCCACGAGCGCGAGGGCGCGTAGCCGAGCAGGCGGCGCGCCCGCGCGATCGACGTGCCCGACGCGTCCTCGCGGTCGAGCTCCCGCACCTCGACGTCGCCGTGGTGGCGGCGGATCATCTCGACCAGCGGGCGGTTCGCGCAGTTGTCCGGTGACGCGATGTACATCACCTCGTGCCCGGGCAGGTCGCTCTCCGCCGCCAGGCGCAGGGCGTCGGCGAGGTCGTACGCGTCGATGTAGCTCCAGAAGCTCGCACTGCCCTCGTCGGGGTCGCGCAGGTTCGGGCCGAGGTTGTGCTCGTAGTTGCCCTCCCACTGGACCCACGACGGGCGGATCGAGATGCAGCGGATGTCCGACCGCCGCACCGCCGCGTCCATCAGCTGCTCGCCGAAGTGCTTGGAGAGCGCATACGGATCCTGCGGGCGGATCGGGTGGTCCTCGTCGATCGGCGCGTAGTCGGGGATCCAGTCGCGCTCGGGGAAGAAGAAGCCCGGCACGGTCTCGCTCGACACGTTCACGAACCGCGGCACGCCGAAGCGCACGGCCGCCTCGAGCGCATTGAACGTCGCCAGCAGGTTGTTGGAGAAGACGACGTGCGGCGGCGTGTGCTGCGGGTCCGGGATCGCCGCCGCGTGGATGACGGCGTCGTGGCCGCGCGCGACGGCGAACGCGTCGCCTGCGTCGGTGAGATCGGCGCGCACGTACGTAGGCCCGCCGCCGCGCTCGAACACGGGCGGCCCGAGGTCGCACGCCGTCAGCTCGTGGCCGGCGTCACTGAGCGCGGCTACGGTCGCGGCGCCGACCTTGCCGCGCGAGCCCGTGACGAGGATCCTCACTGGCCGCGCTCCACCCGCGCATGATGGCAAGCGCGAGCAGGGCGACGCTGAGCAGCGGCACGTCGAGGGTCGCGCCGTCGCGGCCGACCTCGGCCACCGCGTCCCCGCCGTAGCTGTACAGGCCGAGCGTGAACAGCTCCGCGGAGAGGAGCGTCATCGCCGCCCACTGCAGCCGGCGCGGAAGTCCGAGGTGGGGAAACAGCAGGAACGAGCTGAAGAGGCCGTAGATAGTGGTCGCCCAGATGATCTCCACGACCTGGATGGTGGTGGCCCGGGCCGGGATTGTCGAGCGCTTCGCCGAACTGCTCGAACGGCCAGTAGCGATCCGCCGGTGCGTGATGGACGATATTCGCAACTACCGCGGTTCAAGGACGATGCCCGTGAAATCCTGCACTCACGATGGTTTCCATAGCGGCGAGGGCCGCTATGACCCCTCTACGTCGACGTTGCACTACGTGGTCGTGTGCGACTCCTGCCAGGCGATCGTGCGCGAGGTCGCCGTTCAGCCCTATGCGCCGGTGTACAACGCGCATGGCAACGACCCGTACGTGACGTTCTAGGGCTTGAGGGAAGGGAGCGCGTGAACGCGCCGCCGCCGCTTCGGCGGCGCGTCAGCGCGCAGACAAATCCTGCACGTCCGTCTAGCTAGACCTCGGTGGCCTGGCACGGGTAGTGTCGGCAGTGCCCCCGGGTTCGGGCGCCCAGCGGCATCCGTCGTGCATACGAAAGGAGTCGCTGGTGTCTGCGCGTTTCAGCTGGACTCGGCGGGCCGTTCTCGTTGCGGTTGCCGCGGGGGTGGCCGTGATGGCGCCGGCCGCCGGCGCGCAGGCCGCCGGCCTGGTCGCCGCCTACGGGTTCGAGGAGAACAGCGGCACGACGACCGCGGACGTGTCGGGCAGAAGCCACAACGGAACGCTCGTCGGCGGCGTCGCATGGACGACGGCGGGGCACGCCGGCAACGGCCTGACGTTCGACGGCGTCAACGACATGGTCACGGTGGCGAACGCGGCCGACCTGAACCTCACCGCCGCCGGGACGATCGAGGCGTACGTGCGCCCGACCGCCTCTGGCGCGTACCGGACCGCGGTGATCAAGGAGCTGCCCGGCGACCTGGCGTACGCCTTGTACGCCAACGACGACACCAACCGGGCGAGCGGCTGGCTGCGCATCGGGAGCTCGTATCCCAACGCGCACAGCACGCAGCAGGTGGCGCTCAACACGTGGACGCACCTCGCGATGACGTACGACGCCGTCACGATGAAGCTCTACGTCAACGGCACGCAGGTGGCGAGCGTGCCGGCGAGCGGCGCCGCGCTCAGCTCGACCGGCCCGCTGCGCTTCGGCGGCAACAGCGTCTGGGGCGAGTGGTTCCGGGGGACGCTCGACGACATCCGGCTCTACGACCGCGCGCTCAGCGCGGCCGAGATCCAGACCGACGTCAACACGCCGGTCGGCGGCACCGTCGGCCCGCCGCCTCCGCCCCCGCCGCCGCCTCCGCCCCCGCCCGCCGCCGACCAGGTCGGCCAGTGGGCGGCGCCGGTCAACGTCCCGCTCGTCGCCGTCCATATGACGCTCCTGCCCAACGGCCGGGTCGCCATGTGGGACGGCTTCAGCAACGCTCCGGGCTCCGAGCGCGTCTGGGATCCCGGCACCGGACTGTTCACGTCGATCCCCAGCGGCCGCAACCTGTTCTGCGCCGTGAACATCAAGCTCGCCGACGGCCGCATGGCCGTGATCGGCGGCCACAACGCGGTCTACGCCGGCGTCAACAACGTCAGCCTGTTCGACTACAAGACGAACTCGTGGGCGGCGGCCGCGCCGATGAGCCGCGCCCGCTGGTACCCGTCCGCGGTCACGATGCCCGACGGCCGCGTGTTCACGGTCTCCGGCGACAACTACTTCGACCAGCCCGCCCAGCCGCAAGGGCCGCTGCGCCATCCGTCGTCGACGGTGCCGGAGGTCTACGACCCCAAGCTCAACACCTGGACGTCGATCCCGAGCGGGGCGCGCACCATCCCGTACTTCCCGCAGATCTTCGTCACGCCCGACGGCCGCATCGTCGACGTCGGCCCGGACACGACCACGCGCGTGTTCAGCCTCCAGACGGGGCAGTGGAGCGTCCTCGGGACGAGCCCGTTCGACGGCCACAGCGCGGCGATGTACCGGCCGGGCAAGATCCTCAAGACCGGTACGTGGGCCGACACCGACTACCCGAACCTCACGGTCACCAACAAGTCGGCGGTGCTGGACATGAACGACCCGTCGCCGGCGTGGCGCGACGTCACGCCGATGAAGAACCCGCGCGCGTACCACAACCTCGTGCTGCTGCCCGACGGCAAGGTCATGGCGCTGGGCGGCGACCGGACGTCGCGCGGCATCGTCCCGGCCTCCGGCGTCCTCGATCCCGAGATCTGGGATCCGGACACGGACACGTGGACGACGATGGCGCCGCACCAGCGGGCGCGCCTGTACCACCAGACGTCGCTGCTGCTGCCCGACGGCCGTGTGCTGCTCGCGGGCAGCGGCGCGCTCGACGGCGGCGCACCGGACGAGCGGTCGTTCGAGATCTACTCGCCGCCGTACATGTTCAAGGGCGCACGGCCCACGATCACCGACATGCCGACCACGGTCCGCCACGCGCTGCCGTTCACGATCAGCACGCCGGACGCGGACAAGATCCAGCACGTGTCGCTCGTGCGGATGGGCTCCCAGACGCACAGCGTCGACCTCGACCAGCGGTTCCAGTGGCTCGACTTCACGAAGGGCTCCGGGAGCCTGCTCGTCGACGGCCCGCAGAACGCCAACATCGCGCCGCCGGGCTCGTACATGGTGTTCCTCGTCGACGACAAGGGCGTGCCGTCGGTCGGGAAGGTCGTACAGATCCCGATCCCGCCCAGCGACACGACGCCGCCGTCGGCGCCCGGCGGGCTGACGGCGCAGGGCGCGCTCGGCAGGGCGCAGCTCGACTGGACTGCGGCGACCGACAACGTCGGCGTGACCCAGTACAGCGTCCACCGGTCGACGACGTCCGGCTTCACGCCGTCAGCCGCGAACCGGGTCGGCACCACGCCCGGGCTCTCCTACAGCGACACGGGGGTGGCGGCCGGCACGTACTACTACCGCGTCGTGGCGTCGGACGCCGACGGCAACTCCGGGCCGCCGTCCGACGAGGCGTCCGCGGTCGTGACCGCCGACACAACAGGCCCGACGGTCTCGGTCTCCGCTCCAGCGGGCGGCACGACGGTGTCCGGCGCGAGCGTGGCGGTGTCCGCCGACGCGAGCGATGACGTCGGCGTCGCCAGCGTCCAGTTCCGGGTCGACGGCACCGCTGTCGGCGCGGCCGACACCACCAGCCCGTTCGGTGTCACATGGGACAGCCGCACGGTCGCCAACGGGAGCCACGACATGACCGCGGTGGCCAAGGACGCGGCCGGCAACACCACGACGTCGGCGGCGGTCACGGTCACGGTGAGCAACCAGGCGCCCGCGGGCGGGCTGATCGCCGCCTACGGGTTCGAGGAGGCGAGCGGCACGACGACCGCGGACGCGACCGGCAACGCCCACCTGGGGACCCTCGTCAACGGGCCGACGCGCTCGACGGCCGGCAAGACCGGACGCGCGCTCAGCTTCGACGGCGTCAACGACAGCGTCGCGGTCGCGGACGCGGACGACCTCGATCTCACCGACGGGATGACGCTCGAGGCGTGGGCGTTCCCGACCGCGAACGGCGGCTGGCGCACGGTGATGATCAAGGAGCGCCCGGGCAACCTCGTGTACGCGCTGTACGCGAACTCCGACGTGAACCGGCCGCAGGTCTACGGGTTCACGAGCAGCGAGGCGTTCACGCAGGGCACGGCGCAGATCGCCAACAACGCGTGGACACACCTGGCGGCCACGTACGACGGGTCGACGCTGCGGCTGTACGTCAACGGCGTCGCGGTCGGCTCGAAGGCCATGACCGGGAGCCTGATCAAGTCGACCGGCGGGCTGCGCATCGGCGGCAACACCGTCTGGGGGGAGTGGTTCAAGGGCCGCCTCGACGACGTCCGGGTCTACAACCGCTCGCTCAGCGCGAGCGAGATCCAGACCGACATGGGCCGCGCGGTCACCTGACCGCGCGGCCGTAAAGCACGTCGCGCATGACCCGCGGGCGGTTGGTCATGATGCCGTCGACCCCGAGGTCGAGGAGGCGGCGCATCGTCGGCTCGTCGTCGATCGTCCAGACGTGGACGGGGAGGCCGGCGCGGTGCGCGGCGGTCACGAAGCGGCGCGTGACGATCGAGACCGGGCCGTGGCGGAGCGGGACCTGGATGCAGTTCGCGCCGAGCCGCGGCATGCGGCCGGTGGCGGCGGCGAGCCGGACGGTGGCGACGGCCCGCGGCCCCATCGAGGTGCAGGCTCGGCCGCGGCTCAGCGCACGGACGCGCCGCAGGCGGCCGTCGGAGAACGAGCCGATGCACACGCGATCCCAGGCGTCGAGACGGTCGAGCAGCGCGATCAGCGGGTCCACACAGGAATCGGCCTTCGGGTCGATGTTCACCCGTGCGTGCGGCCAGCGGGTAAGGATGGTCTCGAGTCGCGGGACGCGGACGCCGGTCCCGCGGAACGGGTGCGCGCCGTCGGCGGCCGTGAAGTGGAAGCCGGCGTCGGCCTGCTCGACCTCGGCGATCGCCAGGTCGCCGATCGCGCCGGTGCGGTCGGTGACGCGGTCGAGCCGGTCGTCGTGGAACGCGACGACGACGCCGTCCCGCGTGACGTGCGCGTCGGTCTCCAGGTAGCGGCACCCGAGCGCGACCGCTGCCGCGAACGCCTCGAGCGTGTTCTCCGGGGCGTCGCCCGCGGCGCCGCGGTGGGCGATGAGGAGCGGCGGCGGGTCGGCGAGGAACGGGTGCACGGGCGGCAGCTTGACGGGTTGTGGTTCGCCGGCGGCCACCGCGTCGACCTGCTCTTCAACGCGGCCCTGCGCGACGCCGGCGGCACCGTCGCCCCGGGCCCGTACTGCAGCGTCCGCTGATAGAGGCGCGGACCGGAATCGAACCGGCGCACACGGCTTTGCAGGCCGGTGCCGACACCGGATAGCCTCGGCATCTCTGAGCCGATCGAGGGAGTCTGGGCGCAATGACATCGCCGGCAGCGGAGGAGCCCGGGGCGGCTGCCCTCGGTAAGGACGCGCGGCCCACCACCACCGCGCTGGTCACCGGGGCGTCGTCAGGCATCGGCGTCGCGCTTGCCGGTGAGCTCGCCCGCCGGGGCCACGCGCTCACCCTGGTGGCGCGCCGCGCCGACCGCCTGCGTGACATGGCGGCCGAGATTAGCGGCGAGCACGGCGTTCGCGTCGAGTGGATCACCGTGGACCTCGTCGACGCGTCCGAGCGCGACCGGCTGCCGGCCGAGGTCGCTGCGCGCGGACAGGTCGTGGACCTGCTGGTCAACGACGCGGGAATGGGGACCAGCGGGCCCTTTCATGAGCTCCCGGTCGCAAAGGAGATCCAGCTCGTCCGGCTCAACGTGGAGGCGATGGTGGCGCTGTGCGGCGCGTTCCTCCCGGGCATGGTGGAGCGCGGCAGCGGCAGAGTCCTCAACGTCGCTTCGGTCTCCGGGTTCATGCCCGTGCCGCAGCAGGCGACCTACAGCGCATCGAAGGCGTTCGTGCTGACCTTCACGGAGGCGCTGACGATCGATCTCCACGGCACGGGGGTGACCGCCACGGCGCTCTGCCCGGGTCCGGTCAAGACCGAGTTCGCCGGAATCATCGAGGGCTTGCCCAGCGCGCTCTTCGTGGATCCCGCGCGCGTGGCGCGTGAGGCGATCGACGGTCTCGAGCAGGGTCGCCCGTCGGTGGTCCCCGGTGCCTTCAACAAGGTCAACGCGGTCACAGGCCGCTACGCCCCCCGACGGGCGTTCCTCCCGCTTGCGCGGCGCTTCTGGCCGACAGGGCCCGGAAAGTGACCGTCCTGATCACGGGCGCGACGGGCCAGGTCGGCAACGCGATCGCGCGCCGGCTCGCCGCCGACGGGATCGAGGTGCGTGCGCTGGTGCGCTCGCCCGAGCGCGCACGGGTGCTGCCCGCGGGTGTACAGGCTGTGTTCGGCGACGTGACCGACGCGCCGTCCCTGCGCGCGGCGCTCGACGGCGCCGCCACGGTGTACCACGCGGCGGGCATACCCGAGCAGTGGCGCCGGGACGTCCGCGAGTTCACGCGCGTGAACGTCGAGGGGACGCGCAACGTCGTCGATGCAGCGCTCGCGGCGGGGGTGCAGCGGTTCGTCTACACCAGCACGGACGACGTGCTTGTGCAAGCGCCAGGCGCGCCGTTCGACGAGTCCGCCATCAGCCCGAACCCGGGCGTCACGCCGTACCAGCGCTCCAAGCAGGAAGGGGACCGGATCGTCAGTGCAGCCCTCGATCGCGGCCTGCCCGCCGTGTTCCTGCACCCCGCGGGCGTGTACGGACCGGCGCCTTTCCTGGTGAAGGGACTCAACGATCTCCTCAGGCAGCTGGCGAAGCGAAAGACCCCGGCGCTGCTGCCCGGGGGCATGGCAGTCGCCTTCAGCGAAGACGTGGCCGACGGCCACGTCAGGGCGGCGGCCCAGGCCGCGGTCGGCGCCCGCTACCTTCTCGTGGAGTCATTTCAGACGCTCACGGACATCGCACGATCGGTCGCCGCCAGTGAGCCGCGCGCGAAGGTGCCGCGGGTCATGCCGCTCGCGGTCGCCCGGGCCGTCGCGATGGCGGGCGAGGGGGTGGCGCAGGTGACCGGCCGCCCGCCGATGATCCCCCGAAGCGTGCTTCAGTTCCTCGGGCGGGGTTCTCGCCCCTCGGGTGCGCGCGCACGGGCCGAGCTGGGCTGGAACCCGACGCCGTTCGCCACGGGCGTCGAGCGTACGCTGGCGTACTTCCGGCAACAAGGCTGGACGTGACGTAAGAGGCGCCGACCGGAATCGAACCGGTGTACACGGCTTTGCAGTCAACAAGGCTGCGTGGCGCTTGGCTCTACCGCGTGCTTCCCGTGTCGCTGAGTTGCGCTGAATTGCGGTCCGTGTCCCCGTTTCGGGACACAGTCGGGGACACGGACTCGCTACCGAACGCCGCGGCGAGGCGCGCGGCGTCGTCCGCGCCCGGCCGGTGATGCACGTACCGCATGGTCGTGGTGACGTGCGCGTGGCCGAGCATCGCCTGCACATCCGATAGCGGGAACGCGTTCACGGCCGTGGACCCGAACGCGTGCCGCAGGTCGTGGAAGCGGACGCGGGCGTGTGATCGCGAGCCGTTGGCAGCGGCTCCCCGCGTTGGTGAGGACGCCGCAGACCAGGCAGGGCCGCAGCATCAGAGCCAGCCCAACAGTTTCACCTCGGGTACTGGCTCGGCCGCTCTCGAATAGGCCATCGCGAGCGCCACGATCCCGTCGATCTGTACCCACGAGTTGGGCTTGTCGAGCCGGACGCCGCGTCTGGTCTGTCGCGCGATCGTGCCGGCGGCGTGCTGCGCAAGTTCGGGACTGGCGGGCAGCGTGAGCCGCTTCTCGACGATCGCGTCGTACAGCAGCGCGCTGGCGGGCATCATCCGCGCGTCGTTCTGCGGGAAGACGGACACGCGCATGCCTTCACGCTCGGAGTTCCTGCGCGAGCTGGCCGGCGCGCCAAGTTCGCGCAGTTGTGCAAGCCATCCGCAGCGTGTACGTAATCGGCCACCCGTGCGCCCTGTGCGGCGCCCCGGCAGAGCACCTCGACCACGTCATCCCGCTCTCGCACGGCGGCGCCGACCACCCCAGCAACTACCAGGCGCTGTGCGCCACCTGCAATTTGCGCAAAGGCGCCGACTAACCGCAAGCGCCTGGCCCGAAGGTCAGAGAACCGACAAGCTGGACGCGTCATGTCCGAACTTCCCGGCGTCCACAGTGTTGTTGCGGTCGACAGTGCGCGCCCCTACGGTTCCCAGACACCGGACCGGGCCAGGGACGGCTTTCAAGGCGCGTGCCGTCGCCCGCAGGGGACTGCCCCGCCGGTCCGCATCACAGGGGGCACGGAGGTTGATGCGAGCCGGCGGGCGCCCCGCTACGTCCTCCGCGCGTACGGAGGGTTACGGAGGTGGCTCGGAAAACGGGGCGCCCGGCCCGTACTCTGTCTAGGTGCTCGCGGCATGACCATTGTGAATGTCCGGTTGTTGACGGAGGCCGGGACATCACCCGATCACCGAGCCGACGCATTCCGCCGTGTCGCGATCCCCGCCGATCGACCGCTTTTCACGGCGATTTCACCCGGCGCAGTGGCGGAGTGTCGGGCGTGCGCTACTCAAGAATCCGGATCGGCTCTCGGGTACAGCCAGCGATCGATGACATCCACGCCAGCAACGGCGTGCCACATGTAGAGCCTCTTTAGGACGACGCACTCGAGGTCCTCTCTCGACAGCCTCTTGATCGCGATGATCGCCTGGGTGATGTCAGGCAACTCCGCGAGTGCCCTCAGAACCATCTCGCCTGGCGCAGCGAGTAGTGCCACGGTCCGAAGGGCGGTTCATCGCGGAAGGGGTCGCGAGGCTCCTCTTCGTCGCTCATCCCGGCATGGTCGCTGCGTGCACCGTAGGAGGACGCAAGGGATTGGGATTCGGTACTCGGGCTGGTACCTGGAACGCCGAACCCCCGCGCTGGGCGGGCGTTCCTTGCTAGTCCGGGGGTAGGACTCGAACGAGCTCCCGCTAGCGCGTTGGGTCTAATCCCAGGAGATGCTGCTGACGATCCGGATGGCATCCTCGAGGGCATCGCTGTCCTGTGCGATAAGGCGGGCTTCGTCCGTGCGCAGCAGGTCAAGGGCTTCGGTGAGAGCTCTTCGCGCGTAGCCAATGTCGTTGATCTCGAGTGCCGTGCGGGCCGCTTCGAGGCGGCTGTAGGCGCTCTCCAGGTCGCCCTCGAGCGCGCGTCTGCCGGGGTCGATCTTGACCGCGCGCCAGATGCAGGCGCGGGCTTCGTTGATCAACTCTTGCGTGGCGATGTGGGCGCTCAATTCAGACGTCCTAGGCGCAGTGCTGTCTTCTGGGGACACAACCGGGACACGTTGCACGAGCAACGATCGTCGTAGCGCGTGGTATCGAGCCAGAGGCGCCGACCGGAATCGAACCGGTGTACACGGCTTTGCAGGCCGCTGCGTAGCCACTCCGCCACGGCGCCGGAGCGGCTACATCGTAGACATCTGATAGACCGGACCCATGAGCGCGCCGACCGAAACCGACCGCGAGTTCGACCCCGAGCTGTTCGAGTTCCTGGCCGATCTCAAGACGCACAACGACCGCGAGTGGTTCACGGCCAACAAGGCCCGCTACGAGGC
>DATDKF010000211.1:0-3990 GCA_036520135.1 Solirubrobacteraceae bacterium
GCCGCCCGCCCCGACGCCCGCTGGCGCAAGCACCCGCAGGACGTCGCGGAGCTCGCCGAGCAGCAGACCGCGATCCTCGACGCCGCCGCCGGCGCCGTCCGACCCGGCGGCATCCTCGTCTACTCGACGTGCACGATTTCCCCGGCTGAGAACGAGGACCGGATCACCGCCTTCCTGGGTCAGCACGCCGACTTCGCGCTCGACGACCCGCCGTCCGACGTCCCGGTCTGGGACCATCCGACCGTGCCAAGGTTGCAGCAGTCGCTCCCGCATCGGGACGGCACGGACGGCTTCTTCATCGCGCGGCTGAGGCGGGCATGAGCGACGAGCACGTCGATCTCGGCGACATCTGCCCCGCCTGCGGCGAGCCCTGGCTGCGGCCGACCAACCTGCCGGGGCGCTACCGCTGCGTGAACTGCCTGCACCGCTTCGAGCTGCGCTCGGTGTGCCCGAACTGCGGCGAGCACTCGACGATCGTGCGCATGTCCGACACCGCGCTGTACGTCTGCAACCACTGCCGGAGCTCGATGCTCCAACCCATATGAGGGTCCCGCACGGCGTCGCGCCGTCGATCCTGGCGGCGGACTTCGCGCGCCTCGGCGAGCACGTCGGCGAGGTCCTGGCGGCGGGCGCGCAGCAGATCCACGTCGACGTCATGGACGGCCACTTCGTGCCGCCGATCTCGATGGGAGCGCTGGTCGTCGACGCCCTCGCCGAGCAGATCCACACGGCCGGCGCGCTCGTCGACGTGCACCTGATGGTCGAGCGCCCCGAGCGCCACATCGCCGACTTCGCCGCGGCCGGGGCGGACAACATCACGGTCCACGCCGAGGCGACGCCGCACCTGCAATACGCGTTGCAGACGATCCACGACGCGGGCTGCACCGCCGGCCTCGCGCTGTGCCCGGGCACGCCGGTCGGCGCCGCGTCCGAGCTGCTCGCCGACATCGACCTGCTGCTCTGCATGACCGTCAACCCCGGGTGGGGCGGCCAGTCGTTCCTACCCGCGTCGATCGGCAAGCTCGAGCGGCTGCGCGGGCTGCTCGGCCCCGGACCGGCGATCGAGGTCGACGGCGGGATCGACGCCACGACCGCCGGCCCCTGCGCGTCGGCGGGGGCCACCGCCTTCGTGGCCGGCACCGCGCTCTTCGGCGCGCCAGATCCGGCGGCCGCGTTCCGCGAGATCGCCGCCGCAGCCGGGTAGGTCGCCAGCTATACGGCCGGGTACGGCCAGCCGTATTGGAGCGCTGCAGCGCCGAAGCCAGACTTGTGAACGTGGGTCACCGGGTCCTGATCGTGGACGACCATCCGTCGTTCCGCGCAACTGCGCGAGTCCTCCTCGAAGCGGAGGGCTTCGACGTGGTGGGCGAGGCCGCCGACGGCGCGTCCGCGCTCACGGAGGCCGGCCGCCTCCAGCCCGAGGTCGTGCTGCTCGATGTTCAGCTGCCCGACATCGACGGGTTCGACGTCGCGGCGCGGCTTACCGGCCACGACGACGGGCCCGTGGTGATCCTGGTCTCGAGCCGCGACTCCTCGGACTTCGGGCCGCTCGTGACCCGGTCCGGCGCCCGCGGCTTCGTGCCCAAGGCGGAGCTGTCCGGCGACCGCCTGTACGCCCTGCTATGACCGGACTCCGCCGCGCCCTGTGGAGCGTCGCCTTCGCCGGGGTCATCGCCGCCGCGGCCGCGACCGCTCTCGTCGTCGCCTCCGACCACATCCCGATGCCGGGCGCCTCGATCGCGATCGGCCTGGCGATCACCGCCTCGTTCATCGGGACCGGCCTGTACGCCTGGTGGCGGCGCCCGGGCAACCGCTTCGGCGCGCTGATGACCGCCGTCGGGTTCACGTTCCTGCTCGGCTCGCTGACCGCGTCCGACGAGTCGGGCGTCTTCACGATCGGCGTGATCCTGTCGAGCCTCTACTTCGTGGTCTTCGCCCACATGGTGCTCGGCTATCCCGAGGGGCGGCTCGAGAAGCGCTGGCACGCCTGGCTGATCGGCGCGGGCTACGGGCTGGCGCTCGTCGGCAGCCTGCCGCAGCTGCTGTGGGGCTTCACCGACGCGATGGAGTGCGACGACTGCCCGCCGTCGTCGATCCTCATCAAGCAGGACGACAGCCTGCGCGACCTCTTCAACGCGATCACGTCGGTGCTCGGCGTGGCGATCGTCGCGGTCGTGCTGGCGATCCTCCTGCGCCGCTGGGCGCAGGCCACCGCCCCGCAGCGGCGGGCGATGGCGCCGGTCCTGTGGTCCGGCATGGTGATGCTCGTCCTGCTCGCCAGCGCGCTCGGCTCCGACGCTGCGGGCATCAACCGGCTCACCGACGTGCTGAGCACGGCCGGCCTGATCGTCTTCGCGTCGGTCCCGTGGGTGTTCCTGATCGGCCTCGCGCGCAGCCGCGTGGTCCGCGCGGGCGCGGTCTCGGACCTGCTACAGCGGCTCGGCGAGGCGCCAGGCACCGGCACGCTCGGCTTCCGGCTGCGCGACGCGCTCGGCGACCCCTCGCTGGAGCTCGTGTTCTGGCTCGACGACAAGGCCCGCTGGGTCGACTCCGACGGCCACAGGATCGAGCTGCCGCCGGAGGGCGACCCGCAGCGCGCCTGGACGGCGGTCGAGCTCGAGGGCCGTCGCGTCGGCTCGATCGTGCACGACGTCAGCCTCGGCGAGGACCCGGAGTTGCTGCGCTCGGTGGCCGCCGCCGCCGGGCTGGCGATGGAGAACGAGCGGCTGCAGGCCCAGTTGCGCGCCCGCGTCGAGGAGCTGCGCACCTCCCGCGCGCGCATCGTCGAGGCCGGCACGCACGAGCGCCGCCGGCTCGAGCGCAACCTGCACGACGGCGCCCAGCAGCGGCT
The DNA here is from genome assembly GCA_036520135.1 of Solirubrobacteraceae bacterium. Lineage (GTDB taxonomy): Bacteria > Actinomycetota > Thermoleophilia > Solirubrobacterales > Solirubrobacteraceae > DASSUW01. The sequence goes on from DATDKF010000211.1 coordinate 2,852, forward strand.
CGTCGCGCTCTCGCTCGCGCTGCGGCTCGCCCAGGGCAAGCTCCACAAGGATCCCGACGGCGCCGACGCGCTGCTCACCGGCGCGCATGAGGAGCTCACGCTCGCGCTCGGGGAGCTGCGCGAGCTCGCCCGCGGCATCCACCCGGCGATCCTGTCCGACCGCGGGCTCGGCGCCGCGCTCGAGGCGCTCGCCGGCCGCGCGCCGATCGCCGTCGAGCTCGCCGACGTGCCCGCCGAGCCGCTGCCCGAGCCGATCGAAGCCGCCGCCTACTTCGTGATCGCCGAGGCGCTCACCAATGTTGTCAAGTACGCCCACGCGAGCCAGGCCACGGTCAGCGTGAGCCGCGACAACGGGTACGCTGTTGTGGAAGTGACCGACGACGGGATCGGCGGCGCCGATCCCGGCCGTGGGTCGGGCCTGCGCGGCCTTGTCGATCGCGTTTCGGCGCTAGATGGGAGTATGGAGCTTGACTCTCCCGCCGGAGCTGGCACTAGGCTGCGTGCAGAGATCCCCGTATGACCGAGACTGCCACCGCCCTCCGCGTCGTGATAGCCGACGACTCCGTGCTCCTGCGCGAGGGTCTGTCGCGCCTGCTCGAGGAGTCCGGGTTCGAGGTGGCCGGCCAGGCCGGCGACGCCGAGGACCTGCTGCGCAAGGTCGGCGCCCACCACCCCGACGTCGCGGTGGTCGACGTGCGCATGCCGCCGACCCACACCGACGAGGGCCTGCGCGCCGCTCACCGGATCCGCGCCGAGCACCCGGGCACTGCCGTGCTCGTGCTCTCCCAGTACGTCGAGGAGGCGTACGCGCTCGAGCTGCTCTCCGAGTCGACCGAGCGCACCGGCTACCTGCTCAAGGACCGCGTCGCCGACGTCGACACGTTCACCGACGCTGTGCGCCGCGTGGCCGGCGGCGGCTCGGCGCTCGACCCCGAGGTCGTGGCGCTGCTGCTCGGCCGCCGCCGCCGCGAGGACCCGCTGGACGCGCTGACGGCGCGCGAGCGCGAGGTGCTGGGCCTGATGGCCGAGGGCCGCTCGAACGCGGCGATCGCCGAGGCGCTGGTCGTCACCGAGCGCGCGGTCGAGAAGCACGTGACCTCGATCTTCTCCAAGCTCGACCTCACGCCGACGGTCGAGGA
>DATDKF010000212.1:0-14798 GCA_036520135.1 Solirubrobacteraceae bacterium
TGGCGAGTTGACCACCGTAGAGGAGGTCAACTCGCCAGACGGCACCGGGGACCGCCGCCGCGGCCGATCCCCCAGCCTCTCCACCCAGCCGCAGTGGACGTGCGCCCGCGCGGAATCGAGCAACTAGACCGGCTCGGCGGGCGGGTCGCCGTCGGTGGCCAGCTCGCGCTGTGTCCACGCGACGTCGTGCCAGGCGCCGTGCTTGTAGCCGATGCGCCGGTACGTCCCGACGGTCTCGAAGCCGAGCGCGCGGTGCAGGCCGACGCTCGCGTCGTTGGGCAGCGTCATGCCGCCCACCGCCATGCGGTAGCCGCGCTCGGTGAGCCGGGCGAGCAGCGCCTCGTACAGCGCGCGGCCCGCGCCGGTGCGCCGGCGGCCGCGCTCGACGTAGACGCTGACCTCGCACGCCCAGCGGTACGCGCCGCGCGCCTTGTAGGGGCCGCCGTAGGCGTAGCCGACGATGCGGCCGCCGTCCTCGAGCACGAGCCAGGCGTGGCGCTCGGCGGCGGCGGCGATCCGCCTCGCCATCTCGTCCGCGCCCGGCACCTCGGTCTCGAACGTGATCACGGTGTCGGTGACGTACGGGGCGTAGATCGCCGCGCAGGCCGCGGCGTCGGCGGCGGTGGCGGCGCGGACCGGCATGACGCGATAGTTACAGCTCGGTGCCGCTACCTCGTCGCGCTCACGCGGCGCTGGTAGGTCGCGATCACGACGCCGGTGGTCGTCGGGATGGCGTCGACGAGCTCGAGCGTGGCGGGCGGGCCGCCGTCGCCGAACAGCCGGCGCCCTGTGCCGAGGACCAGCGGATGGATCGTGAGAACGAACTCGTCGACCAGGTCGCGCTGCATCAGCGTCCTGATCAGCTCGCCGCTGCCGAGCACGGTGAGCTCGGTGTCGAGCGCCGCCACGGCAGCGCCGACGTCGCCGGTGAGCAGCGTCGAGTTCTCCCACGGCAGCGGCTCGGCCAGCGTGGTCGACGCCACGTACTTGCGCCGCCGGTTGAGCACCGGCGTGAACGGGTTGTCGGTCTGCTTGGGCCAGAAGCCGGCGAAGTCCTCGTACGTGCGGCGGCCGAGCAGCATCGCTCCGTCGGAGGTCATCCGCTCGCCCATCGCGCGGCCGAGGACCTCGTCGAAGTAGGGCACCGCCCAGCCGCCGTGGTCGAAGTCGCCGCGAGTGTCCTCGTCGGGCCGGCCCGGCGCCTGCATCACGCCGTCGAGCGTGACGTGGGTGACCACGGAAACCGGGCTCATCTCGTCGCTCCTTTCGGTGGGGGCTCTCACCCCCTACACGAACGGGAACGGCCGAGATCGACAGGTTGGGCGAATCGACCCGCCGAGCTTCCGGACGGATCCACTAGTACCAGCGCATGCGCGGCATCGGCTCGGGGAGGCGGGTGCGCGGCTGCGGCCGGCGGCGGGAGGTGAGAAGACGAGTGATCATAGATTGCATCCTAGTACATATCTTCCTAGGAAGCAACTCTCTGGGACGCAATCTTTAGATAGAGTCCTCGCATGGAAGACGGCGTCGACCTGATCCTCGAGCAGTGGCGCCGCGAGCGGCCCGATCTCGACCCCTCGCCGATCGGCGTCATCGGCCGCATCTCGCGTCTCGCGCGCGAGCTCGAGCAGCGGCTCGAGGTCGTCTACCGCGAGCACGGCCTCGAGCCCGGCTGGCACGACGTGCTGGCGACGCTGCGCCGCTCCGGGCCGCCGTACCGCCTGCGCCCGAGCGAGTTCACCGGCGCGCTCATGCTCACGTCCAGCGGCACGACCAAGCGGCTCGACCGGCTCGAGCAGGCCGGCCTGATCACCCGCGCGCCCGACCCCGACGATCGCCGCGGCACGCAGATCGCGCTCACGCCCGCCGGCCGGCAGCTCATCGACGCCGTGACGGCCGCGCACCTGGACAACGAGCGCGCGCTGCTCAGCTCGCTCACCGCCGCCGAGCAGCAGCAGCTCGCCGACCTGCTGCGCAAGCTCCGGCTCGGCCTGCAGTGAGTCAGCCGCGGGGGCGCGGCTTGGGCGGCGGCGCCTGGGCCATGCCGACCGCGAGCGCGTAGGTGATGGCGGGGTGGATGAGCATGGCTACGGCCGGACCCAGCGCGGCGCGAGGCCGTCGCGAGTGACGGTCCGGCGCGGGGCGGGTGGCTGGGTGCGGATGAGCGTGGCGTGGATGTGGCTGGTCATGGCGGTGCTCCTGTCTCACGGTGGGTCTGTTCCCGTCCATGACGCCGCGCGCCGCGCGTGTATTCCTCGCGTAGGCTCCCGGCCATGGCAGAGCGGCTGGTCGTGGCTCTCGGCGGCAACGCGATCGCGGGGGCGCGCGGCGCCGATCCCGAGTCGCAGCGCATCGCGGTCGAGGGCGCGTGCGAGCAGATCGCGGTGCTCGTCGAGCACGGCCACGAGGTCGTGATCACGCACGGCAACGGCCCGCAGGTCGGCAACCTGCTGCTCAAGAACGACCTCGCGCGGCACGTCGTCCCGCCGGTGCCGCTCGACTGGTGCGTCGCGCAGACGCAAGCGACGCTCGGCTTCCTGATCGTCACCGCGCTCGAGGCGGCGCTGCGGCGCCGCGGCATCGAGCGGCTGATCAGCACGGTCATCACGCGCGTGCTGGTGGACGCCGCCGACCCCGCGTGGCAGCGGCCGACGAAGCCGATCGGCCGCTATGTGAGCGCCGCCGACGCCGCCGAGCGGATCGCCGCCGGCGAGGCGTGGGAAGACCGCGGGGAGCGCGGCTGGCGGCGCGTCGTCGCGTCGCCGGACCCCGTCGAGATCCTCGACCGCGCGACGATCGCGGCGCTGATGGCCGAGGACGCGATCGTGATCGCCGCGGGCGGCGGCGGGATCCCGATGGTGCGCGACGGCGGGCGCCTACGCGGCGTCGAGGCCGTGCTCGACAAGGACCTGACCGGCGCGCTGCTCGCGCACACGGTCAAGGCCGACTGCTTCCTCATCGCCACCGACGTCGAGGCGGCCGCGGTCGCCTACGGCACGCCCGAGCAGGAGTGGCTCGGCGCGGTCGGCGCCGACCGGCTGCGCGAGCTGCTGGCACGCGGCGAGTTCGCCGGCGGCAGCATGGGCCCGAAGGTGCGCGCCGCGCTCTCGTTCGCCGACGGCGGCGGCCGCGCGGTCATCACGTCGCTCGAGCGGCTGCGCGAGGGCGTCGAGGGCGCGGTCGGCACGCGGGTGGCGGCGTGACCGAGCGCGTCATCGTGCGCCGCGGCGCCTACTACGACTCGGTCACGTTGATGCTCGTGTCGCGCGCCGCGGCGGGGGAGGGGGAGGACGTCTCGGTCGGCATGGCGACGCCGCTCAACCTCGAGCTGCTCGCCGACCAGGGCTTCACCGTCGAGGACGGGCTCGGGCCGAACGACCTGGTGATCGCGGTCCGCGCCGCCGACGGCGAGGCGATCGAGGCCGCCGTCGCCGCCGTCGACCGCGAGCTGGCGGCCAAGGGCGCGCCGAGCACCGCCGCCGAGCGCCCCGCCGCGCGCTCGCTGGCCGCGGCCGCCCGCCGCGACGACGAGCTCAGCGTCGCGTTCCTCTCGATCCCCGGCGACCACGTGGCGCACGAGGCGGCGGCCGCGCTCGAGGCCGGCCTGCACGTCTTCTGCTTCTCCGATGGCGTGGCGCTCGACGTCGAGGTCGCGCTCAAGCGCCGCGCGCTCGAGCGCGGCCTGCTGTTCATGGGCGCCGACTGCGGCACCGCGATCATCGACGGCGTCGCGCTCGGGTTCGCCAATTCGGTCGAGCGCGGACCGGTGGGGATCGTCGGCGCCAGCGGCACCGGCACGCAGGAGGTCTGCTGTCTGCTCGACGCGGCGGGGATCGGCGTCTCGCACGCGATCGGCGTCGGCGGACGCGACCTCAGCCGCGACGTGGGAGGCCTGATGCTGCTGCGCGGGCTCGAGCTGCTGGGCGGCGACGAGGACACGCGCGCGATCGTCGCGATCTCCAAGCCGCCGGACCCGGAGGTCGCGGCCGCGGTCGAGGCGGCCGCGGCGGCGGCCGGCAAGCCGGTCGTGCTCGGCTTCGACCGCACGCTCGAGGAGGTCGCCGCGCGCGCCGCCGAGCTGGTCGGCGGGTCGCCCGCGGTATTCGGCGAAATCCTGCGGCGCCCGCCCGCGGCCGGCGAGGTGCGCGGCCTCTACAGCGGCGGCACGCTGTGCGGCGAGGCCGAGCGGATTGTCGGCGCCGGGCGCTTCATCGACTTCGGCGCCGACGAGTACACCGAGGGCCGCGCGCATCCGATGATCGATCCGTCGCTGCGGCTCGAGCACCTCGCGGCGGCGGCGCGCGATCCGGCCGTGAGGGTGCTGCTGCTCGACGTCGTGCTCGGCTACGGCGCCCATCCCGACCCCGCCGCCGAGCTGGCCGCCGCGATCGAGGACGTCGACAAGCACGTGATCGTCGCCCTCTGCGGCGCGGCCGCCGACCCTCAGGGCCTCGACGACCAGCGCGCCAGGCTCGAGGCGGCGGGCGCGGTGGTCACGCGCAGCAACGCGCACGCCGCGCGGCTGGCGAAGGAGGCGTCCGGTGGCTGAGCTGCTCGGCCGCCCGCTGGCCGTCGCCAACGCCGGCGTTGACCTGTTCGCCGACGAGCTCGAGCGCCAGGGCGTGCGCGTCGAGCGCGTCGAGTGGCGGCCGCCCGAGCCCGGGAGCGAGGAGGCGCTCGCGCGGTTGGCGTTCGACGCCGCGGCGATCGCCCGCGCCAACGACGAGGCGGTGCGGCGGCTCGACGAGGCGCAGCCGCTGCTCGCCGGCGTCGGCGTCGCGCGCGACCTGCTGCCGGACGTCGGCGACCGGACGATCCTGCACGCCGGGCCGCCGATCGAGTGGGCCGACATGTCCGGCCCGCTGCGCGGCGCGGTGATCGGCGCCGCCGTCTACGAGGGCCTGGCGAGCGATCGCGAGGACGCCGCGCGCCGCGCCGCCGCCGGCGAGTTCGAGTTCGGCCCCTGCCACGAGCGCGGCGCGGTCGGCCCGATGGCCGGCGTCGTCAGCCCGTCGATGCCGATGTGCGTGATCGAGAACACGACACACGGCAACCGCGCGTTCTGCACGTTCAACGAAGGGCTCGGCAAGGTGCTGCGCTACGGCGCGAACGACGACGGGGTGCTCGCGCGGCTCGCGTGGATCCGCGACGTGCTCGCGCGCGTGTTCGCCCGCGCGCTCGAGCGCCTCGGCGAGCCGATTGACCTGCGCGCGATGACCGCCCAGGCGCTGCAGATGGGCGACGAGGGCCACAACCGCAACCGCGCCGGCACCTCGCTGCTCCTGCGCACGCTGCTGCCGACGCTGATCGAGCTCGACGAGCCGACCGCCGACACCGCCGCCGTCGCGCGCTTCATCACCGGCAACGACCACTTCTTCCTGAACTTCACGATGCCGGCGGCGAAGGCGGCGGCGGACGCGGCGGCCGGCGTTGAGCGCTCGTCGATCGTCGTCGCGATGGCCCGCAACGGCACCGAGTTCGGGATCCGGCTGAGCGGCACACGCGACCGTTGGTTCACCGGCCCCAGCGGCATGATCGACGGCCTGTACCTGCCGGGCTTCGGGCCCGAGGACGCGAACCCGGACATCGGCGACAGCACGATCACGGAGACCGTCGGGCTCGGCGGCTTCGCGATGGCCGCCGCGCCGGCGATCGTGCGCGTCGTCGGCGGCGGGGCCGAGGACGCCCTCGAGGCCACGCGCGCGATGTACGACATCTGTTGGAGCGAGAGCAGCAGCTACCAGATCCCGGCGCTGTCGTTCCGCGGCACGCCGCTGGGGATCGACTGCCGCGAGGTCGTGCACACGCGGGTCCTGCCGTTCGTCAACACCGGCATCGCCCACCGCGAGCCGGGCGTCGGGCAGATCGGCGCCGGGCTCGTGAAGCCGCCGATGGAGGCGTTCGTCAAGGCGGTGCGCGCGCTGTGATCGCCCACGCCGTCGCCGCGCCGGTGCTCGAACGGCTCGGCGGGCGCCGGGAGCTGCGGGTGCGCCAGGCGGGGCCGCGGGCGGCGTACGTCGATCTCGACGGTTTCGTGGTCGTGGTCGTCGGGCGCGGCGGCCCGCTGCTCCCGAACGGCGTCGTCGTGACCGGCGAGCCGCGGGCGGGGACGGTGACCCTCGCCGGCGCGACCGTCTGGGACCCGACGCTGCGGCCGGCACCCGCGGGCCGCGGGGACGCGATCCTCGCTGCGCTCGGTGCCCACGACGCGCCGCTCGAGCGGGCGGTCGCCACGCGCGACCCGGAGCTCGCGGGCGCGGTCGCCGATGGGCTGGTCGGCCGCGGACCGGGCCTGACGCCCGAGGGCGACGACGCGATCGCCGCCAGCGCCGCGGTGGTCGCCGCCGGCCCGTGGCCCGCGCCGCTCAAGACGGCGTGGCTGGACGCCGTGAGCGGTGCCGCCCTGCGGGCGCGGACCACCGACCTGTCGGCGACGCTGCTCGAGCTCGCCGCGCAGGGTGCGGTCGCCGAGCCCGTGCACGCCGTGCTGACGGCTGACCGCTGGCGGGCGGCACTCGCGCGGCTCACGCGGCTGGGCCACTCGACCGGTCGTGCCTATGCAGTGAATGCTGCAGCTTCGGCGCGCGCGCTCGGCTAGGTTGCGGCGCATGGCCGGCGAGGTGAAGGCGGCGATCCACGAGGTGCTGCGCCAGAGCCGCTTCGAGCCGGCCCGCGTGCTCGAGGTCGGCGGGGTCATGGGCCCCAAGTCGCTGCTCGACAGTCCGGTGGTGGCCACGGCCGAGCGTGTCGTGCTGAACATGGCGCCGGTCCGGGAGGAGGTCGGCGTCGAGTTCGTGCTCGGGAACGCCAACGACATGCCATTCGAGGACGACTCGTTCGACCTGGTCATGACGATCTCCACGCTCGAGCACGACAAGCACTTCTGGCTCTCACTGGCGGAGATGAAGCGCGTGCTCCAGCCCGGCGGCATGCTGATCATCGCCGTGCCCGGCTTCGTCAAGGATCCCGAGCGCGATCGCGGCCGCTGGACCCGCACCTACAGGGTCCACTTCGCGTTCGACTACTACCGCTTCAGCGAGCAGGCGGTGGCCGAGGTCTTCTTCGACGGCATGGAGCGCGTCGGCGTCCAGGCGCTCCTCATCCCGCCGCGGATCGTCGGCCACGGCTACGCTCCCGCGCGATGAACGTGCTCGATCTCTCCCAGGACTTCTCCGTGCACACGCCGGCCTTCGCCAGCTACGACGGCCCGTCGGTCAAGTGGGTCAAGCGGCTCGCGTTCGACAAGGCGGGCGGGCAGGAGCTGACGTCGACGCTCCACGTCGGCACGCACCTCGACGCGCCGGCGCACTTCTACTCCGGCGGCAAGTTCATCGGCGACCTGCCGCTCGAGTGGCTGATCGGGCCCGCGTGCGTCGTCGACCTCGAGCGGATGGGGCTCGGCGACTACGACCTCTACGGCCCCGAGCACTTCGAGCGCTGGGAGCGGGACACCGGCATCGCGATCGAGCGCGGCGACATCCTGATCATCCACACCGGCTACCACCGCCACTACCCGGAGAACTGGGCCGACCTCAGCGCGGTCGATGAGACGAAGTACTTCATCCGCCACCCCGGCCCGACGCGCGCGTTCGCCGAGTGGGTGCTCGAGCGCGGCATCCGCTGGCTGGCCGTCGACGCCGGCAGCGCCGACCACCCGATGAACACGGTCATCCGCCGCATGCGGGCCGACGAGGCCGAGGACGCCGAGGCCAAGCTCGGGCGATCGCTCGACGAGATCTTCCCGAAGGCGGACTACCAGATCATGCACACGCTGCTGTTCCCGCACGACGTGATCCACATCGAGAACCTCGGCGGGGCGATCGACCAGGTGCTGGACTCCAAGATCCAGTTCGGGTGCTTCCCGTGGCGCTTCCAGGGCGGCGAGGCGGCGTTCTGCAGAGCGGTGGCATTCCTGGACGCATGAGCCGGCCGATTTTTTGTGTCCACCCCCGTTGGCCCGCGGAAGTCGGCGGGTATTCCCACCGACACGCCGTGTAGAGAGAACGCGGCGCGATACGCCGGACGGCCGTTTCTGGACACCCGCCACGGAAGGGGGAAACGGCTGCGAGGGCGACCCGTGAGCACGTCGGTGCCAAGGGCCGAAGGTGCCGGCTTCTCCGCGGCGGCGGGGCCAACATCACCCGTCGCCGCGGGCTCGGGCCCTATTTCGGGGCGGTGCCGTACTTGAACGACCGGTAGGCCTTGGCGGACGCGTTGTAGAGCGACGTCTCGCGCTTGCCGAGCTTGAGGCTGCCGTCGATCGTCCGCCGCGAGGTCACGAGCAGCGCGCCGCTCGCGTCCTCCTCGGTCGGGAGGATCATCAGGTCGTTGCCGAACGTCTTGTGGCCGTCGGGGCCGGTCGAGAACCGGACCTCGTAGCCGGGCGCGCCGTTGACGCGCGCGCGGCCCTCCTGGCGCAGCTCGAAGCCCGGCAGCTGCGCCCGCAGCTCCTCGATGTGCCGGGACGCGAACGCGGGCAGCAGCCCGTGGGCGATGTCGCCCTCGGCGGGCGGCAAGCGCAGCGGCGCGACTGCGATCGACGACCGCATGCGCCCCCGGCGGCCCTGCAGCCGGACGAACTCGTCGCCCTGCGGGCGGATGCGGTGGAGGCGGTTGTTGGCGTAGACGAGGTTGAACGTCGGGTCGCCGTGGTGGACGAACTGCGTGACGTTGTCCACGCGCGGGCGCACGACCAGCAGCACGAGCCCGGCGAGCACGATCGCGGCGACCAGCACGGCGATCGTCGTGCGCTCGCGCCACCCGAAGCGGGTACGCGCGAGGTCTGGCAGCGTCGGCCGGAACTCGGGCAGCACCAGCGGTTCAGGCACGCGTGACTCCAAGGGGGGACAGTCCCCCCTTAGTCGCCCGGGTGGATGCAGGGGCCTCGTCAGGGGGGACTGTCCCCCCTCGAGTGCGCAGGCCGGCGGCGATGGCGAGCAGCACCCATACCAGCGGGTCCTCGAGGTAGGCGGCGTAGACGAGCGTGTGGAGGAGCAGCGCGGCGTAGGCGGCGGCGATGCCGGCGAGCGCGATCGGGGCGACGCCCGGCCACCCCGGCTGGAGCCGTGCGCGCAGGCCGCGGAACACGAGCGCGAGCGAGACCGCGACGAGCGCGAGGTAGGCGGCGAGGCCGATCACGCCCTGCTCGGCGGTCACGGTCAGCGGGATCGTGTGCGAAGCGGCGGCGACCTTCTCGGAGCTGACGTGCTCGCGCGCGCGGAAGGTGTCGGCGTACGCGCCCGAGCCGAACCCGATCAGCGGCTTGTCGCGCACCATCCGCAGGCCGCCCGCGATCAGGTCGGCGCGCCCGCTGCTGGCCCGGTTCCACCAGTCCTGCTTGCCGGTCTCGAGGTTCAGCAGCCCCGGCGCGAGCGCCACGACCGCCACGGCCACGACCGCCGCGCCGGCGATCGCGGCGACGACCGGCCACGGCTTCCAGCGCAGCGCGGCGAGCACGGCGAGCCCGAGCAGCAGCGCCGCAAAGCTCGACTGCGAGAGCGAGAAGACGAGCCCGAGCCACAGCAGGACGAGCGCGGCGCCGATCAGCCCCGCCTCGCGGCTGCGGCGCGTCCACAGCAGCACGGTCGCGAGCAGGAGCATCGTCAGCGCCAGGTAGCGCCCGAAGATGTTCGGGTCGAAGAACAGCGAGTTGACGCGGAAGTACGGCAGCAGGTCGTTGGCCTCGACGACCTTCTCGTTGGTGATCAGCAGGTGGCCGGTGGCGAACTCCACGCAGCCGATCGCCGCGAACACGAGCGCGAGGGCGACCGTGACGCGGAAGCTCGCGGTCAGCAGCTTGCGCGTCCAGATCGTGTCGAGCAGGAGCAGGAACAGCACCGCGAACGGCACGTAGAACAGGCACAGGTTCTTGAGCGCCTGCTCAAGGTCGTCCGAGTACAGCGCCTGCAGCGCGTAGAGCCCGAGCACCCCGGCAAACGCGATCTGCAGCCAGCGCACCAGCGGCTCGCGCTCGGAGTCCTCGGTCTGCTCGGCCCGCAGCCACTTCCACGCGTACGTGAGGATCCCCGCCGCGATCACCCCGTAGAGCGGCAGCAGCAGGTTCGCCGCCGAGTCGCCGATCGACACCGGCACGCGGAACGGCAGCGCCGCGACGGCGAGCAGGGCGAACGCGTTCGGCCGCCGCCACACGATCCACGTGAGCACGACGACGCCGATCGCGCCCGCGACGCCGGCGGCGATGACCTTGGTGCCGATCGACGGCACGTCCACGGTCTCGGCCAGTGTCCCGATCGCGATGACGGCGAGCACCGGCGCGGCGAGCATCGCGAGCGCCCGCCGGCGGCGGTCGCGGGTCACAAGCGCGTACGCGGTCGCCGCCGCGGTCGCGAGCAGCGCCGCCCCCTGGACGGGTGTGGCGAGGGCGAACATATCCAGCGAGGGGGGCAAGGGGCCGCGCCAACCCTAGATGATCGGTTCCGCGACCCACGCGCCCGCCTGGGCGCGTCCCGCGGCGCCGGATCGGCACCCGCTGAATCGGCCCGTGGCTCCGCCACTGTTCCGATCGCGCGTGCACCGCCCAGCATCCACGGTACGCGGCCATGCGAACACGTGGGCCACGCAACCGATCATCTGGCGGCGTCGCGGACGGCCACCGCCCGGCCAAGTGACGGACGTTGCGTTTCCGACGTGTGAAACGACCACGATGTCGCCGGTCCGACCGCTATCGTGGCCGGGCGGATGGCCACCGTATCGCCACCGAGACCCGCATCGGCGGCGACGATCGAGATCCTCGAAGAGCGCGCGCGCCGCATCCCGGCTGCCGTCGCGCCCGCGGTGACGATCGTCGGTGTCGCCGTGGCCATGCTCCTGATCTACGGGCCCTCGTTCGTCAACTACGACGCGCAGTGGGCGCTCGTGTGGGCGCGCGACCTCTGGCACGGCGTCACGCCCGAGTACACCGCGGACTTCGCGCCGACGCCGCATCCGCTGGCGACGGCGGTCAGCTCGCTCGCGCTGCCGTTCGGGCACAGCGCGCCGCTGGTGATGCTCGCGCTCACGCTGCTGGCCTTCGGCGCGCTCACGTACCTGACCTACGCGCTCGGCGCCCAGCTGTTCTCGCCCTGGGTCGGGCTCGTCGCCGCGCTGGTCGTGGTCACCCGCCCGGCGATGCAGCGCGACGCGCTGATCGGCTATCAGGACCTGCCGTTCGCGACGATCGTGATCGGCGCGGTGCTGCTCGAGGCCCGCCGGCCGCGCCGCGGCGTCGCCGTGCTGGCGCTGCTCGCCGTCGCCGGCCTGCTGCGGCCGGAGGCGTGGGTGCTCGCCGGCGTGTACTGGCTGTACCTGTGGCCTTCGGCCACGCCGGCGATGCGCGCGAGGACGCTCGCGCTCGTGCTCGCCGCTCCGCTGATCTGGGCGCTCAGCGACTGGATCATCGCCGGCGACCCGCTGCATTCGCTGCACGGCACCGCTGCGCTCGCGGAGGAGGCCGACCGGCGCCGCAGCCCCGAGGACGTCCCGTACTGGACGGCGCAGTACTTCGGCTACGCGCTGCGCGAGCCGATGGTCCTCGGCGTGCCGATGGGTCTCGTGTTCGCGTGGATGTACACGCGCCGCCGCGCGACGCTGCCGGTGGCCGTCGGCGTGGCGATGACCGCCGTGTTCGCGATCGGGCCGCTGTTCGGGCTGCCGTTGATCCGCCGTTACGTCGAGACGCCGGCCACGCTGCTCACGCTCTTCTACGGCCTCGCGGTCGCCGGCTGGACGCTGCTCCCGCGCGGCACCCTCGCCCGCCGCAACTGGATGCTCGCCGGCGGCTTCGCGGTCCTGCTCTCGATCGCCTACCTGCCCTGGCACGTCGGCAAGTTCGAGAGCGTGCAGCGCCGCGTCGACGTCGACGGCGCGCTGTACTCGGACCTCCAGCAGGTCGGCGAGTCGAGCGTCGTGCGCGCGGCGTTCGCGCGCTGCGCGCCGCTCACGGCGTCCGACCACCGGGCGATCCCGTTCGCGCGCTTCTGGCTCGACGGCGACCCCGGCTCGGTCGGCACCGTCGAGAGCGGCGCCAGCCCGATGGGCCGGGTCCTGCTGCTGCCGCGCCGCAACCGGTCGACGAGCCGGCTGTACCGCAACAACACGTTCCCGAAGGTGCGGCCGCCCGACGGCTACACCCAGATCTACCGCAACCCGTCGTGGCGCGTGTTCGCCGCGCCGGGCTGCGGGTCCACTTAGACGTCCTCCATCGTCACGGGGTCCGGCTCCTCGTCCTCGTCGCGGACGCCGAGGAACTCGGTGTAGGCCTCGACGACCGCGGTCGGCTCGTCCCACATCTGCATCTCGCCCTTGTGCATCCAGATGCAGTCGTCGCACAGCTTCTCGATCGTGGCGAGGGCGTGGCTGACGAGCAGGATCGTGCGGTCCTCCTCGCAGAGCTGGCGCATCCGCTCGAACGACTTGCGGCGGAAGCGCGCGTCGCCGACCGACAGCGCCTCGTCGATGATCAGGATGTCCGGGTGCATGGTCATGGCGACCGCGAACGCGAGCCGCCCGTACATGCCGGACGAGTAGGTCCGCATCGGCATGTCCATGAAGTCCTCGAGCTCGGCGAAGTCGACGATCTCGTCGTACTTCGCGGCCAGCTCGGCGCGCGTGAGGCCGGCGGCGAGCCCGCCCAGCACCACGTTCTGGCGGCCCGTGAGCTTGCGGTTGAAGCCGACGCCGAGCGACAACAGCGTGCTCACGCGGCCGTTGACCTCGACCCGGCCCGAGTTCGGCGGCAGGATGCCGGCGACCGTCCGCATCAGCGTCGACTTGCCGGCGCCGTTGGCGCCGACCACGCCCATCACCTTGCCGTGCGGCACGGTGAACGAGACGTTCTTGAGCGCCTGGATCTCGCGGATCACGCGCTCACGGCGGCCGAGCCGCAGCAGCGTGCTCTTGAGCGTCGGCGCCCGCTCGAGCGACGCGCGGTAGGTGACCGAGACGTCCTCGACGCGGATCCGCATGCGGTCAGAGGCGGACAGCGAATTCACGCTCCCGGGAGAGGAAGAACAGCGCGCCGGCCACGAACAGCACGATGCCCCAGGCGGCGCCGAGCGCGAGGTCGCCAGCTGCGGGCGCGATGCCCTCGTCGAGGATGTCGCTCCATGCCGCCAGCAGCGGAGCGATCGGGTTCAGGATGAGCAGGAAGTGGTAGCGGTCCGGGATCTCGCTCGCGTAGTAGAGGATCGGCGACGCGTAGAGCCAGATCCGCAGCGCGTAGTTGAGGAAGTTCTTGAGGTCGCGGAAGTAGACCTGGCCGGCGGCGACGAGCATCGCGAAGCCGGTGGCGATCAGCCCGAACAGCGCGACAACGGGGAACACCCACAGCAGCTCGGGGCCCGGCGTCGGGCCGACGAGCAGGTAGACGGGGATGAAGATCGCGAGCGTCGGGAGGAAGCGCTTGAACGCGGTGATCACCGACGCCCCCGGCAGCATGACCCGCGGGAACGCCGTGTTGAGGATCAGCCGCCCGCCGCCGGTCACCGACTTGACGGCCTGCCGGATCGCGTCGGTCACGAAGTGGAAGACGAACAGCGCGGCCATCAGGTGTGCGAAGAACTCGATCCCGCCGGTCCGCCGCCGCAGGATGTCGACGAGGATGAAGTACACGCACGTCAGCAGCAGCGGGTTGAGGATCAGCCACAACTGCCCGAAGACCGTGTTGAAGTGCAAAGCCCGCAGGTCGGTCCGCGACAGCTCAAACGCGAACTCGCGCCGCCGCCACAGCTCGCGCAGATAGGACCGCAGGGGCGGCAGGCCGACGCGATGCGGCTCGTAGACGTGCGTCACGGACGTGAACTCGTCCGTGCGATCGCGTGGTCGTGGCGGGGCGGGGGCGGTCAAGGCCAGAAGACAGTAGCCACTAGATGATGGGGGGTCGGCCGGCGCGTGTCATCCGCCACAGAGTCTTCACGTGCAGGCGGCGGCGGGGACCGCACGGCCGGCGGATCCCGTCGCGGTAGCCGCGCAGCGCCGCGCGGGCGCGATCCGGCGTTCTCAGCACCGGCAGCGTGCGCAGCATGAAGCCGGCCACGTAGAGGACGCCAAGCGGCAGCGGGAGGTTGCGGCGGGCGAGCCAGACGCGGTTGCGCGCACCGTAGTAGGCCGAGTAGTCGTGCGGCGCCGTGCGGTAGGAGGGGTGCAGGACCTCGATGTCGCCCGCGTAGACCACCCGCCGGCCGCTGTCCATCACCCGCCACGCCAGGTCGATGCCGTCGTGCACCAGGCGGAACTCGTCCGGCCAGCCGCCGGCCTGCTCGAGTGTGGCGCGGCGGATCGCCACCGCGCCGTCCCACACCGCCGTCACCTCGCTCGAGCGCCCTCGGTCGCCGACGCGCAGGCGCGGGACCCAGTCGCGCGGCGCCGGACCGCCGTCGGAGGCGCGCACGCGCGGCTGGAGCAGGCCGAGTCGCGGTTCGGCGTCGAAGCGTGCGGCCACGCGCGCCAGCGCGTCGGGCGCGGCCAGCCGCACGTCGTCGTCGAGAAAGAACAGAAGCTCGCCGCGGACGACGGGCACGCCGGCGTTGCGTCCGGCCGGGATGCCGAGATCCTCAGCCAGGCCGACACCCCGCACGCCGTCGGGCAGCCCGGCAGGCTCCCAGCCGTTACCGACGACGACGATATCGAGCTCGACCTCTCGCTGCTCGGCCAGCGAGGCGAGCGCCGCGGCGAGCTCGGCCGGGCGGCGGCCCTGCGTGAGCACGACGACGCCGATCACCGCAGCCGGGCCGACGTGAGGATGGCCAGCAGGTGCCCGGCGGCGGTGATCGCGCCGACGGCGACGAGCGCGATCACGAGCG
>DATDKF010000213.1:0-6734 GCA_036520135.1 Solirubrobacteraceae bacterium
GTACCGCGCCGACGACCCCGAGCACGCCGACGAGCTGCGCCTGGATCTCGATCCGCAGCCCGGCACCGGCTTCGCCGAGGCGCGCGCGGCCGCCTGGGAGCTCAAGGTGCTGCTCGACGAGCTCGGCATCGCCGGCTTTCCAAAGACGACCGGCAACCGCGGGCTGCACGTCTACGTGCGGCTCGAGCCGCGCTGGGATTCCTACGCCGTGCGCTCCGCCGCGGTGGCCGCCGCGCGCGAGCTGGAGCGCCGCCGCCCCGACATCCTCACCGCCGCCTGGTGGAAGGAGGAGCGCGGCCGGCGCGTGTTCGTCGACTTCAACCAGAACGCGCCGCACAAGACGGTCTTCGGCGCCTGGTCGGTGCGCGCCCGCCCCGGCGCACAGGTGTCGACCCCGATCCGCTGGGAGGACCTCGACGACGTGCAGCCCGACGAGCTGACGGTCGCGAGCGTGCCGGACCGGGTCGAGCGCGACGGCGATCCCTGGGCCGCGATCGACGACGCTCCGCAGTCGCTCGAGCCGCTGCTGGCGCTGCACGAGCGCGACCGCGCGAACGGCCTGCGCGACGCGCCGTGGCCGCCGGTCTATCCGAAGCAGCCGGACGAGCCGCCGCGCGTCGCGCCCAGCCGCGCCCGGCGCCGGCCGTAGCCGACCCACGGCTACATTCGGTGGATGCGTCGATGGGCGGCTGCGCTCGCGCTGATCGCGCTCGCGGGGTGCGGCGCGACGCACGACCGCGCGGGCGCGCGCTGCGCCGCCCCGGGGAACCACTGGTTCGGCGAGGCGCTGCTCCACGTACCGCCGTCCGCCGCCGGCTCGCGGCCGCTCGTCGTCGCCTTTCACGGCGGCTCGCAGTCGGGCGGCAGCTTCGCCCAGTACACGGGCCTGTCGCGGTTCGCCGACCGCCACGGCTTCGCGGTCCTGTACCCGACCGCCGCCGCCGGGCACCGCTTCTGGGCCCTGAACCGACGCGCGCGGCCGGACGACGTGCCGCGCCTCGCCGCCCTGCTGCGCGCCGCGGCGCCCGCGGCCTGCGCCGACCCGGGCCGGATCTACGCCGCCGGGTTCTCCAACGGCGGCGGCTTCGCCGTGCGGGCCGCGTGCGAGCTGCCGCAGTTCGCCGCGATCGCTTCGGTCGCGGGCGGCTACACCAAGCTCGATCCCTGCCCTGCCCGCCGCCGGATCTCGCTGCTGGAGATCCACAGCACCGCCGACGACGGCGTGCCCTACCGGGGCTACGGGCGCGACCACCACGGCGACATCAGACGCTTCGTGGCCGGCTGGGCGCGCCGCGACGGCTGCAATTCGACGCCGCGCACCGCGCCGCTCGGCCGCTACGCGCGGCGCATCAACTACACCGGCTGCGCGGCGGGCCTGAACGTCGAGCACATCGCGGTGCTCGGGGACCCGCACTACTGGTACGAGGGCAGTAACGCGCGGGTCTGGCGGTTCCTGCGCAACCAGCGGCGGCTGAGCTAGGAGTCTCCTAGGCGGGGATGGCGCCGAGCTCGAGCCGCTTGGGGGACCAGCGGGCGCGGGCCCGGCGGTGGCGCTTGATCATGCGGAGGATTCGAGTCATGTCAGTGAAGGGGGTCTGGGGAGGACGCCCCCGACGATAGGCGGCGTGTCCGGCGACTACGGCGGGGGCACCTCCCCACCGGGGGTGTGGTTGACCCGAAGTGAGGCATCATCTGAGGGCGATGAGCGACGCCGACCGCACGGCTCAGCTGCTCGGGCTGGTGATCGACCGGTCGCCGCGGCCGCTGGACGAGCTCGTCGCCGAGGTCGGCGCCGGCGAGCCCGAGGTGCGGGCGGCGCTGGAGGCGCTCGAGCGCCACGGGCTGATCGAGTGGGACGCCGACGGGACGGTCGGCGACGGGCCGCGGCTGCGGTTCGCGCGCTCGGGCGAGGGCCGTCGCCAACTGGCCGAGCTCGCGGAGCCGGCCATGCGGCGCCTGGCCGACGAGAGCGGCGAGACCGTCAACCTGATGGTCCGCACTCCGCAGGGCGCCGAGGCGGTCGCGCAGGCCGACGGCCGCCACGTCCTCGGCGCCAGCAACTGGATCGGCCGACCCGTGCCCAACCACTGCAGCGCCGCGGGCAAGGTCTTCCTCGCCTTCGGGCCGGCCGGCCCCAGCGGGCCGCTGGAGGCCCTCACCGCGCGGACGATCGTGCACCCGGACCAGCTCGCGCGCGACCTCGAGCAGGTGCGCGCCCGCGGCTTCGCGACGATCGTCGACGAGCTGGAGATGGGACTCGCCGCGGTCGCCGCCCCGATCCGCGACGGCGCCGGCACCGTCGTCGGCGCGCTGTCGGTCGCCGGCCCGACCGCCAGGCTCGGGCCGTCGCGCCTCGGCATCGTCGGCCGGCTCGCGATCGAGCAGGCCGACGGCGTCTCGGCGCGGCTCGGCTACGCGCGCGGCTGATCCGCGACGACGATCATGAGGTCGCCGGCAGGGGCGCCGGGGCCGGGAGCGGGGCGGTGGCCGGCCTGCCGCTGGGGAGGCGCAGCAGGACCAGGACGGCGCCGGCGAGCGCGACCACGGCGGCGGCCGTGAGTCCGAGGCCGAGGGCGTCGGTGAACGCGCGGCCGGCGGCGTCGGCGAGGTCGCGGCCGGCCGGGCCGCCGACGTGCTGGGCGATGGCGTGGGCGGCGCCGACGGACTCGCTCGCGGCGCCGGGCGCACCGACCATGTCGCTCGCGTAGGCGCTGCCGATGATCGAGCCGATGACGGCGACACCGAGCGCGCCGCCCACCTGGCGGGTCACGTCGCTCATCGCCGATCCCACGCCGGCCTTGGCCTCGGGCACCGCGCTCATCACCGAGTCGGTGGCCGGGGCCATCGCCGAGCCCATCGAGAGCGCGAGCCCGAAGCTCACGAGCGCGAGCAGCGCGGGCGCCATGCCGGGCGTCCACACGAGGCTGGTGCTGAGGACCGCGGCGACGCCCATCAGGCCGCCCGCGATGACGCGTGCGCGGCCGACGCGGCCGACGAGGTGCGTCGACGCGCCCGCGCCGATGACGAGGCCGAGCGCGAGCGGGAGCATCGCCGCGCCCGCCTCCAGCGCGCTGAAGCCGTGCGCGAACTGAAGGAACTGCGTGAACGCGAAGACCGAGCCCATCATCGCGAAGAAGATGAGCCCGACGCCGGCGGAGGCGACCGTGAAGCTCGGGTTCGCGAAGAAGCGCAGCGGGAGCATCGGCGATGCGACCCGCCGCTCCCAGACGACGAATGCGGCGGCGAGCAGCGCCGAGGCCGCGAAGCAACCGAGGACCAGCGGGTCGGTCCAGCCGCGCGGCGTCGCCTCGATGATCGCGTAGACCAGCGTGACGAGCATCGCGATCGACAGGCCGGCGCCCGGGAGGTCGAACGCCCCGGGCTTGGGGTCGCGGCTCTCCGGGACGAGGACGAGGCCGGCCACGAGGGCGATGCCGACGATCGGCACGTTGAGCCAGAACACCGAGCTCCACGAGAACCACTCGAGCAGCAGCCCGCCGACGAACGGCCCGAGGCCGATGCCGACACCGGCGATGGCAGACCAGATGCCGATCGCCTTGCCGCGCTCCTCGCGCGGGAAGACGTCCATGATCACCGACAGCGTCGCCGGCATGATCATCGCACCGCCGATGCCCATCGCGGCGCGGAGCGCGATCAGCTGGTCCGCGCTGCGCGCGAAGGCGGCGAGCACGCTCGCGACGCCGAACAGGACGAGCCCGGACTGCAGCGCGCGCTTGCGCCCGAACCGATCGCCGAGCGTGCCCATCGTGAGCAGGACGCCCGCGAACGACAGCAGGTAGGCGTCGACGATCCACTGCAGCGTCGAGCCTGAAGCCGAGAAGTGGGTCTGCAGCGTCGGCAGCGCGACGTTGAGGACGGTGTTGTCGAGCCCGATGATGAGCAGGCTCAGGGACAGCACGGCGAGGGTCTTCCAGCGGCGGGCGTATGCCCTCGGGTCGATCGTGTCGGGCGGCATGGGAGCTCCTGTCATGGGATCTGGACGTCGCGCACGGGGATCACATGGGTGCGCTTCGCGACGTACGAAGGCAGGAACGCGAGCGCGGCCTGCCGGTTCGCGGCCTCCACTCGCCACCAGACGGCATGGCCGCCCTCAAGGCAGGTGGAGGCCGCCGGGCGCCCGCGCAGCGGGCTGTCGAATCCCTGCCAGGCCGCGAATGCCACGGCGCATTCGCCGGGCAAGTGGTAGTGGCGGAGCAGGAACGGCGGCATGACGGTCAGCCTGCTGGACGGCCGCTCGCGATACATCAGGGACGAACCCGCAACCGCATCCCTGACCACACCCGTAGAGTGGGCATGTGGCGCCCCGCCCCGAGGACCCGGTCGGGAGGCAGCCTGAGCTCGAGCGGCTCGGGGACGCGCTGGACGAACTGGACCGCGGGACGACCACGTGCCTGGCGGTCGAGGGCGAGCCGGGGATCGGCAAGACGCGGCTGCTGGCCGCGCTGCGCGGGCGCGCCGAGGACTGCCGGCATCTGGTGCTCGCCGGATCTGCGGCCGAGTTCGAGCGGGACCTGCCGTTCGGGGTCTGGGTCGATGCGCTCGACGCCTACGTCGCCTCGCAGGACCTCGACGCGCGCGAGGACGTCGACCCCGAGCTGCTCGGCGACCTCGCCGGTGTGCTGCCGTCGCTGCGCGGCGACGGCGCGGCCCGCGGCGACGAGCGCCACCGGGTACAGCGCGCGATCCGCGCGCTCCTCGAGCTGATCGCGCGCGACAAGCCGCTCGTGCTCGTGCTCGACGACCTGCATTGGAGCGACGCGGCGTCGATCGACGCGCTGGTCGCGCTGCTGCGCCGGCCTCCCGCGGGCCGCGTGCTGCTGGCGCTCGGATGTCGCTCCGGGCAGGCGCCGTCCAGGCTTGCCGCCGCGCTCGTGGCGCCCTCGGTCACGCTCGTCGAGCTTGGTCCGCTGAGCGAGGAGGACAGCGCGGAGTTGGCGGGGGAGGGCTGGGCCGCGGCACAGCGCGCGGCGATCTACGAGCAGAGCGGCGGGAACCCGTTCTACACACTGCAGCTGGCGCGGGCGGCCGGCCCGCCGTCGCGCAGCGCAACCGGCGACCGTCTCGCGCTCGATGCCGGCGTGCCGCGGCTCGTCGCGGCGGCGCTCGTCGAGGAGCTCGACGGCCTGTCCACAGATGCGCGGGCGCTCGTCAACGGCGGTGCAATCGCCGGCGACCCGTTCGAGCCCGAGCTCGCGTACGCGATCGCCGAGCTGGAGCCGGAGGCGGGCATCGTGGCGCTCGACGAGCTGCTCGACGCGCGCCTGCTCCTCCCCACCGACGTCCCGCGGCGCTTCAGGTTCCGGCACCCGCTCGTACGACGCGCGGTCTACGAGTCGACGAAGGGCGGCTGGCGCCTCGCGGCGCACGCGCGGGCCGACCGTGCCCTCGCCCACGAGGGCGCGTCGGCGACGGCGCGCGCCCATCACGTCGAGCAGTCGGCGACGCGCGGCGACGCCGCCGCGATCGCGCTGCTGCTCCAGGCCGGCGACGCCAACGCGCCTCGGGCGCCCGCGACCGCGGCCGGCTGGTACGCAGCCGCGCTGCGGCTGATCCCGGAGGAAGACGCCCCGGCCCGCCTGCGCACCCTGATGAAGCTCGCGCAGATGCAGCAGTCCACCGGCGACCTGGTGCGCTGCTCCGCGACGCTGCTGGAGGCGATCGAGCTCGTCCCCGGCGACGACGTTGCCCTTCGCCTCCGGCTCACCTCCGCGTGCGCCTCGTGCGAGAACTTCCTCGGTCGCCACGAGCTTGCGGAGCGGAGGCTGGTCGCGACCCTGAACACGCTCCCGGAGGGCTCCCGCGAGGCGGTGATCGTGCTGCTGGACCTTGCGACGGGCGCGTTCTTCACGCTCGAGCTGGAGCGGATGTGCGACATGGGCAGACGTGGGGTCGCCGCCGCTCGGGCCCTCGGCGAGCCGGAGCTCGTGGGCGCGGCGGCGGCCGTGCTCGCGCACGGCTGCGCGAACGCCGGGCTGGTCGCCGAAGCGATCTCCAATGCCGACGAGGCCGGCGCGTGTCTCGACGACCTCTCCGGCGACACGCTCGCGCTGCACCTCGACACCGTCAGCCGCCTCGCCTGGGCCGAGTACCTCATCGAGCGCTTCGACGACTCGATCCGCCACGCCGCGCGCGGCGTCGCCGTTGCCCGCGCCACCGGCCAGGGCCAGTTCGCCCAGCTGATCCTCAGCGCGCAGGCCCTGAGCACGGCGATCCGAGGGGACCTGTCCGCGGCCACCGCGCTGCAGGAGGAGGCGATCGAGACGGCGGAGCTTGCCGCCAACGACTACCTGACCAGCGGCGTGCTCACCGCAACCGCGAACATCGCGATGGCGACCGGTGACCTGGATCGCGCCCGGCGCGCGGCCGAGCGGAGCGCCGACTGCGTGGCCGACGTCGAAGGCGGGCACCTTGCCGCGATGGCCCGTGTGCGCCTCGCGGTGACACTGCGCGAGCTGGGCGCCTCCGCCGCCGACACGGAGGAGCTGGTGGCCGCCGCCGGAGGCTGGGAGCTGCCCCGCATCACGGGCGCCTGGCGGGTGCAATACCTGGAGGCGCTCACGCGCATGGAGGTCGACGGCGGCCGCGCTGAGGAAGCCGCGGCCTGTGCCGCCCTGGCCGAGGCGACGGCGGCCGGGCTCGGCCTGCCGCTCGCCGGTGCGCTCGCGCAGCGCGCACGCGCGCGCGTGCTGCTCGCCGGCGGGCGGGGCGCGGAG
>DATDKF010000214.1:0-4337 GCA_036520135.1 Solirubrobacteraceae bacterium
GGTACACGAGGTCGTAGTGGCGGAACTGCAGGGCGAAGATCAGCGCGAACGCCGCCGGATAGGCGGACGCGCCGTGCAGGCCGGCGATCCAGATCAGCCCGACGTACTCGGTCAGCCGCAGCAGCGGCGTCACCGCCCAGGAGATCTTCGGCCGCCCGCGCGCTCCCGCGGCCGAGCTGCCGAGCAGCAGCACCCAGCCGAGCACCACCCCCGCTCCGACGTTCGACACGTCTCCTCCCGCCACGATCGCGACCACGGCCAGCGGCAGCAGTGCGAACAGCGCGAGCAGGGGCGCCGGGAGCGGGAGCTCGCCGCCAAGCTCGCGGCCGATCGCCCGGGCGAGCGGCCCGTCGTCGCGGTAGACCACGATCGGCTCGGCCGGCTGTGCCTGCTCGCGGACCGTGTGAGCGGCGGCCGCGCTCATCGGATCGACCGCAGGACGCGGCCGGTTTGGGTGTACAGCATCGCGAAGCCGCCCCAGGCCAGCACCGCGATGAAGGTCTCGCGCGCG
Source organism: Solirubrobacteraceae bacterium (assembly GCA_036520135.1). GTDB lineage: Bacteria > Actinomycetota > Thermoleophilia > Solirubrobacterales > Solirubrobacteraceae > DASSUW01. The sequence continues at coordinate 512 of DATDKF010000214.1, forward strand.
CTGAACAGCCCCGCGGTGATCGACACGACGGCGAACCGCTCGCCGATCGGGAACGCAGCCATCCGCTTGACCCAGCGGAGCGAGCGCGAGCGGTCGAGCCGGTGCCAGGTGCCGAGGATCCGGCTGGCCAGCCGCCGCTTGGCGCGGACGACCGGCGCGCCCGCGGCCCGCGCCCGGCGCCGCGCCTCGGCCTGTGCGCCGGCGTGGTCGAGCGGCTGCTCGATCGGTGTCTGCGGCGTTACCGTGATCGCTTGGTGCCGGACGGCCATGTACGAGAAGTCCGAGGTATGGCGGACGGTCTGCAGGGTGATCGCCGCGCACGCGAGCAGCCACACAGGGTCCCCGGCGTGGGCGGCGCCGATCGCCAGGCCGGCGAACGCGAGGTACTCCTTCGTGCGGTCGAAGACCGAGTCCAGCCACGCGCCGAGCTTGGAGAACTGTCGCGTGTAGCGGGCGAGCTGGCCGTCGACGCAGTCGGTCGTGAAGCTCACCTGCAGCAGCACGGCGCCGGCGATCATGCCCCAGCGCTCGCCGGTCGCGAAGCCGGCCGCCGCCAGCGCGCCGAGCAGCATTGACACGGTGGTGACCTGGTTCGGGGTGAAGCCGCGGCGCGCCGCCCAGCGGGCGATGTACTTCGAGTACGGGCTGACGAAGAACGTCGTGAAGAAGCCGTCGGCGCTCTTGACCGCGGAGTCGAGCAGGACCTTGTCGACGTCGTACTCGGCGATGCGGCGCTCGGCGTGCGCAGCGGTGTCCGGCGACAGCGGCCGCGACCAGAACAGCTGCCTGAGGTACAGCGGCATGACGCCGACCCCGGCGCGGACGAGGCCGACGAGCAGCAGGGCGGCGGCGTCCTGCGGCGCGGCGGCGACGCGCGTGCGCACCCACGTCTCCTCTTCGGGCGACAGCGCCACCGCGCCGCCGTCCTCGCCGGGGGGCTCGTCCGCGACCTCCTCGGGCTCTTCCGGGCCCGCGAAGTCGTCGACGTCCTCCTCCTCGCCGCGGGTGCGCGCGACCGCGCCGCGCCAGCGCGCGACCTTACGGTCGAGCTCCTCCAGCCACGCCCCCGGGATCGCGGTGGCGAGGTCGGCGAGTCGCTCGGCAGCCGCCGTCAGCGAGGGCAGGTCGGCGGGGGCGATGCGCAGGACGCCGAGGAACGAGCCGTTCGGCGTGCGGACCGCGTGGTAGGCGGAGGCGGCGCTGACCACGCGGCCGCGGCGCGCCTGGAAGCGGAAGGCCAGCGGGCGGCGCCGGCCGCCGGCGAGGATCCGCGTACCGCCGTACGGGCTGGTCAGCAGCCCTTCGAGCGCGGCGGTGTGCGTCACCAGGTCGCCGTAGACGACCACCGCCATCCCTCCGCAGCTCCCGCTCAACCGCGCGATCTCGCGCAGGTCGCCGGCCACGTCGGCGGACGCGCGCACGTCGGCACCCGGCGCCAGCGCGTCCCGGACAGCCGCGACGAACTCGGGTCGTGCGAGCACGACGACGGCACGGACGCCGAGCGCTTCGAGCTGACCCGCGAGGCGGCCGACGAGGGTGCCGTCCTCCCACGGCAGCAGCGCGGCAGGCCTCCCGTCGCTGGCGAGCGCGGTGGCGAGCACGACCGCGACGCCGACGCTCGACCCGGCCGCGGGCGGCCCGGCGGCCGAGGTCTCCGGAACCGCGCGTGTGTCGCTCAACCCGCTCGTCAAGGGGCTCCGAGGGTAGCCAACAGACCCTCGAAATCCGGGCCGATCGTTGCCACGTCGAAGTCGCGCGAGCGGCGCAGGGCCGCTTCGCCGAGCGCGCGCCGGCGATCGGGCTCTCGGATCAGCTCGAGCAGCGCCGCGGCCAGCGCGGCGACGTCCTCGGCGGGCACGAGGATCCCGTCCCGCCCGGCGCGGATGATGTCGTGCGGGCCATGCCGGCAGTCGAAGCTGACCACCGGCAGCCCATGGCTCATAGCCTCGACGAGGACCATCCCGAAGCCCTCGAAGCGAGAGCTGACCACGAAGATCGACCCCGCGGCCATCGCTTCGCCGAGCTCCTGCGTGCGGCCCATCAGTTCGACGCGGCCGCCGAGCGACAGCGCGTCGATCTGCGCCTGCAGCCGCTCGCGGTCGGGACCAGAGCCGTAGATGCGCAGTCGCCAGTCCGGCGCAGCGGCCGCGACGGCCGCGAAGGCGGCGATCAGCAGGTCGAATCCCTTTTGCGTGTTCAGGCGGCCGGCGGCGATCACGGTCTTAGCGGCCGGGTCGGCCCGAGCCGGCTCGCCCGGCGACAACGGGTTGGGGATCCGCGCCACCCGCGTGCGGGCGCCGGCGAGCAGCTCCCCGTAGTCGCGCTCGTCCTGCCTGGTGAGCACCGTCAGCGCGTCCAGCTTCGGATAGTCACGGCGGATGTCGACGGCCAGCCGCGGCCGGTGCGCGGCGGAGTGCACGTGCTCCTGCCCGACCGTGATCACGCCGCGCGGTGCCAGCCGCGCCGCCAGCAGGTTGAAGGCGGGTCGTGTCGTGATCAGCGCGTCGGCTCGCAACGAGCGCAGCCAGCGCAGCAGCGCGAGGTCGGTCTGCAGAGTGCACCACGGGTACGCATAGTCCTCGGGATGGATGAGGACGCTCGGGAGCCGGGCGAGCAGACCCGGCCGCCGGCCGTCGTGCAGTGCTCGCACGCGCAGGCCGGGCGGAAACGCGAAGAAGGGCTCGTCGCGCCGCCGGTAGACGCTCATCACCTCGACGTCGCGGTGCTCGGACAGGTGCGAGGCGATCGTCAGCGTAGTGCGGATCGTCCCGCCCATGCCCCAGGCGTGCGCGAGCAGGAACCGAACCGACCCGTCGCCGGGCGCACCGCCCCCGCGCGGCAGGACGCCGGCGAGCCGTAGCGCCGCGCGGTGCACCGCCACCGCGAGCGGCCCGAGCAGCCGCCTCCGGCGCGAGACGCGGGTCAACGCCTGAGCCGCTTGCGGAGCTTGTGGTACCTGCGCCACGTCCGTCGGCTGAACGGGTGGAGCTCTTGTCGGACGGGCAGCGGCAGCACCCGCCAGAGGCGGACCACGAACGGCGGGTCCGGAGGCGGCGGGGCCTTCTTGGCGAACTCGCCCACGCCGTGCAGCTGCATACGGCCCGGGTGGTAGTAGCGCTCGGCGAGGTTCGGCTCGCTCTTCTCCTCGAGCCCGAGCTCAGGGTGGGCCGCTGTCCGCGCGGCGATGTCGGAACCGCGGATCAGCAGCCGGCCGTCGTCCCGCAGCGGCGCGAGGACCGCCGGATCCTCCATGTCGTAGCCGAGGAACTCGGCCAGCCGGCCGAGCCGCGCCGAGACCGCGCGCCGGTGCGACGCGGACATGCGGCCGTGCCACTTGGCGATGCGCGAGACGTCGATCGGGTCGTCGATCCGGTTCGTGCCCTCGACGACGAGCCGCCCGCCGCGCGCGGTCTGCACCTCGTGGTGCTGCAGGACCAGGTCCGACCACTCCTCGCCGAGCCAGTCGAGCAGCTCGCGCAGCACGGGCTCGGGGCGCAGCACGAGCTCCTCGTAGCGCACGATCGCGAAGCGTCTCTTGTAGTGGCCCGCCTGCCGGGCGATCTCGCGGTCGTAGCGCTGGACGTGGTTGACCGCGCGGTTGTATGGATGCCCGAAGCGGTGCATGTTCGAGCCGACGCTGCCGCCCGGGTGGCGCATCATCCCGATGAACTGCGCGTCGGGGAACAGTCGCACCATCCCGTCCACATGCCACGTGTGCAGCGGCGTCTTGTCGCCCCAGCGCTCCTTGCCCTGTCGCTCGACGTAGCGGATGAAGATGCGCTCGTAGAAGCGCGCCAGCTCCTCATCGAGCTCCTCGCGGCTCCAG
>DATDKF010000215.1:0-9559 GCA_036520135.1 Solirubrobacteraceae bacterium
TCCCCCGGATCGTCCCCGACCGCGTGGGCGCGGGCAGCCGCGCGAGCGGCGGCGCTCGCCGCCCACTCGGCGTAGCCGAACAGCGCGAGCTGCCAGACCGCCGCGAGCAGGGCCGCGAGGCACGGCAGCAGCGCGATCAGCTCGACCGTCGCCTGGCCGCGCTCGCCCCGCGCGTGGGCGCGCAACGACGCGGCGCCGCGTAACGACTCCGCGGTCGCGGCGCGCGACGACGCGGCGGTCGACGCGGCCCGGGATGACGCGGAGGGGGCGGCGGCGCGCGATGGCGCGGCGGGGGCGGCCGGGTCGTGGGGGTGCGCGTGGGGCATCGCCCCAAGGCTCGCGCCGACCGCGTTACGAGACTACGCGTGACTGTTGCGAAAGGCGCGCAGAATCGCCAGAAAAGCGGAACAGGGGTTTCGACCACTCGCCGGTTTGGAGTGGCTGCGCGCCACACGCACGCCGGTTTGCACAGGTCACGTCCACGTTACCTTCGAGTAGTGTGCTGCGTGGATGGGCACGGAACGCCTGGCAGTTGAGTTCGAGCGGCGTCTCGACGGCAGCGTTCTGCTGCGTCTCAGCGGCAAGCTCGAACGTGGAACGGCGGCGCTTCTCGAAGGCATCCTGCAGGCGCTGTGGGAGGACCCGTCGCCGGTCGTGGTCGACCTCAGCCACGTCGACCACATCGACTCGCGCGGGCTCGACGTGCTGCTCGCTGCCGAGGGCAACTCGCACCGGCGCGCCGCGCCGATCGACGTGATCGGGATCCGCGAGAGCCTGCGCGCTCACCGGCCCCCGATCGAGTAGCGCAGAATCCCGGCGGATGGACACCGTCGCGTACCTGCGCCGGATCGGCGTCGACGACCCCGGTCCACCGACGGCGGCGGGCCTCGCCGCGCTCCACCGCGCGCACGTCGAGCGCGTCCCTTACGAGACGATCGAGATCCAGATGCAGCGGCCGACGACCGTCGACCCGCACGAGGCGGCCGAGCGCATCGTCGCCCGAAACCGCGGGGGTTACTGCTACCACCTCAACGGCGCCTTCAGCCTGCTCCTGAAGGCGCTCGGCTACGACGTCGTCTGGCACCGCGGCGGCGTCCAGCCGCGCTCGGCGCCCGAGCCCGTCGGCGCGACCGGCAACCACCTTGCGCTCACCGTGCACGGCCTCTCCACTGACGAAAACCCCGAGGGCGACTGGCTCGTCGACGCCGGCCTCGGCAACGGCATCCACGAGCCGATCCCACTCATCCCCGGCGGCTACCGCCAGGCCCCGCTCACGTACGAGCTGAAGCGATCCGCGGCCGAGCCCGGCGGCTGGCGGCTCGAGCAGGACCCGCGCATGAGCTGGGTCGGCATGGACTTCCGGCCGCGCGTCGCCACCACCGACGACTTCAGCGAGCGCCACCAGTGGCTCTCCACCGCCCCGGAGTCGCCCTTCGTCCAGTCGTTCACGGTCCAGCGCCGCGACGAGCACGGCGTCGACGCGGTCATCGGCACCGCCCTGTACCACTACCCGGACGGCGCGACCACCGAGCTCGACACGCAGGACGTGTGGCTCGACGTCCTCCGCGACCGCTTCGCGATCGAGCTCGACGCGCACGAGCGCGACGCCCTGTGGGCGCGGGTTCAGTACTCGCGGTAGACGCGCCAGACGCTGTACAGGCCCCACACGGCGAGCGTGATGAACGCCAGCCACAGGACCGCGCCCAGCCCGCCGGAGTCCCACATCCGCCCGGTCGCGATCAGCGTGATGCCGGCGAGCGCGACCGAGGCGTAGAGGATCCCGCGCGACCGCTCGGGGAGCCCGAAGATCGTGTCGCGGTGCTCCATGTACATGCGGTAGCCGAAGAACAGCAGCCCGCCGATGAAGATGATGCCGAGCAGGTTGCTGATCGTGTTGCTGCCCGTATCGCCGCCCGGCACCTGCCAGACGATGACCGCCAGCAGCAGGACGATCGCGATGTTGCGCAGATGCGTGCCGCGGTCAGGACCCACGGCTCACAACGATACTCAGGCGGTGACGACGTCCACGTCCGCAGCGGCAACCACGGGCGGCGGCGGCGCGGCCACGCCGCGGTCGGCCGGCTCTGCCGCGAAGCGGTAGCCGATGCCGAAGTGCGTGTGGATGTAGCGCCAGCCCGGCGACGCGCGCTCGAGCTTCTGACGCAGCTTGCGGACGAAGACGTCGACCGAGCGGTCGCCGTGGACCATCGCGTAGCCCCAGACCCGCTCGTAGATCTCCTCGCGCTGCAGGACCTGGCCCTCGGCGTCGGCGAGCAGCTGGATGAGCTCGAACTCGCGCCGCGTGAGGTCGACCGACGCGCCGGCGGCGAACGCCTGGAACTGGTCGGCCCGGACCTCGAGCTCGCCGATGAGGACGGGAGCGGCGGGGACGCGCGCCTCGGCGCGCTTGCGACGCCGCACGACGGCCTCGACGCGAGCGATCAGCTCCTCCGGATGGCACGGCTTGGTCACCCAGTCGTCGGCGCCGAGGCGCAGCCCGCGGACGCGCTGGGCCACGGACGACTGGCCGGTGCACACCACCACGCCGAGCTGCGGCAGGCGCGCGCAGAGCTTCTCCAGGTAGGTCCAGGCCTGCGGGCCGAGAACCGCCAGGTCGAGCACCACGGCGTTGAGCCGCATGGCGACCATCGCATCGAGCGGGACGGGCGAGGCGAGCACGCGGTGCTGCCAGCCGGCCGTGTCCAGCCGCTTCGTCAGAACCTGCAGGAATCCGCTGTCGGAATCCACCACGGCGAGGCGGATGGCGGCTTGCGTCGTCGTCGTCATCGTGGCCCCAGCATACGCCGAGACGCAGACACGCAGGGGTTTATCGCGGCGGCCGGTAACACCTCGGTCACAACCGCTTTACGGCGCATCGGGCGATCCCGCAACGTGCGGCAATCAGACGTGCGACGCATCGGAGAACTCACGGAACAGCCCCGTGACCACGAACGCGACCTGCTCGCCGATGTCGACCGCGTTGTCGCCGATCCGCTCCAGCGCCCGCGCTACGAGCATCATCGTCATCGCCCACTCGCGCCGGTCCTCGTCGGTTCCGATCTCCACCGCCAGCCGGAACACCTCGCGGTTGAGCGCGTTGATCTCCTCGTCCTGGCGCACGAGATCCTGGGCCAGCGAGACGTCGCGCAGCGTGAACGCCTGCTTAGCCTGGGCCACCTCCGAGCGCGCGAGCCGGCCCATCTTGAAGATCCGCTCGAGCATCGCCGCATCGGCCGGCGGGTCGTGCCCGACCAGCGGCATCACCTTCGCGATGTTCACGCACTGGTCGCCCATCCGCTCGGCGTGCTTGATCACGTGCAGCAGCGCGGCCACGGTCCGCAGGTCGCCCGCGACCGGCGCCTGCAGCGCCAGCAGCGAGAGGATCCCCTGGTGGACCTCCAGGAACCGCCCGTCGAGCCGGTCGTCGTCGTTGACCACGATCGATGCCAGCTCGATGTCGTGGTGCTCGAGCGCCTCCAGCGTGCGGTCGAGCGACGTGATGACGAGGTCGAGCGCGCCGAGCGCCTGCGCCTCAAGGGCCCGCAGCTCGTCCTGGAAGTGGATGCGGGCCTGCTCGGCCATCAACCCACCTTGCCCGTGACGTAGTCCTCGGTGCGCTTGTCGTCGGGGTTGGTGAAGATCTTGTCGGTCGCCGCGAACTCGACGACGCGGCCGGTCCGGTGCGTCTCGCCGGCGTCGAGCTCGACCGTGAAGAACGCGGTCATGTTCGACACCCTCGCCGCCTGCTGCATGTTGTGTGTGACGATCACGATCGAATAGTTGGACTTGAGCTCGATCATCAGGTCCTCGATCCGGCCGGTCGAGATCGGGTCGAGAGCCGAGCACGGCTCGTCCATTAAGAGTACGTCCGGATCGGTCGCCAGCGCGCGGGCGATGCACAGGCGCTGCTGCTGGCCGCCCGACATGCCGAACGCGTTCGTCTTCAGCCGGTCCTTGACGTCGTCCCACAGGGCGGCGCGGCGCAGCGCGTTCTCGACGAGCTCGTCCATGTCGCCCTTCATGCCGACCACGCGCGGACCGAAGGCGATGTTGTCGTAGATCGACTTCGGGAATGGGTTCGGCTTCTGGAACACCATGCCGATCCGCTTGCGCACCTGCACGGGATCGATCTTGGCGTCGTACAGGTTCTGGTCGTGGTAAACGACCTCGCCCTCCACGCGGGCGGTCGGGATCAGGTCGTTCATGCGGTTCAGGCAGCGGATGAACGTCGACTTGCCGCAGCCCGACGGCCCGATCAGCGCCGTGATCTCGTTCTTGCGCAGCTTGACGGTGATGTCGGTGACCGCACGGTGGTCGCCGTAGAACACCGCCACGTCGCGCACGTCGAAGATCGACTCCGCCGGAGGCGCGTCGGTCTCCGGCGTCGCCGGCGCGTACTTCGAGACGAAGCGCGGCCCCGTTTCGGACGCGGCCTCGGCCTGCTCCCTCACGTTCTCAGACATGTCGTCGTCCTCTACCACTTCTGCTCGTATCGATTGCGAAGCCAGATGGCCACGGAGTTCATCAGCAACAGCAGGACCATCAGGACCACGATGGCTCCGGCCGCCCGAGTCACGAAGTCTCGGTTCGGATCCTGCGTCCAGGTGAAGATCTGGATCGGCAGGGCGGTGAAGGTGCTGTCGAGCCCCGACGGGTTGAACCGGAGCGACGATCCGGCCCCGATCACCAGCAGCGGGGCAGTCTCGCCGATCGCGCGCGACAGCGCAAGGATCACGCCGGTCGCGATGCCGGCGATCGAGCCCGGCAGGACCTGCTTCCAAATCGTCTGCCACGTGGTGGCGCCGAGCGCGAGCGATCCCTCGCGGATCGACGGTGGGACCGCCCGGATCGCCTCGCGCGAGACGATGATCACGACGGGCAGCACCAGCAGCCCGAGCGTGAGCCCGCCCGCGAGCAGCACCGGCCCGAGCGACAGCGGACCGCGCACGATGAAGGCCAGCCCGAGGATCCCGTACACGACCGACGGCACCGCCGCGAGGTTCTGGATGTTGATCTCGATGACCCGGTTGAACCAGCGGTCCTGGTCGGCGTACTCCTCGAGGTACACCGCCGTGGCCACGCCGACGGGCACCACGAACAGCGTCGTCAGGACCATCAGGTAGATCGTCCCGACGATCGCCGACTCGATCCCGGCCCGCTCGGGGATGACGCGCGACGGGAAGCTCGTGATGAAGTCCCACGAGACGATCGGCAGGCCGTCCTTGGCGAAGTCGTAGATGATCGCGGCGAGCCCGACGAACGCGACCGCGAGCGCGAAGTACATGAGCCCGCTGAAGGCGCGCTGCGACGCGCCGTCCCTGCCGCTCCGGCGCGGGATCACGGTGCTCTGGTTGCGCACCGCGGCGGCGATCTGCGCGCCGGTCATTCGTACACCTGCCGGTACTTGCGGACCAGCCGGATCGACACGGCGTTGAGCAGCAGCGTGAAGATGAACAGCGTGAAGCCGACCGCGAAGATCGTCTTGTACTCGATCGATCCGGTCGGCGTGTCGCCGCGCGCGGTCGCGGCGATGAACGCGGCCATCGACTGGAAGCTCTCACGCGGATCGAGGCTGAGGTTCGGCGCCTGGCCGCCGGCGATCAGCACGATCACCGTCTCGCCGACGGCGCGCGACGCGCCGAGCACCAGCGCGGCGACGATGCCCGACAGCGCGGCCGGGAAGACGACCCGCAGCGACACCTGGAGCCGGTTGGCTCCAAGCCCGAACGCGCCCTCGCGCAGCGAGTGCGGCACCGCCGACATCGCGTCCTCGGCGACCGACGCGATCGTCGGCAGCACGAGCAGGCCCATGATGATGCCGGCCGCGAGACCGTTGTAGACGCCGACGTCGATGTGGAGCACGTCGCGCAGGATCTCGGGCGTGAAGTAGGTCAGCGCGAAGTAGCCGAAGACGATCGTCGGGACGCCGGCGAGCACCTCGAGCACCGGCTTGACGACCTTGCGGACGCGCCGCGGCGCGTACTCGGACAGGTAGACCGCGGTCAGCAGCCCGAGCGGCACCGCGACGAGCAGCGCGATCAACGACAGGTAGATCGTGCCCCAGACCAGCGGCAGCACGCCGAACGACTGCTGCTCACCTGCGAACAGCGGCGACCACTTGGTGCCGAACAGGTAGCCGGCGACGCCGACTTCCTGGAAGAAGTGGACGGTCTCGAGCAGCAGCGATCCGACGATCGCCAGCGTGGTCACGACCGAGAGCACCGCCGCCGCGAACAGCAGCGCGCGGATGAGCGTCTCGAACCGCGAGCGGACGCTGGGGGCCCGGGTCAGGTTGACCCGGGCCCCCTGGGATCCGGCGGCCGCCGCGAGTCGCGGCTCGGCCATGAGCTAGCCCCCGACCTCGGTCTTGGACTCGGAGGCCTGCTGGTCGGTCATCGGGACGATCTTCGACGCCTCGGCGATCTGCTGATAGTTGTCGACTGTGAACTTCAGGAACGCCTGGACCTCGGGCCGCTCGAGCGCCTTCTTGGACGGGTACATGAAGAGCGGGCGCGCCAGGTAGTACGACGCGTCCTGGATCGTCTCGGCCGACGGCTTGACGCACTTGTCCGCGCTCTCGCCGACGCCCACGAGGTTCAGCTTGTCCTGGTTGCCCTCGTAGTACGAGAAGCCGAAGTAGCCGAGGCCCGTATCGGAGCCGGCGACGCCGGTGACGAGCTGGTTGTCGTCCTCGGACGCCTCGTAGTCCTCGCGGGACGCGCCCTCCTCACCGTTGATCTTGTCGGTGAAGAAGTCGAACGTGCCGGAGTCGGTGCCGGGGCCGAACAGCGCCAGCTTGCCGTCGGGCAGGCTGCTGTCGACCTGCTTGAGGCTCGACACCTTGGACTTGGGCTCCCAGACCTGCTTGAGCTGGTCGACCGTGAGGCAGTCGACCTTCATGTTCGGGTTGGTCACCACGGCGATGCCGTCGTTGGCGACCTGGACCTCCTCGTACGTGATGCCCGCCTTCTTGCAGACTGGGACCTCCTCGTCGGGCTTGATCGGCCGCGACGCGTCGGAGATGTCGGTCTCGCCGGCGCAGAACTTCTCGAAGCCGCCGCCGGTGCCGGACTCGCCGACGGTGATCTTGACGTTCGGGTTGTCTTCGTTGAACAGCTCGCCGGCCGCCTCGGCGAACGGGAAGACCGTGGAGGAACCGTCGATCCGGATCGTGCCGGAAAGATCCCCTGACGCGTCACTCGAGCCGCCGCCCCCACTGGACGCCGCGCCGTCGTCGTCGCCGCCGCACGCGGCTACGACGAACGCCAGTGACGCCACCATGGCGAGCACCAGCAGTAGACGATTGATTCTCATCGACCCTTCCTTCTCCTAGAGTGTCGGCACCGAGGCTCGCAGCGGTGGCATGGCCGCCTGTTACCGAGTCGTGGCCGTGTTGTGAAAACGCTGTGAAGGCTCCGGCTGGAACCGGTAGCCGAACCCGAAGTGCGTGTGGATGAACCGCCACTCCGGCAGCGCCGTCGCGAGCTTCGACCGCAGCTTGTGGACGTAGACATCCACCGATCGGTCGGCCGGCCGCATCTGGGCTCCCCAGACCGTGCGGTACAGCTCCTCCCGCGGCACGATGCGGCCCTCCCGACGCCCGAGCGCGGCCAGCAGCTCGAGCTCGCGGACCGACAGCGTCAGCGCTCTGCCTCCGGCGAGCGCCAGGTACTCGGACGGCCGGATCTCGAGCTCACCGGCCCTGATGACCTCACCGGCCTGTGTCATGGACTGCATCGCGCCGGACGATCGAGCAGCGCCGGCGCGTTGCGGTTACCGACGAGTGAATGGGTCGTGAAAGGGCTGTGAACGGCTCGCGGGCCGCCTCGCGCGAGGCTACGGTGCGGTCATGTGGCCCGCGAAGGTGAACGAGGACACCGAGCTCCTCACGCTGTTCGAGGAGTCCGGACGCAACGTGCAGCGCGCGTCATGCCTGCTCCGCGACCTGTTCGCGGAGTACCCCGAGCAGCCCGAGCTCGCGGCCGAGGTCCTGCTGTGTGAGCACGAAGGCGACCGCATCGCCCACACGATCCTCAGCCGGCTCGCCGAGCGCGGGAGCCGCCCGGCCGAGCTCGAGGCCGCCGACGTGCACGCGCTCACCGGCGCGCTCGACGACGTCGTCGACCACGCGGAGGAGGCCGCCGACCAGCTTGGCCTCTACGGCGTCGAGGCCCCGATGGAACAGGCCCAGCAGATGGCCGAGGTGCTCGTCGACGCCGCCGAGCAGGTCGCCGCGAGCCTGCGCGAGCTGCGCGACGGCGAGGACATCAGCGCCAACCTCGTCGAGATCCACCGGCTCGAGAACCACGCCGACAGCATCGTGCGGGCCGCTGTCGCGTCGCTGTTCGCGGCGGGGATCGACCCGATGATGGTCATCCGCTGGAAGGACATCTTCGAGACGTTGGAGTCAGCGGTCGACGCGTGCGAGACCGTCGCCAACGTGCTCGAGGGGATCACGCTCAAGCGCGCCGCCAACGGGCGGCACTGACCCTCAGCCGGCGACGGTCTCCCACTCTGCGTAGAGCTGCTGGAGCGCCTGCTTGGCCTCGTTGTGGCGCGCGGTCGACTTGGCAGCGGTGCGCGGGTCGTTCCACGCCGACGGGTCGGCGAGCTCCTGCTCGAGCGCCTTCAGGTCGGCCTCGGCGGCCTCGATCGCCCGCTCGAGCTCGCCCGCCCGGCGCTGCTGGTTCTTCGACGGGCCCGCGGGCTTGGGCTGGGGCCGCGGCGGCGGCGCCGGCTTGGCGCGCCTGGCTGTCTTCTCCGCCTCCAGCCGCTCCTCGCGGACGCGCAGGTACTCGGGCCAGCCGCCGACGTACGAGTGCAGCGTGCGGTCCTCGACCGCGACCGTGCGGGTGCCGACGGCGTCGAGCAGCGCGCGGTCGTGGGAGATCAGCAGCAGCGAGCCCGGGAACGCCTGCAGCGCGCCCTCCAGCGCCTCTCGACTCTCGAGGTCGAGGTGGTTGGTCGGCTCGTCGAGGAGGAGCAGGTTGGCACCCGAGGCGACGACGAGGGCGAGCGCAAGCCGCCTCCGCTCTCCTCCCGAGAGCGCGGCGACGGGTCGCTCGTGCATCTCCCAGCCTGAGAAGAGGAAGCGGCCGAGGAGGTTCTGCGCCTGCGGACGCTGGAGCCCGGTCGCGTTCTGGGTCGCTGCGAGGACGCTGCGTGTCTCGTCGAGCTCGATCTCGTGCTGCGAGAAATAGGCCGGCTCGACGCCGTGGCCGAAGCGCAGCTTCCCGGCGACGGGCTCCCGACGATCGAGCAGCGTCTCGAGCAGCGTCGTCTTCCCCGAGCCGTTCGGGCCGATCAGCGCGACGTGCTCCCCGCGCTCCAGGGCGAACGTGGTGTCGACGAGCAGGTGCTTGGTGCCGGCCGAGAGGTAGACGTCGTCGACCTCGGCGACGGTGCGTCCGCTCCGCGCCGGTTTCAGGAACTCGAAGCCGAGCGAGCGCGTGCGGCGCGAGAGCAGCTCCACCTCGCCCGTCGCCTCGGAGCGCTCCTGCTTCAGCCGGCCGATCTGCGTCAGCTTCGCCTGCGCCTGCTTCGCCTTGTCCTTCTTGTA
>DATDKF010000216.1:0-5627 GCA_036520135.1 Solirubrobacteraceae bacterium
GCGTCGTCGGCCTCGCTCAGCGAGCCGAGCATCCGGTAGGCGACCGCCCGCAGGCGGGCCCGGTGCTCCTCGAATTCTTCAGTCAGTGGGTCCATTGGTCACATCGCGTCGTCGCGTGGGGTCATACAGGTAGACCCGTGAGATCCCGCGGATGTGACCAGTAAGGAGCATGTGATGCGAGTTTTCCTGATAGGCGCGAGCGGCGCAATCGGCACCCGGCTCGTCCCCCAGCTGACCGATCGAGGCCACGAGGTGATCGGCACCTACCGGTCGCCCGGGCACGCTGAGCGCGTTCGGGCGGTCGGGGCTGAGCCGCTGGCGCTCGATCTGCTCGATCCGCGCGCCGTCCGCGAGGCAGTCCTCGCTGCCGCGCCCGACGCGATCGTCCATCAGGCGACCGCCCTGTCCGGCGTGCGGTTCTCCCGGCGCCTGGACCGCACGTTCGCGCAGACCAACCGGCTGCGGACCGAGGGCACCGACGCGCTGCTGGCCGCCGCCCGCGACGCGGGCGTGCCCCGGTTCGTCGCCCAGAGCTTCGCCAGCTTCCGCCACGCCCGCGAGGGCGGCCCGGTCAAGACCGAGGACGACCCGCTCGACCCCAACCCGCTCCCGTCGACGCGCGAGGCTCACGCCGCGATGCGCCATCTCGACGAGGTCGTCACGGCCGCCGGCGGGATCGTGCTGCGCTACGGCGCCTTCTACGGCGACGGCGACGACGACGGACTGGTCGAGCCGGTGCGCAAGCGGCAGTTCCCGATCGTCGGCGACGGCAACGGCGTGTCCTCGTTCATCCACCTCGACGACGCCGCGGCCGCGACCGTCATCGCCCTCGAGCGCGGCGAGCCCGGCATCTACAACATCGTCGACGACGACCCGGCCCCCGTCCGCGAGTGGCTGCCGGTGCTCGCGGACGCGCTCGGCGCCAAGCCGCCCCGCCACGCCCCCCGCTGGCTGGCGCGGCTGATCGCGGGCGAGGGCGCCGTGATGATCGGAACCGAGGCGCGCGGCGCGTCGAACGCGAAGGCCAAGCGCGAGCTCGGGTGGACGCTGCGTTACCCGACCTGGCGGGACGGTTTCGCGGCCGTCTACGCGTCGCCCGCCCCGAGCGAGCGGCGCGCATCGACGCGGCACGCGGGCGTCAACGTGACCTAGCCTCGGAGGTCATGACCACACCGAACGTGACTCTGCGTCTCGCCACGCTCGCCGACCTCGACGCCGTCGAGCAGCGATTCGACTCGGCCGCCGAGCTGGCCGCGGCCAAGCGCGTCGGCTTCCAGGTCGAGGGACAGATCCGCCGCGCCCAGTGGCGCGGCGGAACCTGGCACGATCAGCTGCTGCTGTCCCTGCTGCGCGACGAGTGGCGCGGCAGCCGCTGAGTTGCAGGAGGTTCCCATGACGTCCGAGATGCCGACGCTGTACGTGTGCCACGGCGATGACGGGGGCGCGCGGATTCATCCTTGCCGGCGCGTGCAGGAGGCGCTCCGTGCCGCGGGGATCGAGTACGAGAAGGTGATCGCCGCCCACGGCCATCCGATCCCGTTCCTCCGCAAGGGGTCACGCGAGGACCTGCGCGCGGCGACCGGCGACACGAAGCTGCCGGCGCTCAAGCTCCCGGACGGGACGGTCATCACGCACTCGCGCGCGATCCTGGCCTGGATCGCGAGCCAGCGCTGATCCGCCCCGGCTCCAGTCGGCGATCGTCAGCTGACAATCCGCACGAAACGCGTCCCGTGTTGCGTCAGGGGGCGCACGTTCTGGCTCAGTGAGCGTGTGTGGGTGCGGCGACGGCGGCCTGTGCGGCGGGTGTCGCACGTTCGACCTGGTGAGTCTCGATCATCATCTGCCCGAGGGTGGCGATGACAATGGGATCGAACTGTGTGCCGGAGCATCTGCGGAGCTCTGCGAGGGCTTCCGCGGCCGGCATGGCTGGGCGGTAGGGGCGGTCGGTGGTCATGGCGCTGAAGGCGTCGCAGGCTGAGCAGATTCTCGCCTCGATCGGGATTTCGTCTCCGGCGAGGCCGTCGGGGTAGCCGGTGCCGTCGTAGTCCTCGTGTGAGGCGCGGACGATTGCGCCTACGCGTGCGAGTACGCCACCGACGTTTTCAAGCATCCGCTGGCCGTCGATCGTGTGACGCTTCATGACCTCCCACTCGCTCGCGGTCAGCCTGCCCGGCTTGTTGATGATCTCCTTCGGCACCGCGATCTTGCCGATGTCGTGCAGCAACGCGCTGAACTCCAGGTCGCGCAGGGTTTCTTCGTCGAGTCGCATGCGTCTGCCAACTTCGATCGCGAGGTTCACAACGTCGCGGCTGTGTGAGCCGGTATAGGCATCGTCGCTCTCGACCACGTCGCCGAGGAGCATCGCGGTGCCGCGGTAGGCGCGCGAGAGCTCCAGTGCGTGATCGATTCGTGATCGGCGCTCGTTGGCGAAGATGCGCAGCAGAACGGCCAGAGGCAGGAACACGATGGCCAGCGCCCACACTCGCCCGTTGGCGGCGATCGCCATCGCGACGCCGAGCGGCGCCAGCAGAAGGTCAATGCCGTACACCCACGCCTCTGCGAGTGACGGCAATGCGAGCCGCTCGCCGTACGCCAGGCGTTCGAAGACAATCGAGATGACGAGGTCGGAGGCGATATAGGCGCCGACCGCGGCGGCGATCGCGGGCGCGTCGGCCCATGACGAGACGGGGGGCGACGCGACGAGCACGGCGGCGGGCGCGAGCACTGGCAACGCGGCTTGGGCGACCGCAGGCACCACGCGCGAGATGTGCCGCGCGCCTCGGCCGGCATTGACCGCCGCGGCTAGCGTCGCGCCGAGCGCGACGCACCACGGGACCGTGGCGGGCGGCAGCGCGACCAACATGGCCGCGAGCGCGGGCAGGGTGCAGTCGGTGAACACCGCTCCAACCTCAAACTCGACGAGCCCGGCAACCGCGTAGAGCACGACGAACGCGCAGAGCGTCGCCACCGAGACGGCGCTCGGACCCGCGGTCGAGCCGAGCATGAGCGCACCGGCGCAGAATGCCGCGAGGAGCACGGCTCCGGTCCGTACCTCCGCGCGCTCGGACGCTGCGGGCAGGCGCGCGCGGGTACGCGCGACTTCGAGATCGCCAGACGCGCCGATGACCGTCCAATCGCTCATACGTTCAACTCACTGAGTCGGTCTGGTGGCCCCGCAGCTTGAGCGTCGGCCTCGATCATGTGTCCGTTCGCTTGGGTGCCGCTGAACCGACGCCGATGTACGCGAGGAAGGCCCAGATCCACGGAAGGGAAACAAGTTGCACAGGAAAGTGCGAGCAGTGCTCACTCTCGCCGGCTGCGGCGCCGGACTGGCGCTCGCCGCGCCCGCCGCCCAAGCGCAGACCGCGGATGATCCGCAGACCGCGGTCGACTCACCCATCCAGGCCGAGGACGGAACGGTGCTCGCCGAGACGGTGCGGCCCGACGAGAGCGCGGCGGGCGAGCGGACGTGCAAGGCCCCCAATGTCTTCAACCCGCTTCTTGCGTTCAAGGATCGCCGCGACTACTTCGTCGCCCCCGCTGGGGATTTCGAAGACCCCAGCCTGCCCGGCTGGCAGTTGACTGGCGGAGCCCACGTATCTGCTGGTGGCTCCGTGCACGCGGTGATCGGCGATGAGCAGGCGAACAGTCTGTCGCTCCCCCCGGGCAGCTCGGCGACAAGCCCCGAGATGTGCGTCGACCTGAACTATCCGGTGTTCCGCTTCTTTGCCGCGCAGCTCGATCCGGACACCGACTCCGAGCTGGTCGTCGACGTGATCTACCCGGCCCTGGCCCGAAACAACGTCCGCGAAGCGAAGAAGTTCAGGCTCAAGGCGAAGGACGGCTGGACGCTGAGCGAGGCCATCAAGCTCGAACCGCAGCGTCTCGGCAAGCGGGCAGGCTGGCGCAGAATCGCGGTCCGCTTCAGGGTCGAGAGCGGCAAGAAGTCAGCGGCTTACCGGGTCGATGACGTCCTGATCGACCCCCGTCGCTTCAACTGACCATCAAGCGCGTGCGGCCCCAGGGTCGCACGCGCGTCGCGCCGCACAGCACCGAATGCGACGTTCCGGCGCACCGCGAAGTTCGCGGTGGGCGTGAGGCCGCCGAGGGGGTAGCGTTCTCTGCCGACTCCGTCGGCGGCACGAGGAGCGCGGCTCATGGGAACGTCGGACGCAGCTACGGCGAGCGGTGAGAGCCCCGAGGGCGTCACCGATCTCTCGAAGGGCTCGTGGCTCGATGCGCTCAAGCGCACCGGCAAGGCGTTCAAGGCGGACAAGCTCGGCGTGTGGGCGGCGGCGCTCACGTACTTCGGGGTTCTCTCGATCTTCCCGGCGCTGCTGGTGGTGGTATCGGTCCTGGGCCTGATCGGCGAATCCGCGACGGACTCACTGCTCAAGAACCTCGAGGACGTCGCTCCTGGCCCGGCGCAGGAGATCTTCACCAACGCGATCAAGAACCTCCAGGGCGCGGGAAGCGCGTCCGGCATCGCGTTCGTCATCGGCATCGTGGGCGCGATCTGGGCATCCTCGGGCTACGTCGCAGGCTTCATGGACGCCGCGAACGCGGTCTACGACGTCGAGGAGGGCCGAGCGCTCACCAAGACGCTGCCGGTGCGTGTCGGTCTCACGCTGGTGCTGATGGTTCTCGCGGCCGTGATCGCGTTCGCGGTGACGCTCACCGGCGGCCTGGCCAGGGAGACCGGCGATGTGATCGGTGTCGGCGACACGGCCGTGGATGTCTGGGGCATCGCCAAATGGCCGGTGCTCCTGCTGCTCGTGAGCCTGTTGCTGGCCGTGCTCTACTGGGGCGCCCCGAACGTGAAGCTTCCGTTCCGACTCGTCTCGCCCGGCAGCCTGCTCGCCGTGGTGGGCTGGGTGATCGCGTCGGTGCTGTTCGCGTTCTACGTCGCGAACTTCAGCTCCTACAACAAGACCTACGGGGCACTCGCCGGCCCGATCGTGTTCCTGCTGTGGCTCTGGATCTCGAACATCTGCGTTCTGCTCGGGGCGGAGCTCAATGCCGAGCTCGAGCGCAGCCGCAAGCTCGAGGCCGGCGAGATCGCCCATGAGGACGAGGCGTTTGTCGAGCCGCGCGACACGGAGAAGATGGACGGCCAGGACGCGTGACGTTGAGTCTGGCCCCGCCGCGAGGTCATACATAGAGAACCGGTACGCCGAGATGATCACGAAGCCTCCAAGCAGGAGAACAAATGAGCCTGAGCAGCCACAAGCTGAACGCGTCGATCGCTGTCTCGGATATGGCACGGGCGAGCGAGTTCTACGAGGGCAAGCTCGGCCTCACTGCGGCGAGCACCGGAGCCGACGGGAGCAAGATCTACGAGTCGGCAGGCGGCGCCTCGCTGCATGTCTACCCGTCCCCGGCCAACGCCGGCAGCTCGACCGCGACGCTGGCCACCTGGTACGTCGACGATGTCGAGCGGGCGGTCGACCAGCTCGGCTCGAACGGCGTGACCTTCGAGCACTACGAAGAGCTGACAGCCGACCATAAGGGGATCTCCCCGAGGGCCGGTGGCGGCAAGGTCGCCTGGTTCAAGGACCCCGACGGCAACACGTTCGCGGTCGAGGGGAGCTAGCCGGCGCCCACACGCCGCACCGGTCCAAGCACTG
>DATDKF010000217.1:0-12784 GCA_036520135.1 Solirubrobacteraceae bacterium
CGCACACGCAGCTCTGCGGCGTCATGCGGTTCAAGGTAAGTCGTGTGGGGCGTGCCGGCTGGCATGGAAACCTCCCAGCCCCGTCAAGGGGGCTGATTTGGTTCCTCGTGCTGATCGCCGGCACTACTCGGTACAAGCCCACACAGGGCTTGCCGCTAGACCTGGGGTACCTCTTCTCCTAGTGGATCTTCCCGGCCGTTCTGCACGGTGCCGGGAAAATCCGGGCTGACCCTGGTCAGGTGGAGGAGTTATTCTGTTTTGTGCAGCGCGATGCCTTATAACACAATGAACCGAGACTGACAAATAACCATGCCCGGTAGTGCACACCTTCATCGCTCGCTCGGGGTACTGACAGTCCTCCGAAACCGGTTGCAAACGGGCCGGCCGAGTTCATCGATCCGGACGCACGCGTAGGGTTCTGGCGATGCGTCTGATCGTCGCCAGGCTGAGCGCCACCTACACCGGACGGACCACGACCACGCTGCCGGAAGCGTTGCGGCTCCTCATGCTCAAGGCCGACGGAACCGTGGCTATCCATGCCGACGGCGGTGGGACAAAGGTCAAACCGCTGAACTGGATGACGCCGCCGACGGTCGTCGAGGAGGAGGAGGACGGGCGGATCGTCGTGCGGAAGGTCAAGGGCGACGACCGGCTGGAGATCGTGCTCGCCGAGGTGCTGAGCGACGTCACGCACGCGATGGACTTCGACGCCGCGCAGCTCGAGAAGGACGGCGTCGAGGCGCACTTGCAGGAGCTGCTTGCCGATGCGCCGGCGTGGTGCGGCGACGGGTTCCGTCTTGTCCGGCGCGAATGGCCGACCGACATCGGGCCGGTCGACCTCATGTGCCGCGACGACGAGGACGGCTGGATCGCCGTCGAGATCAAGCGCGTCGGCACGATCGACGCGGTGGAGCAGCTCTCGCGCTACCTGGAGCGGATCCGGCTCGACCCGGCGATGGCGGACTGCCGCGGGGTGCTCGCCGCGCAGGTTGTCAAGCCGCAGGCGCGCGTGCTGGCCGAGGCGCGCGGGCTCGACTGGGTCGAGGTCGACATCGCGGAGCTGCGCGGCGAGCGCGCGCCGGCGCTGACGCTGTTCGGATGAGCGAGGCGGTCCGGGCCGAGGCGGACGGCGACGTCCTCGTCGTCACGATCGACCGCCCGGAGGCGCGCAACGCGGTGAACCTGGCCGTGGCCGAGGGGATCGCCGCCGCGCTGGATCGCCTCGACGGCGACGACGCGCTGCGGGTCGGCGTCCTGACCGGCGCGGGCGGGACGTTCTGCGCGGGGATGGACCTCAAGGCGTTCGTGGCCGGCGAACGCTCGCACGTGGAGGGCCGCGGCTTCGCCGGCATCGTCCAGGGCCCGCCGCGCAAGCCGCTGATCGCGGCGGTCGAGGGCTGGGCGCTGGCCGGCGGCTTCGAGGTGGCGCTGAGCTGCGACGTGATCGTCGCGGCCCGCGACGCCCGCTTCGGCATCCCGGAGGTCAAGCGCGGCCTGGTCGCCGCCGGCGGCGCGCTGATCCGCCTGCCGCGCCGGATCCCGTACCACGTGGCGATGGAACTGGCCCTGACCGGCGACCCGATCGGCGCCGAGCGCGCCTACGAGCTGGGGATCATCGCCCGGCTCGCCGCGCCCGGCGTGGCGCTCGCCGACGCCCGCTCGCTCGCCGCGGTCATCGCCGCCAACGGACCGCTGGCGGTCGACGCGACGAAGCGGGTGCTGGCGGCCGACGAGTCGGGCGCCTGGGAGCGCCAGGCCGAGATCGTCGGCCCGGTGTTCGCGTCGGAGGACGCGCGTGAGGGCGCTTTGGCGTTTGCCGAGAAGCGTCCGCCGGTGTGGCGGGGGCGCTGACGAACCTCAACCCCGGCTGGGTAGGGGAGCGGCTACGCGCGCGTGGGTTTCGTCGCAATCGTGCGCGGCCGCGCGATCATTGCGACGAAACCGTCCTGTGGCGTGGGTTTCGTCTCACCCGCGCGGCGGCGGACGACGAGTGCGACGAAACCCTCAGCCTCCCTACCCAGCCGCAGTTTCCCCGACCAACGTCACCATCACGGAGCGCGGACCCCCACGCTCGCGGTGCTCGCACAGGTACACGCCCTGCCACGTGCCCAGCGCCAAGCGGCCGTCGCGCACCGGGAGCGACAACGACGGGCCGAGCACGGAGGCCTTGATATGGGCGGGCATGTCGTCGGGGCCCTCGATCGTGTGCGTCCAGTAGGGCGCGTCCTCGGGGACGGCCGCGTCGAACCAGGCCTCGAAGTCGTCGCGCACGTCCGGCGAGGCGTTCTCGTTGAGCGTGAGCGACGCCGAGGTGTGGCGGATGAACAGGTGCGCGAGACCCACCCGCAGCTCGCGGAGCTCGGGCACGGCGGACTCGACTTCGCCGGTCACGAGGTGGAAGCCGCGTGGGCGCGGGCGCAGCGTGATCTCCCGCTGGATCCACACGGCGACCACCCTAGTCGGGGAGCCGCGCCACGCGCATGTCGACCCGCTCGCCCCGGAACGGAACCCCCTCCGCCTCCAGCAGCGCGCGCTGGCGGGCGCCTTTGGCGAGCGAGCCGTCGGCGCGGACGATCCGCCACCACGGCACCGTCGGGTCGTCGCAGCCGAACAGCACGGTGCCGGCGAAGCGCGGCGCGCCCGGCGACACGTCGCCGTAGGCCCGCACGAACCCCTCCGGCGTCGCGCGGACCCGCGAAAGCACGTCATCGGCGCGGGAGGACACCCGGATATCCTCGCGCGATGCGCCACGGCACGTACTCGATCGTCGCCCTCGACCCGTCCACCGGGGAGCTGGGCGCGGCGGTCCAGTCGCACTGGTTCTCCGTCGGCTCGCTGTGCACATGGGCGCGGTCCGGGGTGGGGGCGGTGGCGACGCAGTCGGTCGTCGAGCCCGCGCACGGCCCGCACGCGCTCGACCGGCTGCAGGACGGGGCGAGCGCGCACGACGCGCTCGCCGAGCTGATCGCCGCCGACCCGCTCGGAGCCGTGCGGCAGGTCGGCGTGGTCGACGCCGAAGGCGGCGTGGCCGTGCACACCGGCGCCCACTGCATCCCGTGTGCCGGTGACGCGCTCGGCGCGCACTGGAGCTGCCAGGCGAACATGATGGCCGGGGAGACCGTGCCGGCGGCGATGTCGGCGGCGTTCGAGCACGCCGAGGGCGACCTCGCCGATCGCCTGCTCGCCGCGCTCCACGCGGCGGAGGGCGAAGGCGGCGACGTGCGGGGGCGCCAGTCGGCCGCGCTGGTCGTCGTGCCCGCCGAGGGCGAGCCGTGGCAGACGCGCGTCGACCTGCGCGTCGACGACCATCAGGACCCGCTCGCCGAGCTCGGCCGGCTGCTGCGGCTCCAGCGCGCGTACGAGCTCGCCGGCCAGGGCGACGCGCTGATGGGCGGCGGGCAGCCGGTCGAGGCCGGCGCGCTGTACCGCCGCGCCGCCGAGCTCGCGCCCGAATCCGACGAGCTGCTGTTCTGGGCCGGTCTCGCGCTCGCCCACTCGGGCGACCTCGACGCGGGCGTCGACGCCGTCCGCCGCGCGATTGCCGTCCACGCGGGCTGGGCGACGCTGCTCGAGCGCCTGTCGCCGGACTTCGCCCCCGCGGGAGCGCAGGTCCGCGCCGCCCTTGCGCGCTAGATCAGCGCTCGCCGGGGAGCTTCGCCGGGTTCACTGACACGGGCGTCTCGACGTCGAGCGCCGTGCGGATGATGCGGTTCTGCTCGACCGTGTGGGCGGCCGGGTACCCCTCGCCCGGCGAGGCGCGCTCGGGCCGGCCGACGTAGCCGAACTCGAGCGGTGACGGCAGGATGTGCAGCAGCCGCGGCGACATGTGGGCGCGGGCGCCCATGTTGCGCGGCTCCTCCTGCACCCACAGCACCTCGCGCAGGTGCGGGTAGCGGGCGACCTCGTCGAGGATCTGCTGCTGCGGGAACGGATACAGCAGCTCGACGCGGGAGATCGCGACGCCCTCGTTGTTCTCGCGCGTCGCGTGGCCCTTGAGGTCGTAGTAGATCTTGCCGGTGCAGAGCACCAGGCGGGTGACCTTCTCCTCGTCGATCCGCGGCTCGCTCAGCACCGGGAAGAAGCGCGACTCGGACAGGTGCTCGATCCGCGACGTCGCCTGCGGCAGCCGCAGCAGCGACTTCGGGGTCATGATCACCAGCGGGCGCTGCTTGGCGACGCGCGCCTGGCGACGCAGCAGGTGGAAGTACTGGGCCGGCGTCGTGAGGTTCGCCACGCGGATGTTGCCCTCGGCGGCGAGGATCAGGAAGCGCTCGAGCCGGGCCGAGGAGTGCTCGGGGCCCGAGCCCTCGTAGCCGTGCGGCAGCAGCAGCGTCAGGCGCGTCGTCTGCCCCCACTTGGACAGCGCGCTGACGATGAACTGGTCGATGATCACCTGCGCCGAGTTGACGAAGTCGCCGAACTGGGCCTCCCACAGCACGAGCGTTTCGGGCGCCTCCATCGAGTAGCCGTACTCGAAGCCCACGCAGGCGACCTCCGACAGCGGCGAGTTGTGCAGCTCCATCGGCGCCAGCGCGCCCGGCAGCGACTGGATCGGCGAGATCCGCTGGCCGGTCTTGGCGTCGTGCAGGACGAGATGGCGCTGGGAGAACGTCCCGCGCTCGGAGTCCTGGCCGGTCAGGCGGATCGGCGTGCCCTCCTCCAGCAGCGACGCGAACGCAAGCGCCTCGGCGTGGGCCCAGTCGATCCCGCCGTCGGGCCCGATCGTCTCGCGCCGGCGCGCGAGCTGCTTGACGAGCTTGGGATGGATGGTGAAGCCTTCGGGGACCGCGAGCAAAGCGTCGTTGAGCTTGCGCAGCGTGTCGGCGTCGACCGCGGTCTTGACCTCCGGCGAAGGTGAGCGGTCGAGCTCGTAGCCGCCGGTCGGCTGGTCGGCGTCGCTCTGGCCGAGGTCGTCCTTGAGCTCGCGGTGGCGGCGCGACAGCTCGTCCCAGATCTCCTGGGCCAGCGCGTCGGTCTCCTCCTGCGTCATCACTCCGGCCTCGACGAGCTGGGCTGCGAAGACGTCGCGCGCCGGCGTCTTGTTCTTGATGATCGCCGCCATCTCCGGCTGCGTGTAGGCCGGCTCGTCGGTCTCGTTGTGCCCGAACCGGCGGTAGCCGATCAGGTCGATCATCACGTCGTGGCCGAACTCCTGCCGGAAGGCGAACGCCAGCCGGACGGCGGAGATGCAGGCCTCCACGTCGTCGGCGTTGACGTGGATGATCGGCACGTCGAAGCCCTTGGCGATATCCGACGCCCACCGGGTCGACCGCGAGTCGTCCGGGTCGGTCGTGAAGCCGACCTGGTTGTTCTGGATGATGTGCAGCGTGCCGCCGACGGTGTAGCCGTCGAGCGCCTGCAGGTTCAGCGTCTCCGACACGACGCCCTGGCCGGGCATGGCCGCGTCGCCGTGCAGGATGATCGGGATCGCCGCGTTGGTGTCCAGGTGCGCGTGCGGGCCTTCGCGCGAGGTCTGGACGGCGCGCGTGGCGCCCTCCACCACCGGCGAGACGTACTCGAGGTGGCTCGGGTTGGACTCGAGCCGCACGACGATCGAGCCCTCGTTCTCGAGCCGGTAGGTGCCCTGGGCGCCGTGGTGGTACTTGACGTCGCCGGTGCCGCCCTGCGGGATCGTCGTGACGGCCTCGATCGACGACGCGCCCTCGAACTCGCGGAACACGGTCTCGTACGCGCGCCCGAGGTTGTGCGCGAGCACGTTGAGCCGGCCGCGGTGCGCCATGCCGAGCACGACCTCGCGCGCGCCCTGGGCGGCCGAGAGCTGGATCATCTCGTCGAGCATCGGCACGGTCATGTCCAGACCCTCGATCGAGAACTGCTTCTGGCCCAGGTAGGCCTTGTGCATGAAGCGCTCGAGCGAGTCGACCTGCGTCAGCCGCCGCAGCAGCTTGATCCGCTCGTCGTCGCTCAGCGGCGCCCGGAACGCGCCCGACTCGATCTTCTCGCGCAGCCACATGCGCTGGCGGTGCGACGCGATGTGCTCGATCTCGTAGGCGATCGTGCCGCAGTAGGTCTCGTGCAGGTGCGGCAGCGCGTCGGCCAGCGTGGCGCCCGGCACGTAGGTGCGCAGGATCTTCGCCGGGATCTGCTCCATGATCTCCGGCGTCAGGCCGAGCGGCTCGGGATCGAGCGCGGGGTCGCCCTCGGGCTCGGAGCCGAGCGGGTCCAGCCGCGCGGCCAGGTGGCCGTGCGTGCGGTGGGCCTTGATCAGCGAGGTCGCGGCCTGCACGGCCTGCAGCAGCTGCTCGCTCGGCGGCGCCTCCTTGACGACCGCGTGCTCGGCGGTCGGGGCCTCGGCCGCCGGCGGCGCGGCCGCGGGGGCCGGGGCCGACGGCGCGGGGCCGAGCTCCGCGCCGAGGTCGGTGAAGACCTGCTCGTAGAAGCCGTGCTCGCCCTGCAGGTACTGCTCGACCACCTGCAGGAACTGGCCGGACTCGGCGCCCTGGATGATGCGATGGTCGTACGTCGACGTCATCGTCATCACCTTCTCGGCGCCGATCGCGGGGCCGACCGCGCCGAGGCCGGGCGGGTACCCGATCGCGCCGGTGGCGACGATCGTCCCCTGACCCTTCATCAGCCGCGGGACCGAGGCGATCGTGCCGATGCCGCCCGGGTTGGTGAGCGAGAGGTTCGCGCCCTGCAGGTCGTCCGCGGTGAGCTGGTTGTCGCGGGCGCGGGCGATCAGATCGTTGAACGCGGCGAGGAAGTCCGGGAACGAGAGCCGGCCGGCGTCGCGGATCACCGGCACCATCAGCGTCCGCCCGCCGTCCTTGCGCTCGACGTCGACGGCGATGCCGAGGTTGACCTGCCCGGCGTCGAGCACGTGCGGCTTGCCGTCGATCTCCTGGAACGCGCGCGCCATCACCGGCATCTGCTCGGTGGCCGCGCGGGCGACCGCGTAGGCGATCAGGTGCGTGAAGGAGACGCGCTGGCCAGCCTCCTTGAGCTGCTTGCGCCGGGCGTCGAGCGTCGTGACCGTCAGCGTGCGGAACGAGGTCGCGGTCGGCACCGAGCGCGACTCGTCCATGTAGCGCGCGAGCATCGCGCTCGCGCCCTTGATCAGCGTCGCCTCGGCCGCGGGCGCGGCGGCGCCGTTCGTCTCGGCGGCCAGCACGTCGGCCTTGGAGATCCGGCCGGCCGGGCCGGAGCCCTGCACCGTCGTGAGGTCGACGCCCAGGTCGGCCGCCACGCGGGCGGCGACCGGCGTGACCTTGACCGTGTCCGGGATCGACGGCGGCGCGCTGCCCTGCGGGCGCGGCGCGGCGGTCGGTTCGGGCGCCTTGGCCGGGGCGGGCCGGGCGCCGTTGCCCGTGGTCATCCGCGCGATGACCTGGCCGACGTGCACGGTGTCGCCGGCCTGAGCGAGGATCTCGGCGATCGTGCCCGACGCCGGCGCGGGGATCTCCGCGTCGACCTTGTCAGTGGACACCTCGACGAGCGGCTCGTCCTCGGCGACCTCGTCGCCGGGTTGCTTGGCCCACTCGAGGATCGTGCCCTCGGTCACCGACTCGCCCATCGCCGGCATCTCAATATCGAGGAGAGTGCCCCGCGAGTCATCCGGACTCTCGGTCTGATCGGGTCGGTCGCCATCCGGGCGCCCGTGACCGGCGCTTCGCGCCTCATGGGCGGTTGACGACTCCTGGGCGGTTGACGACTCCTGGGCGGTTGAGCCGTTGGGAGCGATCTCGGCGAGCACGGCGCCGACGCTGACGGTGTCGCCCTCGGCGGCGTGGATCTTGACGACGGTGCCGGCGGCGGGAGCGGGAACCTCGGCGTCCACCTTGTCGGTGGATATCTCGACCAGGACCTCGTCCACGGAGACCTGGTCTCCCTCCTGTTTATGCCATTCCAGAACGGTGCCCTCGGAAACCGAGTCACCCATCTGCGGCATGGTCACCTGGACCGTGGTGTTAACCGCCATCGCTGGCTTTAGACCATACCGCGTTCCAGCGGACCTTCCGCAGGTGCAGCGCGTCTCTCATACACGACGAACCCGATGCTTCCGGCAAACGGTCCGACGCCCCCGATCACCGCGACCATCACGGCGAGCCACAGCGGGATCACTCGGATGCGCACCGCGTAGATGCAGAGCAGGCTCATGACGATCCAGCCGATCCCGTGGCACCAGCCGAGGACCATCTTCAGGTCCTCGGGGCCGCCGGACAGCCACACGGTCAGCAGGGCGATGTAGATCGCCGAGTGCGTGAACGACAGGTACTTGAGGCGTGTGAAGGTGATCACGCGAGCAGGGTGGCCATGCGGCGCAGCACCGGGTCGGCTTCGTCCGGCCACGCGTCAGGTTCCGGCGGCCACCAGGCGTGGGCGTCGTGCTCGGCGTCGCGCTCGACCTCGACGCCCTCGGCCAGCCACGCCTGGCCGACGAGCATGACCATGCCGGTCGGGAGCGAGACCAGCGCCTCGACGGCGAACCGCTCCGGGCTCACCGCCCACTCCTCCTCGAGCTCGCGGGTCAGCGCGTCGACCGGGTCCTCGCCGACCTCGACGCTCCCGCCGGCGCCGAGCGCCCAGCGGCCGGCCCAGGTGGCCACCCACGGCGCCCGGCGGCCGGCCAGCCAGCGGCCCGCGGCGTCGCGCGCCACGCACAGGACCGACATCGAGCCGGCCGCGTCGTCGCTGAGGCGCAGCGACCAACGCATCGGCTGCAGCGTCAGTCGCAGCGCTTCGTCCCCGGCCTCGAACGCGTACAGCCGCGCGGCGAGGCCGTCGTGCGCGGGCGAGCCGCGGTCCTCGAGCGCGGCGATCGCGCGGTCGGCGGCGGCGCTCTGCGCCGGATCGGGCTCGAACGAGTCGTCGCGCCACTGCACGGCCACCTGACGCCGCTCCCAGGGGCCACGGGCGAGGATGCCGGTCGGGAAGGTCACCTACCGCGAGGAGGGTACCCTGAGGGCCGTGGCCAACCTCGACGCCTCCGCCAAGAACATGCAGGCCGTCTGCAAGGCCAAGGAGGCCCACGACAAGAGCTGCCCGTGGGGCGGCAAGGCCAACCGCGTGCACCTCTCCTGGTTCGATCTCGAGCGGATCGGCTGGGAGGAGGGCGACGTGATCTGCGGCCTGATCGTCGTCGGCAGCGAGCATGTCGCCACCGGCATGATGCGCGTCAGCTGCGACGCCGAGCCGGGCGGCGGCAAGGAGGAGTCCGAGGAAGAGGTTGTCGAGGCGGTCTCCGACCGCGAGCTCGTCACGATCTCGCCGTCTGAGGCCCCCGGCCCGCGCTGATCTCGAGCTCGCGCCCGAACGCCTTCTTGAACACCTCGGCCTCGGTCATCGCGGCCCAGCGGGCGATCGCCACGTCCTCGTGCGCGTCGAGCTTGAGCTCGACGCGGCCGTCGTCGACCTTCACGCGCACCCGGTCCACCGCCTGATCGCGCGAGCGCTCGAGCTGCTCGGCCACGCGCAGCACGGCCGCGCAGCGGGTCAGCAGCTCGTCGTCGCCGTCGCGGCCCAGCGCCGAGAACTGCCCCAGCCGCGGGTTGCCCTTGCGGTGGTAGCGCGCCATCTGGCCGATCAGCGCGGTCTCGCGCGGGGAGAACCCCGGCAGCCCGGCGTTGAGGATCAGGTAGCGCGAGTGCTTGTGGTGGTCGTCGTAGTCGATCGACATGCCGATGTCGTGCAGCATCGCGGCAGCCCACAGCAGCTCGCGCTCGACCCGGTCCCCGCTCCCGAGCTCGTCCCACATCGCCAGCGCGAGCGCCGCCACGTGCTCGATGTGGCCGAAGTCCTGCCGGTACTCGGCCGCGAGGTTGCGCACCGAGGCGCGGCGCACGTTGTTGAACAGCGGCGGGTCGCGGTGGCGCATCAGCTGGGAGAAGAACACGCCCTCACGCAGGCCGGCCTCGGTGACCTCCATGCAGTCGAACCCGCCGGCCTCCATCACCGCCTGCACGACCAGCGCGCCGGCAAGGATCAGGTCGCCGCGCTCGGGCTTGATGCCGGGGACCTTGCCGCGCTCGGCGGGCGACATATCCGCGAAGCGGTCGACCAGCTCGTCGAGCACCTTCCGGCGCAGCGGATAGCCCTGGACGCCGAACGACGGGAGCTCCTGGCTGATCATCGCCGCGGTCCCGAGGTTGCGGACCGTCCCGCCGATCCCGGCGAAGTCGCCGCCGTCCCCGAGCCACGGCACGTCGTCGAGGGCGGCGGCGATGTGCTCGCCCAGCGCCTTGATGTGCTTGGACTTGACGGTCTCGCGCGCGAGGAACCGCTCGGTCATGCGCACGGCGCCGAACGGCCAGGAGCGCATGTCCTTGGCGTGGCGGCCCTCGACCAGCGTGAGCTGCATCGAGCCGCCGCCGAGGTCGAACGCCACGCCGTCGCTCAACGTCGTCGAGTTGACCGCCGCGAGGTAGCCGTAGAACGCCTCCTCCTCGGTCGACAGCACCCGGACATCGAGCGCGGCGCGTTCGAGGAACTCGTCGCGGTTGTCCGCGTCGCGGATCGCCGACGTGGCGACGGCCTGCACCTCGTCGATCCCCGTGGCGCGGCAGAAGTGCGCGTACAGCTCGACGGTCTCGAGCGCCCGCTCCATCGGCTCCGGGGCGAGCACGCCGGTCTGCTCGAGGCCCTCGCCGATGCGCACGACCTCGTGGATCTCGTCCGAGAGCCGGAACCACGAGTCGTCCACCCACGTGAAGACGACGAGCCGGAACGAGTTGGACCCGAGGTCGACGACCGCGAGCCGCTGCTCCGTCACGACTTCTCGATCAGCTCGATGCGATAGCCGTCCGGGTCTCTGACGAAGCAGATGCGCGAGCCGCCCTCGCGGACCCGGTACGGCGGCTTCTCGGGCTCGATGCCCTTCCCGCCGAGGTTCTCGAGCGTCCCGTCGAGGTCGCCGACGGTCAGCGCGATGTGGTTGTAGCCCGTGCCCAGATCGTAGGAGTCGACCCCGTGGTTGTAGGTCAGCTCCAGGCGGTCGCCGTCGCCCGGCAGGCCCATGAAGACGTTGATCGCCTCGTCGCGGATCGGCATCCGGCGCCGCTCCTCGAACCCCAGCGCCTCGTAGAACGCGACGCTGCGGTCGATGTCGCCGATGCGGTAGCAGGTATGGATGAGTTCCACGGCTCGGAGCGTACCCTCCGGCCCATGATCGTCGAACGCTCCATGAGCCCGGACTGGCTCTCGAACACGTACCTCGTCGCCGCCGCGCCGGGCGGCGACGCCTTCCTCGTCGACGCCGGCGGCCCGGTCGCCCCGCTGCTGGCCAAGGCCGACGAGCACGGACTGAGCGTCACGCACGTGCTGCTGACCCATCACCACCACGACCACGTCGCCGAGCTCCACAAGGTCCTCGAGCGCTGGCCCGACGCCGCCGTGCTCGCCCACGCCGAGGAGCGCGTGCCCGGCACGACCGGCGAGCTGCGGCCCGACGAGGAGATCGAGATCGGCGGGCTCACCGTCAAGCCCCTGCACACCCCGGGCCACACTGCCGGGATGCTCTCGCTGCTGGTCGACGGCAACGTCTTCACCGGCGACACGCTGTTCAAGGGCTCGGTGGGCGGCGTCCGCGCGCCCGGCAGCACCGGCTACGCCGACCTCAAGCGCTCGATCATGGGCGTACTGCTCGAGCTTTCGCCCGACACGACGATCCGCCCCGGCCACACCGATCCCACGACCGTGGCCGACGAGCTCGAGTCCAACCGCTTCGTGCGGATCTGGCGCGGGCTGGACCCCGAGGGCGCGGAGGACTGCACCGCGCTGGGCGAGCCGGCGACGCTGATCCTGCTCGGTGACGACTACGACGGCGGCTACAAAGCGTGGGTCCGCTGGCCCGACGGCCGGGACGACATCGTGCCCGGCTCGAAGGTCAGTCGCTAGAACATCAGGGGTGGATCGAGAGAGCAAGAGCGGAATCTCCATCCAGACGCTCGTCATTTCGTCGTTCTCGGCCGTGGCGGCCGCGATCGTCGTGCCGATGATCTGGGAGCGGGGCACGCTCGTCGCGACGGCGATGACGCCGGTGATCGTGGCGCTGACGTCCGAGGCGCTGCGCCGGCCGGCCGAGAAGATCACCGCCGTGACGCCGAAGGTGGCGCGCCGCAGCGCCACCGGCGCGGCCGTCCGCGCGCCGCAGCGGTTCGACCCGCTCCCGCCCGAGGAGCGCGACGCCGCGCCCGAGGTGCGCGAGGACGATCCCTACGGGCTGCGGGCGTCGCCACGGGCCGGCCATCACTGGAAGCTCGCGCTGGCCACCGGCCTGATCGCCTTCGCCGTCGCAGTGTTCGCCCTGACCGGGACCGAGCTCGTGTTCGGCGGCGCGGCGACCAAGGAGGGCGGGCGCACGACGTTCTTCGGCAACCGCAACCGGACGGAAGCGACCGCGACACCGACGCCGACGGCGTCGCCGGGCGGCGCCGAGGCCAGTCCGACGGCGACGGCGACGCCGTCGGCCAGTGCGACGCCGACCGTCACGGTCTCGCCGACTCCCTCGGCGACGCCCAGCCCGGCGGCCGGCGCCGCCCCGCCGACGGCGACGCCGTAGGCCATGGCCAAGGACCGCATCCCGACCTCGCGTATCGCCCGCACGGCTCGCGTGTCGGGCCTCGCCGCCGGCCAGGCCGCCCGCCACCTCGGAACGCGGGCGGCCAACCTGGGGCGCGGCGATGAGGGCAAGCAGGCCGCGCTGGAGCGCCGCAACCTCGAGGCGGCGGAGCAGATCGTCGCCGCGCTCGGGACGATGAAGGGCGCCGCGATGAAGCTCGGGCAGGTGATGAGCTTCCTCGACGTCGGGCTCGTCCCGGAGGAGCAC
>DATDKF010000218.1:0-21822 GCA_036520135.1 Solirubrobacteraceae bacterium
GACACGCCGTACGCGGGCGTCGCGAGCATCTTCCGGTCGGCGCTCGCCGCCGGGGGCGCGCCGCGCGTGTTCGAGGACGGCGGCCAGCGGCGCGACTTCGTCCACGTCCGCGACGTGGCCCGTGCGAACGTGCTCGCCCTCAGCGCGCCGGCCACCGGCACGTTCAACGTCGCGAGCGGCACTCCGCGCACCGTGCTCGACATGGCTCGCGCGCTCACCACCGCCGTGGCCCCCGATCGCGAGCCGGTCGTGACCGGCGAATGGCGGGCGGGCGACGTCCGGCACGTCTTCGCGGCGGCGGACGCGGCCGCGCGGGAGCTGGGGTTCACCGCCCAAGAGGACTTCGACGCCGGCATGCGGGAGTTCGCCGCGGCGCCGCTACGGGCATAGTTGGCGCCGATGCCGCGCGTCGCCGTCGTCGGCCATGTCGAGTGGGTCGAGTTCGCCCGCGTCCCGCACATGCCCAAGGCCGGCGAGATCGTGCACGCGACCGAGTGGTGGCAGGAATCGGGCGGTGGCGGTGCCGTAGCCGCCGTGCAGCTCGCCAAGCTCGCCGGCGCGGCCGACTTCTTCACCGCGCTCGGCGACGATGCGCTCGGCGCCCGCGCCCGCGCGCGGCTCGAGGAGCTCGGCGTCACCGTCCACGCCGCCACCCGCGAGGGCCCGCAGCGCCGCGGCTTCGTGCACCTCGACGGCGACGGCGAGCGCACGATCTCGATCCTCGGCGAGCGGATCGTCCCGTACGGCGACGACGACCTCCCGTGGGAGCGGCTCGACGGCGCCGACGCCGTGTACTTCACCGGCGGTGACGAAGGGGCGCTGCGCCACGCCCGCCGCGCGCGCCGCCTGGTCGCCACGCCGCGCGCGTACGACACGCTCGTCCACGCCGGCGCCAAGCTCGACGCGCTCGTGCGCTCGGCGCACGACTCCGGCGAGCAGCAGGCCGAGGAGCGCCTGGACCCGCCGCCCGACCTCGTCGTCTCGACGGCCGGCAAGGAGGGCGGCGAGTGGGTCGGCAAGGACCACACCACGCACGCCTGGAAGGCGGCCGAGCTGCCCGGCCCGAAGCGCGACTCCTACGGCGCCGGCGACTCGTTCGCCGCCGGCCTCACCTACGCGCTCGGCGCGGACATGGAGCCGGCGGACGCGCTGCATCTCGCCGCCCGCTGCGGGGCGCACAAGCTCAGCGGCCGCGCCGCGTACGAGAACCAGCTCACCGCGGCTGAACTCTGAGCACCGCCGCCCCCTCGATCTTCCCGGCCCGCAGGCAGTCCAGGGCCTGCTCGGCCTCGTCGAGCGCGAACTCCTGGACGGTCGTGCGGATCGGGATCTGGGGCGCGAGGTCGAGGAACTCGTGGGCGTCGGCGCGCGTGAGGTTGGCGACCGAGCGCAGCACGCGCTCCTCCCACAGGTCGCGGTAGGGGAACGACGGGATGTCCGACATGTGGATCCCGGCGCACACGACCGTGCCGCCCGGCGCGGTGGCCCGCAGCGCGGCGGGGACGAGCTCGCCGGCGGGGGCGAAGATGATCGCGGCGTCGAGCGGCTCGGGGCCGAGTGCCATCGCGTCGCCGGCCCACTCGGCGCCCAGCCGCAGGGCCAGCAGCTGCGCCTCGTCGTCGTCGGGGCGCGTGAACGCGAACACGCGCCGGCCCTCGTGCACCGCGACCTGGCAGATGATGTGCGCCGCCGCGCCGAAGCCGTAGAGCCCGAGCCGCTCGCCCTCGCCGGCCAGCCGCAGCGCCCGGTGGCCGATCAGGCCGCCGCACAGCAGCGGCGCGACCTCCATGTCGCTCATCCCGTCGGGCAGCGGCAGGCAGAACCGCTCGTCGGCGACCGCGTACTCCGCGTAGCCGCCGTCGATGTCGCGGCCGGTGAAGCGCGCGTTCGGGCACAGGTTCTCCAGGCCCGCGTCGCAGTACGGGCAGTTGCCGTCGGCCCAGCCGAGCCACGGGACGCCGACCCGGCGCCCGTCGCCGGTCGTGGCGACGATCTGATGCCCGAGGATCAGCGGCAGGTGCCCGGCCTCGACCTCGCCGTCGCGCAGGTGCAGATCGGTCCGGCACACGCCGCAGGCGTGCACCTGCAGCAGCACCTGGCCGCGGCCGGGCTCGGGCATCTCGACGTTGTCCGCCCGCAGCGGCTTGCCCGGCTCGTCGAGCAGCATCGCGCGCATCAGGCGAGGTCCACCAGCTCGTAGGACGGCACGGTCTCGGGCTCGTCGCCGCACGACAGCGGCCGCGCACGCCCGTTATCGCGGCGGGCGATCGTCGCCCGCAGCCTGCCGCCGCCGCGCATCCGCAGGGTGACGACGGCGTCGTCGACGGCCTCGACCGCCACCGCGTCGAGTGCGCGCAGGTCGAGCCGGCGCCGGACCAGCACGTCGGCCGCCTGGGCCGCCCAGTGGTCGCCCGCGCGGCCGCGCAGGTGCTCGATCGCGATCTCGCCGGCCTCGAGCCCGGCGACGATCTCCGGCCCGCCCGCGGCCGGCACGCGGCCGAACACCAGGCCGTGCGGGAACGCCATGAACGTCGCCGCGAAGCGGTGGCCGCCGATGTGCCCGATCTCCCAGGTCTGCTCGGGCCGCGCCGCGCGCAGCGCGCGGGCGAGCGGCCGCCCACGGCGAGCGCAGCACGGGTCGCGCTTGCCGTGCGTGCAGACGAGGTACAGCGGCTGCTCCCAGCGCTCGCCCCGAACACTCAAGTCGAGGTCGAGCACCTCCGCAGGATCCCCGAGCTCGCGCCGCTCGATCCAGCCGTCCGCGACGTCCACGACGAAGCACGAGCGCCGCTCCAGTGTCGCCCGGCGCGAGCTGCGGCGGATCAGGTGGACCTTGACGCCGGCGTCGTCGGCGCGCGCGAGCAGTGCCCGCCCGACGCCCTCGTCGAGGTCGGAGTTCGTGACCGCGTTGCGGCCCGTCCACGGGCCGGGCTGCTCGAGCAGCAGAAAGCGGCCGGCCTTTGGCGCGGATGCCGCGAGGTCCTCGCCGAGGCGCTCGCCGAGGACGGAGCACGGGGCGGTCACGTGAAGAACGTAAGCACGCCCGCCGCCACGAAGGCGGCCGCCCAGACCCCGTCGAGGTTGATCCACGCCTTGCGCAGCACCGCCACGCCGTAGCGGTCGTAGATGAGCAGCGCCACGAACCCCATCACCGCGACCATCGCCGCCACGTGCAGGACGAGCCCGAACGCGCTGGTGAGCACCGCGGCGCCGCTGCCGCCTGCGGCCTCGATCGCATGGTCGCTGGCCGACGTGCTCGCGGCGCCCGCGCCGATCAGCACCATCGGGCCTCCTCGAGAGCAGTCGCGAGTCCGGAATCTACAGAATCCCGAGTGTCTTTATCGTCTTTTCACGGGCGCCCGGGCTGGGACCGGGTGCGGAACGCCGCGGCGCTGCGGGATGGGGGACGGGTGCAGGTCGCCGCCGTGGTCGCGCCGGCGCGCGTGCCACGGCCGTGAGTTGGCCAGCGGGAGGTCGAGCCCCCCGGACGGGCCCTTGGGCTCCTCGGGCTCTGGCGCGTTGCCGTCGCCGCCGCGGCCGTCGTCGCCGTCATCGTCGTCATCGCGCAGCCGGAAGAACCACACAAGCCACACGATCAGGGCCCCGACGTCGAAGACGCGGAGTCCGATCATGAAGATCCACCCCTCCAGTGTCACCGCATCGCTCAGGCTAGCGCTGCAACCAGTGCTCCAGCAACCGTCTCGCGATGGCAAATCGCGGCGGCAGCCCCAACGGGCTGTCCCGGCCGGCGACCGCGGCGGCGACCTCGGCGCGCTCGAACCAGCGGACGTCCTCCAGCTCGGCGTCGATCCGGCGCGGCTCGCCGCCCCGCCAGGGCGCCGTGAAACCCAGCATCAGCGACGACGGGAACGGCCACGGCTGCGACGCAACGTACTGCGGCGACCCGATCTCGACGCCCGCCTCCTCGCGCACCTCGCGCGCCACGGCCTGCTCGAGGCTCTCCCCGGGCTCGACGAACCCAGCGAGCGCGGAGTAGCGGCCCGGCGGCCAGGTCGGCTGGCGGCCGAGCAGGACGCGGTCGCCGTCGGTCACGAGCATGATCACCACCGGGTCGGTGCGCGGATGGTGCTGGGTGCCGCAGCGGTCGCAGACGCGCATGATCCCGCCCGCCTCGACGTGCGTCGTCGCGCCGCAGGCCGCGCAGTGGCGGTGGCGGCGGTGCCAGTTGAGCAGGGCGGCGGCGTGGGCGGCCAGCCCGGCGTCGGCGGGCGGGAGCGCGGCCGCCGCGGCGCGCAGGCCGAGCGAGCGCATCCCGGTGCCGTCGTCCTCGCCGTCCCAGGCGCCCGCGCCGATCGGCTTGCCGTTCGACCGCCCGTCGGCGTCGACGGCGAACACCGGGCCGGTCGCGTCGAGCCCCAGCAGCAGCGGCTCGGCGGCGCCGAGCGGCGCGAGCGGCACGAGCGCCACGCGCGGCTCGTCGTCGCCGGTGACCGTGATGCCGGCGTCGCCGGCCAGGACGGCGCGAGCGACGGGATCAGCGGCCTGCGCGGCCAGCCAGCCGGGGTCGTCGCGGCGCTCGGCGACGCGGTCGAGCACCTCGCCGGTGAACGTGATCGCGTCGGTCCCCATGCCTGCAGAACGGTATACCTGCGCCCGTGATCCGCCCGCTCCAGTCCGGCCCGACGCTGCTGGACGACGTCCGGAGCGCCGATCGCGGCGCGCTGAACCTGTGGTGGCTCGGCCAGAGCGGCTTCCTCGTCGCCTGGCAGGGGTGGCATCTGCTGCTCGACCCCTACCTGTCGGACTCGCTGACGCACAAGTACGCGGAGACGGACAAGCCGCACGAGCGGATGACCGAGCTGGTCGTCGATCCTGCCGAGCTCGGCTTCGTGGACGTCGTGACCGCCTCGCACGCCCACACCGACCACCTGGATCCCGACACGCTGCGGGCGCTGCCCGGCGCCGAGATCGTCGCGCCCGCGGCCCATCGCGAGCTCGTGATCGAGCGGGCGGGACGCGCGCCGGTCGGGATCGACGCGGGCCAGACCGTCGAGATCGCCGGCTTCGCGATCACCGCCGTGCCCGCGGCGCACGAGGCGATCGAGCGCGACGCCGCGGGCCGGATGCTGCACCTCGGCTACGTGGTCCGGTGCGGCCCGTTCTCGCTCTACCACGCCGGCGACACGATCCCGTACGACGGGATGGCGGAGCGGATCCCGGCGGTTGACGTCGCGCTGCTGCCGATCAACGGCCGGCGCCCGGAGCGGCGCGTGGCGGGCAACCTGTGGGGCGACGAGGCGGCCGCGCTCGCGCACGCGGTCGGCGCGCGGCTCGCCGTGCCGATGCACTACGAAATGTTCGGGTTCAACACCGAGCCGCCGGACGCGTTCGCGGCGGCCTGCGAGCGCCTCGGGCAGCCGTACCGCGTGCTGCGCGCCGGCGAGCGGCTGACGCTCGCTCAGCCGGACTAGCGGTAGTCGTCGAACAGCGGGAACGTCATGCTCAGCTCGGTGCCGCCCTCGGGCGGCGCGCTGACCGAGAACGAGTCGGCGAGGGTGGCGATCAGCGGCAGCCCGAGCCCCGCGCCCGGACTGTCCATGCGCGGCTGCATGCCGCAGCCGTGGTCGCGGACGGTCACCCGCAGGTACTCGTCCTCCCACTCGACGGACATCGTGAACTCGCCGCGCAACGGCGAGTCCCGGTAGCCGTGCACGACGACGTTGCTGACGGCCTCCGAGACCGCGAGCCGCACGGCGTCGAGGACGCTCGTCTCCGCGCCCGCACGCTGAGCCGCGACCGATGCGGCCCGCCTCGCCGCGCCGACGTGCTCCGGGCGCGCCGGCCAGCTCTGCTCACATCGCTCCACTGCACCAGAGTGGTACCCGTCCTGCAGACGCTCGAACGTGCGGTGTGATCGCCAACCTGGACCGGTTAGGCTCGTTCACGCAGCGTGGAATGGGTCCTGATCCTTGTGGTGGCGGCCCTGGCCCTGGTGGGCGCGCTGGCACTCGCGGCGGTGGTAGCCGCCGGCGGGGCCGAGCGCAATCGTGAGGGAACCTCCGCCGAACAGGCCGCAATCGCGGCGGCGGGCTACTCGCCGTCCGAGTTGCACCTGCTCGCCACGCTCGCGGCGGTCGCCCGCGCCGACCTCGACGCGGGCGAGGTGGAGGTCGTCCTCACGCGCGCGGATGACGACCGCGACGGCGTCGTGGTGACCGGCTCGCGGCTGCCGGCGGGGCGGCTCGGGCAGCGCGTCCCGTTCGGCGAGGGGATCGCGGGCCGCGGCCTTGCGGCGGGGCGCACGACGCTCGCGGGCCTCGGCGGGCCGGGCGAGGCCGCTCCGTCGGAAGGGCTCGTGGCGATGGCGGTGCCGATCCCCGGCCCGCAAGGCACGGCCGGGGTGATCACGGCGACCGTCGCGACCGGCGAGCGCCTGTTCGGCGCCGCCGAGGTGGGGCGGCTGGAGGATCTGGCGGCCGAGGTGGGCAGCCGTCTGGCCATCCGCGCCGCCGACATCCGCCGGGCCGGATGAGCGCGGTCACGCGCGGACGGTGACCGGGATCCGCTGGAGCGCGTTGTTGGCGTAGCCACCGACGTTCCAGGGCGGCGCGTCGGGCTGGCTGCGGCCGCTGGCGTCGCGCGCCCGCGAGCACAGGACGTGCTCGCCCGCGGGCGCGTCCCACTCGAATGCGAACGGCGCCCAGGCGGCCGGCCCGGGCGGGTCGCCGACGGTGGCGGGCTGCCAGGTGAGACCCCCGTCCGTACTTATGTCGACCTGCGAGATCGGACCCCAGCCGGACCAGGCGCGGCCCTCGAGCCGGTGACGGCCGGCGGTCAGGAAGCGGCGGCGGGTCATGAAGTCCGGGATCCCGGGCGGGGCGAGCAGCGAGCGCGGCTCGATGCGGGTGATCGGCGTCCCGGCGTCGTCCTCGTCGGCGCGCATGCGGTAGCCGGTGACCATCTGGTAGCCGGTGAACGGCTCGTCGACGACCGTGATCCGCTGCAGCCACTTGACGCACGTCATCCCGTACCAGCCGGGGACCAGCAGGCGCAGCGGGAAGCCGTGCTGCGGCGGCAGCGGCGCGCCGTTGCAGGCGTAGGCGAGCAGGACGTCGTCGCCGTGGGCGTCGGCGAGCGTCAGGCTGCGCTCGTAGAGCTGCTCGACGCCGCCTTCCACGCCGCGGTCGAGGCCGGTGAACACCACCTCGACGGCGCCGTCGCCGACGCCGGCCTCATCGAGCAGCTGCGCGAGCCGCACGCCGGTCCACTCGGCGGTGCCGACGGCCTCGGACAGCCACGGCTGGCTCACCGGCCGCGGCTCGAGCAGCGCGCGCCCGTTGCCGGCGCACTCCATCGTCACCGGCGCGGTGACGGCTTCGCGGGCGTGCAGGTCGTCGAGCGTGAGCTCGAGCGCGTTGGCGACGCTGCCGCCGACGGTCAGCCGCCAGGTCGCGGGATCGACGACCGGGATGTCGTAGTGGGTCAGCAGGTAGTGCAGACCGAGCGGCGTGATCTCGTGCCGCAGCGCCTCGAGCGGCATGCCGTGGTTGCGGGCGGCGAGCTGCAGCTCCTCGATCGAGATGCCGGAGCTCATCGCGCCGGCTCGTACTCCCAGTCGGCGACCTGCTCGATGATGCCCAGCAGCTCGCCGACGCGGCAGACCAGCAGTCGCTCCTCTTCGACCTCGATCCACACGCCGGCCGACGCCGGGAACACCACGTGATCGCCGACCTTGACGGGCATCGCCACGCCCGCGGACTCCCACCAGTCGATGCCGGGCCCGACCGCGAGCACGATCCCGTGCTGCGGCGGTGGCTCGTGCTCGCCGGCGGGAACCACCAGGCCGGACCGCCGCACGCGGTCGGGGTCGAGCTCCTTGATGACGACCCGGTCGAACAGGGGGCGCAACTGATGACGCATTGCATCGCAGAAGATATCCGGGCCCGCACCCGTCTCCGTTGCCGGTTTCCATAAGATCGATTGGAGGGCATTCAAACCGCGACCTGCCAGGATCGGGGGCGTGGCTCAGGTCCTCTCCGTCAACGCCGGCAGGCCGGCGCAGCTCTGGGTGCGGCGCGGGCGGCCGCTGATGAGCGCGATCGGCAAGGCGCCCGTGAGCGGGCGCGTGCGGGTTGCGGGCGTGAATGTCGCGGGCGACGATCAGGCGGACCGGCGGGTCCACGGCGGCCCGGACAAGGCCGTGTACGCCTACGCGTCCGAGGACACGGCCTGGTGGTCGCGCGAGCTCGGCCGGGACGACCTCGGCCCTGGGATGTTCGGCGAGAACCTGACGACCGCGGGGATCGACGTCAGCGGCGCCGTGATCGGCGAGCGCTGGCGGATCGGGTCGGTCGAGCTGCAGGTCGCCCAGCCGCGGCTGCCGTGCGTCAAGCTCGGGCTGCGCTTCGGCGACCCGCTGATGGTCCGGCGCTTCGGCGAGGCGAACCGCCCCGGCGCGTACCTGCGCATCGTGCGCGAGGGCGAGCTCGGCGCCGGCGATCGAGTTGACATAACCGACCGCCCCGCCCACGGGGTGACGATCGCGCGCGTCGCCCGCGCGATTCTGCTCGACGAGAGCGAGCTGGCGGCCGCCGCGGCCGCGCCGGAGCTGCCGGCGTCGCTGTCGCGCTGGATGCTCGAGCGGGCGGCCTAGCCCATCGAGCCTTCCTGCTGGGCGGCGGCCTCGTCGACGCCCATCGCCGCCCCGCCGAGGTCGTCGGGCGCGGAACGGCGCGGTGAGTAGTAGCGCCGCAGCCACGCCGCGAGGCCGTCGAGCCCGGGCATCAGCACGCGCTCGTTGATGTGCGACTGGTCGAGCCGCTCGCGTCCCTCGGCCTTGACCTCGGGCGGGATCCGCCATGCGCGCCAGAGGTCGGGCTGGGCGTCCAGCCACGTCTC
The DNA here is from genome assembly GCA_036520135.1 of Solirubrobacteraceae bacterium. Taxonomy (GTDB): domain Bacteria; phylum Actinomycetota; class Thermoleophilia; order Solirubrobacterales; family Solirubrobacteraceae; genus DASSUW01. The sequence goes on from DATDKF010000218.1 coordinate 8,860, forward strand.
CATGTGGCAGCGCGGGTCGGAGATCGCCGACAGGACCGCCGCCTGGTTGACGATCCGCTCGTCGAGCGACGGCGGCTCGAAGAAGACGACGAACGGCTCGTCCTCGGTCAGGTCGTCGAAGCTCTCGAGGTCGGGCGCGAGCGCGGCCAGCATGTCGGTCGTGAACACCAGCGACCCCTCGCGGTCGTGGGCGGCGCGCAGCCCGGCCGGGAGCAGGTCGTGCGCCCCCTCGCAGTCGACCGCCAGCAGCAGCGCCTCGTCGTCCGGCCACGACGCGGTCGCGAAGTGCAGCGCCACCAGCGGCGAGAACGTCCAGTCGAGCAGCCGCGTCGGCAGCCCGTGGTGCTGGGCCAGCGACAGCCAGTCCCAGGTCGTCGGCCCGGGCGCCTCACGGTGTGCGTACTTGCGGAAGTTGCGGACCAGGTGGCGCTCGAGCCGCGGGTAGTCCGCGCTCAGCCGCGCCAGGCTCGACACGTTCGAGTAGCGCGACCGGGCGAGGCCGCGCCACACGAGCGTCGAGTGCACGCGCGCCGGATGCCGGCACCAGCTCGAATCGGCGATCGCCTCGTCGAGCTCCCGCCACGAGCCCGCTGTCTCGTACATGGCCCCTGAGACTAGTGACCCCACCTCCGGCGGCCGCCCAGCGTGTGGTCGAAGTCGCCGTGGATGAAGTTGCCGTGCCCCGGCGGGTAGTAGCCGACGCCGCACTCGAACGCCTTCAGCACGTGCTCCTCGTGCTGGGCGAGCGTGACGCCGCGCGGCGGCGGCGTGTCGCACGCGAACCCGCGCGTGTGGGCCGAGTTCTTGGCCGAGCCCTCGAGCGACGCGTTGTAGGCCTGGGTGCGGAACGCCGACGTGATGATCACCGGGTGATCGCCGCCGAGCTTGCGCAGCCGCTCGAGGCGCTTGGCGAGCTCCCTCGCCCGGTCGTGCGCCTGCTTCTTGGTCAGGTTCTGCTCGCGCATGAGCCCCGCGGCGTACGCCGTGTGCGCGGCGTCCTTGCACGCGAGCTCCTTGATGTTGAAGTTCGGCGTGAGCTGGCCCGGGATCACCCGCCAGGCGCCCGGCGTGGCCCGCAGCACCCGCTTGCCCGCGTTGTCGCGCGGCCAGTACGGCTGCAGCACTTTCACGAGGTCGCCGTCCATCTCGCCGGTGACGGGCCGGCCGGTGATGTGCTGCACCGCCTTGACCGCCTCCATCCAGCTCGGCGTGGCCAGTGTGGCGTTGCCGCCGGCGCGCGCCTCGCGGCGCAGCGCGCGCCGCAGCTTGGCGTGCTCGGCGTTGCCCTTCTGCTTGAGGAAGCGCACGAGCGCGACCTTCGAGCGGCGGACGAGCAGCCCGCGATCGCCGACCTTGGTGACGACGACCTTGCCGCCCTGCTTGCCGCCGCCGCCCCGCGTGGTCGTCGACTTGGTCGTGCCGCCGGTCGCGGCCCTGGTCCGCACGCGCTCGACGCGGCGCGCGAACTTCGGCCGCAGCCGGGCGATCTCCTCCTCGGTCTTGGCGTAGCGCGAGACCAGCTCCGCTCGCGACCGGTCGAGCAGGCGGTCGAGCTTGGCGACCCGGTCCAGCAGCTCGTTCTCGGTCAGGTCGGAAAGCCGCCGGTGCACGTCGGCGGGCGGCACCCCGTTGTGTAGCGGCGGCGGCAACGCCGGGCCCTCGGGCGCCGGCGGCGCGATCTCGTCGGCCTTGGTCACCGTCACCGTGGCCGCGCCGGCCTGCTCGGCGAGCGCCGCGGTCTTCTCGGCCAGCGCCTTGGTGTCCGCGGCCACGGCCTTCGTCGCGCTCGCGGCGGCCGCCGCCTCCTCGTGCTCCTCGATCTCGACGATCTCGCCGAGCTTGCCCTCGATCCGCAGCAGGATCTTCGTCATCTCGGACAGGCTCTCGACGACGGCCGAGTCCTCGTCCTTGCGGCCCTTGATGCGCTCGACCAGCCGCGCGCGGCGGCGCCCGTACTCGACGAGCTCGTCCCAGGCGCGCCCGGTCTCGGCGTCGAGCTGGGCGACCTCCTTCACGAGCCCGGGCAGGCGGGCGACGCGCACGCTGGTCTTCTCCGGCGTCGTCGGCCTCGCCGGCGCGACCGTGCCGCTACGCTGCCGCCGCGCCCTCTCGGCCTTGACGGCGCGCGAGAGCTTGCGCGCGCTCTGCTCGCCGAACACGCCGTCGGCGAGCAGCCCGTGCTCGCGCTGGAACGCCTTCAGCGCCGCCACGGCGGCGCCGTCGAACCGCTGCCGCACGCTCGCCAGGTACGGCGCCTTCGTGTTGCGCGAGTGCACGTACGCCAGCCGCCTGGTGATCCGCTCGACGCGCTTGCCGTGGTCGCCGCGGCGCACGAGCCCCGGCGCCGCCTTGATCTTCACGCCCGCGCCCGAGGCGCCGGCCAGCAGCGCCTCCCACCTGCGCGCCTTGGCCAGCACGTCCTTGCTGTACGCGTCGGCCGCCGAGCCGCTGCCGTTGTAGCGGGCGACGCCGCGGGCCTGGCCGTTCACGCGGATGTTGTCGGCGAGCACCTTGAAGCCGACGCGGATGTTGGCCTCGGGCTTCCAGCAGCCGCCGAGCGCGTCGGCCTGGTCCTGGAACCCCGCGAACGTCAGCTGGCACGGCCCGACGCCCTGCGGCAGGCCGGTCGCCTTGCGGCGCTGCTTGTACTGGCGGTACAGGTCCTCGGTGACCGGCACGGTGCCGTCGCGCGCCGGGAAGATGTAGTGGCCGCTGCGGTCGCGGTCATGCCCGAAGACGTTGTGGCCGCCGGCGGTCTCCTTCTCCAGGAGCGCGCACGCGAGCGCCAGCGGGATGCCCGCCCTGCGGGCCTCGGTGATGACCACGGCGGGGTCGGCGACGATGCCGCCCTGCCGGATGCGTTCGCTCAACGTCGAGGCAGCCCTGCCGGCCTCCCATTCCTCATTGGAGAATTGTCATCGTGACGACACGTCGCGCTCCGGGCGGCTAGCCTGGGTGGTCCGGCGGATCGCTGACTTGGCCACGGGAGCCGCTCGGCTCCCAGCCGTGGCAACGCGCCGGCCTCGCGCCGGCGGCCCGTCCAGGCGGCCGAGAGTGTCAAGCCGCCCAGGCAGACACAAAAGTCCTGGGACGTAGTAGTGCTGTGGTGATCCATGACCGGGTGGCGCGGGCGGGTCGCAAGGCCCGCCCCGCCGCATCTCCTCATGTTCCGGCCGACACCGGTTCCTGCTCGTCGGTGCCGAACTCCTCCTCGAGGTCCTCGAACTCGTCGAGCTCGTCGAGGTCCTCGGCCTCGAGGTCCTCGTCGAAGATGTCCTCCGGCTCCTCGAGGTCGGGCTCCCCGGCGACGGCGTCGGCGACGATGGCGATCCGTTCGGTCTCCGCCTGGCGCTCCTCGTACTTCTGCCACCCGTGCAGCCACTGGGCGGCGGGCGCGATCACGGCGAGCATCCCGCCGATGAACACCGCCTGCAGGCTCTCCTTGGAGATGTCGGCGTCCGGGAAGTTCTGGGCGATCCACGACGCCACCCAGCCGGCCGCGAGCGCGCAGAACGGGGTGATGAGCGCCACGATGCGATTCGGCTGCATGGCTCCTCCTTGAGACGAACGTAGAGAGCGGGCCGAGCTCGTGCCGACCGACACTACGCAGGTTGTCTCAGCGCCGTCAAGAACGGTGGTTATCGTGCGTTTCAGGATGAATCCGCAGACCTGCGAGTCGTGCGGCCGCGAGTTCGGATGCGGGGCCGAGGACGCCGAGTGCTGGTGCGCGACGCTCGCGCTCAGTCCCGAGCGTCTGGCGATCCTGCGCGAGCACTTCGAGCGCTGCCTGTGCCCGGACTGCCTGACGCTTGCGGCCGCCGCGCACGATCGGTCGCGTTCCGGCTAGGCCGGGCGGTCACAGCGTGGCGCCGATCGCCTCGCGGACCTGGCGCTCGATCGCCGCGGCGGTGTGCGGGCGCAGGTCGGCGAAGCTGTGCCGGCGGCCGCCGCTGGTGCGCAGGCTGAGGGTCGCGGCGCGCTTGCGCGGGCGGTGCAGGCGCGAGGAGACCGCCGTGATGTCGCGGAACGGGAGCGACCGCACGCGGGACACCGGGGCGTCGTCGAGCAGCCACAGCAGCCGCCGCTCGGTCACGGCGAGGATCGCGCGCGGGCTCGCCCACGTGCTGACCGGCGTGACGAGCCGGACGGCCTCGCGGTCGGCGAGCGCCTCGAGGAGCTCGGGCCCGAGCGCGCGGCGAACCGCGTCCGGCAGCCACGCCCCGCGCGCGTTGCGGCGGCGCGCGGAGCGCCGCGGCGGTGGGGCGGCGGTGTGCGCGGCGGCCGCCCGCAGCATGTCGTAGGCGGCGTTGATCTCGGCCATCCGCCGCGCCGCCTCCTCCCCACCGACGCGGTCGGGATGCCAGCGCCGGACCTGCTCCCGATACGCCGCATCCAGCTCGTTCACACCAACCATCGCGGAAACACCGAGAATCGCGTACGGATCCACCCTGCGCATTCTGACGGTGGACGCGCTACCTTCGTGGCGGATGGTGCGCGACAGCGTGCACACTCACGAGCTCACGTCCCGCGAGCGCGAGATCCTGCTCCTCACCGCCGACGGCCGCTCCGCGCCGGACATCGCCATGCTCCTCGAGATGAACACGAGCACGGTGAAGACCGCGCTCCTGAGCTCGTTCGAGAAGCTCGGCGTGTGCGACCGCGCCGGAGCCGTCGCTGTCGCGTTGCAGAGCGGGCTACTCGACTAAGCGGACCGCTAGCGGGCGAGCGCGCCGACGACCTCCTGCCACCAGGCGCGGTCGGCGGCCGTCTCCGCGCGCGCCAGGCGGCGGCGCGCCACGGCCTGGAGCTCGCCCGACGGCCCGACGGCGAGCAGCCGGCCGCTGACCGCGTAGCGCCCGTCGGCGAGGGCGACGAGCGCGCCCGGCTGGTCGCGTCGCGTGCGGAGCTGGTCGACGACCTCGATGCCGCCGATCTGCGCCGGCCGCGACGGGTCGCCGTCGCTGTCCTGCCACGGCCGCACGCTCGTGACCGCCGGGCGGCTGAGCACGCGCGGCCGCGGGCGCTTGTGCGCCTCCAGCGGGCCGGCGCGCCACATCCGCATCACGCCCTGGAACTCGACCGCCACCTCCTGCCGGACGATCATGTGGAGCTGGTCGCCGGCCTCGACGATCGTCGAGCCGCGCGGCGGGATCGCCCGCTCGCCGCGCACGATCACGTTGAGCAGCGCCTCGCGCGGCAGGCCGAGCTCGCGCACCGGATGGCCGACCACCGCGTCGCCCTCGCGCACCGGGAACTGGACGACCTCGGCGCCGAGCCGGTTGAGCAGCACCGGCTCGACCAGCGGGGCGGGCAGCGCCGCCTCCTCCGACGTGACGCGGAGCCAGCGCGCCACGGGCTCGATCGTCGTGCCCTGCAGCACCGTCGACAGCAGCACGACGAAGAACGCGACGTCGAAGATCAGCAGGCCGTCGTGGAGCTCGGCCGTGACCGGGAACGTCGCGAACACGATCGGCGTGGCGCCTCGCAGGCCGGCCCACCCGAGCATCAGGCGCTCCCGGACCGAGAATCCCGAGGTCACGGTCGCGAGCACGGCCGATAGCGGTCGGGCCACGACGGCGGTCACGATCGCGATCGCCGCCCCTTGCAGCGCGATGTCGTCCAGCCGCTCCGGGAAGACGAGCAGGCCGAGCATCAGGAACAGCCCGAGCTGGGCGACCCACGCGAGCCCCTCGTGGAACGTGACGATCGTGCGCCGGGCCGGCGTCGACGCGGTCCCGAGCACCAGTCCGGCGAGGAACGCGGCCAGGAAGCCAGAGCCGTGCAGGGTCTGCGCCGCGCCGAAGGCCAGCGCGCCCGTCGCGATCGACGCGACCGGGTACAGGCCGGCCGAGGGCAGCCGTACCTTCCGCAGGAACACGACCGCCGCACCGGCGACCGCCAGCCCGATCGCGAAGCCGATGGAGAGCTCGCGCACCGCCTGCCAGAGCGCGTCCAGGACGCCGTACGTCGGGTCGTCGAGGGCCTCGATGCAGCCGATCACGAGCAGCACGGCGACCGGGTCGTTGACGCCGGACTCGCCCTCGAGGGTGCGAGCGAGCCGGCGCCGCAACGTGGAGCCGCGCAGCACGGCGAACACCGCCGCCGCATCGGTCGCAGCCACCGTCGAGCCGAGCAGCAGCGCCTCGAGCGGCTCCAGCTCGTCGAACAGCAGCCCGGCGGCAACCGCCGTCAGCGCCGCGGTTCCGAGGGTGCCGAGGGTCGCCAGGGCGATCGACGTGCGCAGCACCGGCCGAATCTCGTCGAAGCCCGCCGACAGGCCGCCCTCGAACAGAATGAACGCGAGCAGGACGACGCCCACTGACTGGGCCAGCTCGAAATCGTCGAAGTTGATCAACTCGAGCCCGTCGGACCCGATGACCATGCCCAGCGTGAGGACGAGCACGAGGCCGGGCATGCGCAGGCGCCCGGCCGCCAGCGAGGCGGCGAGCCCGGCCGCCAGCAGGACACCGGTGACCAGGGCGATCTGTCCCTCGTTCACGGAACCGCGAACCCTGCCAGAAGCGGGGACTTCAGGTGGCCAGCCTGAGCTGCGCCGGCTCCTGCGGCTCCGGCGGCTCGAGCAGCTCGGCGCCTTCGACGCCGGCCTTGTTGACGGCCGGGTTGGCGGGCGCGACGGCGGTGCGCTCGGCCGCGAGCGGTGTCAGCAGGCCGTCACTCTCCCCCTCCAGCCACGCCGCCTCCTCGTCCGGCCCGGCGAGCACGACCGGCATGCGGTCGTGCACCGGCGCGGCGACCGCGTTGGCGGCGCAGGTGAGGATCAGCGCCGAGTGGACCAGCTCGCCGCCGATGCGGCGGCGACCCCACAGGCCGGCGAACGCGAACGGCCCGCCGCCGCCGACCGTGTAGTGGAACGGGATCCGGTCGCCGCCTTTCTTCTCGGCCTTGAGCCACTCGTACCAGCCGTCGGCGAGGATCAGGCAGCGCCGCTCGGGCCGCTCGAACAGCTCGGCGAACGGCGCCTTCGTCGCCGCCGTCTCGGCGCGCGCGTTGATCGGCTGGAACCCCTTGCCGAGCTCGCGCGCCCACGGCGGCACGAGGCCCCAGCGCATCGTCCGCACGGCGCGCTCGTCCTCGTCGCGGACCGCGACGGCGATCGGCTCGGTCGGGCAGACGTTGAACCGCCCGAGCGTCGCGGGATCGAAGGCGTCGGGGTCGTCGAGCACGAAGCGCTCGGCCAGCGCCCGCCCGCCGGGAGTCCGCAGGGTGTAGCGACCGCACACCCCTTCGATGCTACGGGGTCAGCGGACGGTGGACGGCGGGACCGGCGTCGCGGGCGCCACGTCGCCGTCGGCGAGCGCGAACGTCACCTTCTCGCGCCCACCCGTGCTCACGCCGTACGAGAGCGTGACCGCGTTCTTGCGGAACTTCGCGACGCGGATGTCGTTGCTGGTCGCCGCGTCGTCGTGCCCGAGGAACTCGCCGCCCGAGAAGAAGAACGCGCGCATGGCGCCCTGCTCGTCGCGCCCGACCAGCACGTTCAGGTTGGCCTTCGGATGCCAGTCGTCGAGCCGCGCGGGCTCGTAGCCGTCGGCGGCGAGCACCGCCACGGCCGCGCGCCGGGCGCGCTTCTGCGCCTTCGTCAGGCCGGCCGGGTGGTGAACCGCCTTGGCCTTCGGCGACGGCGGCGCGGTCGCGGCCGCGCCGTGGTCCTTCTCCGGCATGACCATGTAGGCGATCGCCGCGCCGCTGCCGAGCAGCGCCACGGTCGCCAGGAGACCCAGCGTCCGCAACGGCCAGCGCCGCCGTCGCCGCGCCGGCGGATACCTCATCGCATGTGCCGCCATCCGACGGCGATCGTCCTCGCGGACCGGGATGAAGTCAAGTAGCCCTAGGCGAACGTCTGAAACAGCAGGAAGCCGTTCAGACAGATGATCAGGCCGGCGACCACCGAGGCCACGACCGTCGTCAGGCCGCGGTTGGCGAGCTTGCCCATGATGTCCCGCCGCCGCGTGAGCAGCACGAGCGGCACCAGCGCGAACGGGATGCCGAACGACAGCACGACCTGGGAGATCACCAGCGACCGCGACGGGTCGAGCCCGAGGCCGAGCACCACGAGCGCGGGCACCATCGTCACGAGCCGCCGCAGGACCAGCGGGATCGTGCGGTTGATGAAGCCCTGCATCACGACCTGGCCGGCGTAGGTGCCGACGCTCGAGGCCGCGAGGCCGGACGCCAGCAGCGCCAGCGCGAAGGCCAGCGCGGCACCGGAGCCGACGAGCGACGTGAAGCCCGCGTACGCGCCCTCGATCGAGTCGACGTCCGCCAGCCCGGAGCCGTGGAACAGCGACGCGGCGACGATCAGCATCGACATGTTGATCACGCCGGCGACGCCCATCGCGATCATGACGTCGACGCGCTGGAAGCGCATCAGGCGGCTCTTGGTGGCCTCGTCGGCACCCTGCACGCGCCGCTGCGTGAGCGCGGAGTGCAGGTAGATGACGTGCGGCATGACCGTCGCGCCGAGGATGCCGGTGGCCAGCAGCAGCGAGTCGGTGCCCGCGAAGCCCGGGATGAAGCCGTGCGCGATCCCCGACGCGTCGTGCGGGACCATCAGCGAGTCGACCAGGAAGCCGAGCAGGATCACGCCGAGCATGCCGGCGATCACGATCTCGAAGCGGCGATAGCCGCGCGTCTGGAGGCCCAGCAGCGCGAACGCGACGACGGCGGTGACGAGCCCGGCCGGGAGCAGCGGCATCCCGAACAGCAGGTTCAGCGCGATCGCCGCGCCGACGAACTCCGCCAGGTCGGTCGCCATCGCGATCAGCTCGGCCTGGATCCAGAGGCCGACCGAGACCGGGCGCCGGAAGTGCTCGCGGCACAGCTCGGGCAGGCTGCGGCCCGTCGCGATGCCGACCTTGGCCGACAGGAACTGGATCAGCATCGCCATCAGATTCGCCCCGAGGATCACCCACAGCAGCAGGTAGCCGAACTTGGCCCCGCCGGCGATATTGGTGGCGAAGTTGCCGGGGTCGACGTAGGCGATCGCGGCGACGAATGCCGGGCCGATGAACGGCAGCGCGCCGACGACGCGGCTGCGGCGGCGTCGGCGGGGGAACGCGCGGGTGGCGACGGTGGCTTCCTGCGTGCTCACGCCTGCACCCGCATCGCGCCCGCGAGCGCGCCGCCGAGGACGTGGACGGTGGCGCCGAAGCGCACGAACAGCGGGCCGTCGAACGGCTGCTTCTCGACGACCTCGAACTCGTCGCCGGGCGCGATCCCGCGCTCGGCCAGGTAGCGCAGCATCTCGGGATCGGAGTCGGAGATCCGCACGAACACGCCGGTCGCGCCAGGCTCGGCGGCTGCCAGGCTGTTGGTCGGCTCCTCCTCGATCACGAGGTCGGCCGACGGGATCGGGTCGCCGTGCGGGTCGTGCGTCGGGTTGCCGAGCTTGGCCGCGATCAGCGCCTCGAGCTCCTCCGAGAGCACGTGCTCGAGCACCTCGGCCTCGTCGTGCACACGGTCCCACGGCACGCCGAGGTTCTCGGCGAGGTAGGTCTCGAGCAGGCGGTGATGGCGGAGCACCTCGAGCGCCACGCGCGCGCCCGCGCGGGTCAGCTGGACGCCCTTGTACGGCACGTGCCGCACGAGCCCGAGCTCGTCGAGCTTGCGCACCATGCCGGACGCCGAGGCGGGCGTGACGTCCAGGCGGTCGGCCAGCGCGTTGGTGCTGACGGCGCCGCGGGCGCGCTCGCCGAGCTGGTAGATCGCCTTGGCGTAATCCTCCACGGCGGGGCTGAAGACTGTTTCACGCGCTGACACGATCGCGATTATGGCACGCCTAAATCTATTTTCAACCTCCTCCCGCTCTACCCTCATGCGGCCATGGCCCGCAGCCGTGCCCTCCTGCAGCTCGGCGCCGTCGTCGCGCTCGCCGCGATCGTCGTCGTCGGCGCGATCCTGCTGTCCGGCGGCGGGGGTGACGACGACAACGCGTCGGCGAAGGCTGAGGAGGACGTCTACGCGGGCATCCAGCAGGACGGCATCCACCTCGGTAAGCCGGGCGCGGCCGCGACGCTTGTGGAGATCGCCGACCTGCAGTGCCCGTTCTGCGCCGCGTACTCGCGCGAGGCGCTGCCGAGCGTGGTCCGCGACTACGTGCGGCCGGGCCGCGTGCGCTACGAGCTGCACTTCCGCAGCTTCCTGGGGCGCGACTCGGTGCGCGCTGCCGGAGCGGCTGCGTACGCCGCGAGCGAGAACCGGATGTACCAGTTCGCCGACGCCTTCTATCGCAACCAGGGGCCCGAGGAATCCGGCTACGCGGACAGCGACTTCATCCGCACGATCGCCCGCCAGGTCCAGGGCCTTGACCCCGAGAAGGCGGTCGCCGCCGCGAACGACCCGCTGAGCTGGCCGGCCGTGAAGGCGGGCGAGGTGTTCGCGCGCAACCTCGGCTCGACCAGCACGCCGGACTTCTACGTGCGCAAGGGCGGCCGCCTGCAGCCGCTGAACCCGCAGGGCACCGCGCCGGAGGACTACGCGCGCGCGCTCGACGCCGCGCTCGCGGGCACATGAGGCGCGCGACGGCGGCGCTGGCGCTCGTCGGCATCGCGATCGCCGGCTATCTGACGTGGGTGCACTACGCCGGGCTCGACCCGGTCTGCGTCGGCGGCGGGGGCGGCTGCGAGCGGGTGCAGTCCTCGCGCTGGGCCGAGCTCGCCGGCATCCCGGTCGCCGTGCTCGGCCTCGGCGGCTACGTCGCGATCCTCGCCAGCCTCGCGCTGCCCGAGGAGCAGGGCGCGCCGGTGGCCGCGTTCCTGGCGCTCGTCGGCTTCGGCTTCAGCGCGTGGCTGACCTACGTCGAGATCGCCAAGATCGACGCGATTTGCCAGTGGTGCGTGGCCAGCGCGGTGGTCATGACCGCACTGGCTCTCGTGTCGGTTGCGCGGGTACTGCGCGACGAGCCGCACGCCGCCCGGGCCGCTTGACCTTCAGCTCCTTGGCCACGAAGAACGAGCCGAGCACGAAAACGGCAGCGACGGCCTGCGCGCCGAGCGTCTCCCAGCTCGGGTAGACGCCGAACCAGACCCCGAGCCAATACGGCGGCTCGCCGCCGACGGGCGTGATCGGAAGCCAGCCGACGCCCTGCATCGTGCGCGCCGTCTGCCCCACCATCACCACGAGCACGAAGCCGATCATCACGCCGGTGACGATCAGCATCCGCTTGTAAGGCAGCTTGCGCTGCAGCACGAACGTGACCGTCCCGACGGCGAACGTCAGCGCGAGCCCGAGCGCGGCGCCCTCGACGACCGTTGCGGTGCCGGCGCTGACCTGCAGCGACTGCAGGAACAGCACGGTCTCGAAGCCCTCGCGGTAGACGCTGGTGAGACCGAGGATGACGAAGCCGACGACCTGGGCGGAGAGGAAGCCGGTCCGGTCGATCTTCTCCAGCGCCCGGCGGCGGCGGTGGAAGCGGCCGATCCACTCGCTCCAGTACACGCGGTGGAAGAACCAGTTGGTGACGAGCAGGAGCACCGCGATCGCGATCAGCCCGGTGATCGACTCCAGCCGCTCGCCCGACGTCGCGAGCGACTCGATCAGCGTGCTGGCGATCACCCACGTCACGATCGAGGCGACGAGGCCGAGCAGCGCGCCCGACAACACCGGCCGCCGCAGCCGCCGGCGCGCGCCGACGAACGACGCGGTGATCGCGGCGAGGATCAGCACCGCCTCCAGGCCCTCGCGGAACACGAGGATCGCCGAGTTGGTCACCACGGTGGCGCGACTCGAGCTGTCGCCGAGCGTGGCGGCGGCGTCGTCCAGCTTGGTGTCGAGCGCGCGCCGCGCCTCGCGCAGGTCGCGCAGCGGGGCGCGCTGGGCGATCAGCTTCGCGATGCCCGGCTGACCGTCGGCGCCGTACCAGATCTGGCCCTCGATCGTGAGCGCGAGGCCGGGGTCGAACGCCTTCAGCCGCCGCTCCGGGCCGAACTCGAAGAACGAGTACGCCTCCAGCCGCGCCTGCTCGGCCTGGTGGTACTGGCCGGCGCCGGCCGCCGCCTGCATGCGGTCGAGCGTGATCTGGATCAGGTCGTAGTCCGACTCGTCGGTGCTCTCCTTCCAGGCTTCGGGCATCGTGGCCGTCAGCGCGTCCTGCACGGCCTTCGTCTGCGCCTCGATCGCGCCGGTCTCGGGCACGCCGTCCTTGCGCTCGGTCGCCGCGGCCACCAGCGCGCCGAGCTTGTCGATCCCGGCCGCGGCGGCGTCGGTGCGCGCGCGGTCGCGCTTGGCGAGCTGATCGCGCAGGTCGGCGAACGCCGCCTCGGCGCCGGTGCGGAACGCGCCGGCCTCCTGGATCTCGAAGTCCAGGTGCACGGTCGTGCCCTTGACGCCGCGGCCGTACTCGACCGGGACGAGCGCGAGGAAGCGCAGCAGCTGCTGGGCGCGGCGGGCGGCCTCGGAGGGCGTGAACGGCGCCGCGGTGAAGCCTTCGAGCGCGGCGGCGGCGCGGTCGCGCGCCGCCGAAAACGCGGCGACGTCGCGCCCGAGCGCGGTGCGGCGGAGGTCCGCGTAGGCGGCGCGGGCGTCCGCGAGCGCGGCCTCTCCGCGGTCCTGCGCGTAGCGGGCGGAGAGGATCGCGAAGTAGCCATCGGCCTGGGCGGCGGCCTCGGCGCGCCGTGCGGGCAGGTTCCGCTCGGCCCCGCGGCCGGCGTCGTCGAGCAGGTCGCGCAGGCGCGCCTGGTAGGCGTCGAGCAGGTCCTTGCCGACGGCGTCGCGCGCGCGGCGCGCGTCGAGCCTGCCGGCGGCGAGCCGCTCGACGGCGAGCGTCGCGTCGGCCCCTGGGCGCGTGAAGCGGGTCGCGGGGCGGAACTCGCGCAGCAGCAGCCAGCTGCGCCCCGCGGCGGCGTCGCCGCGGCCGACCGCGTCGAGCGTCGCGGCGTAGGACCCGCGGAAGATCGCGGCGCGGGCGGCGCCGCGCGCGGCGGCGAGCCGCGTGGCGTCGCCCCG
>DATDKF010000219.1:0-24246 GCA_036520135.1 Solirubrobacteraceae bacterium
TTGCAGAAGAGGCAGTCCGGGTCAGCCATGGCCGGAGGGTATCCGCACGACCGTCAGCCCCGCTCGTTTCAGCGCCTCGTCCCTCCGTTCATCGTCCGCCCGCGTCCGGGGCCTTGCGTGGCCGGGACCGTCTAGCTCCACGACGAGGTCCTGGTCCGGCCAGTGGAGATCGACCTCGATGCCGTGGACGCGCGTGTTCACGCGCGGCTCGGGCCCGCTCCAGGTCTCGAGGAAGCGGCCCTCGAGCGCGCTTCGGGGTTCCGGCGCTGCCTGAGGCGTGGGCTTGTAGGGCAGCGTGGAGAGCGGCGAGTCGGCGCCCGTTCGCCCTGGCCATCGCCTTCGTGGTCGCGTGGTGGTCGAACCGGTTGCGGAACGCGGCTTCGTGGATCACGTTGGCGAGCTGGTGCGCGGTCAGCGTGCCGGCCAGGTCGACCAGCGTGCGCGCGGGTGTGGTGATCGGGATGCCCTGGTGGGTCGTGGTGTCTTCTTCGTGGAGGTTGCGGCATCGATGGACCGTGAATCCTTTACGGTTGCGTCGGTTGCCCGGCACGAGCACGTCGATGCCGTCCCAGCGGCGGCGCCAGATCTTCCAGTGGACGGCGGCCGCGAGGTGGCTCAGCACCGCTCCGTCGCCGGCCGCCAGGACGGCGGCCAGCCAGCGCCCTTCCGGAGCGAGCCGCCCATGGCCCACGGCGTAAACACCGCGATAAAGGGGGTGGAGGCGGCCGGTCCGCACGCGCTTCGAAGCCCCGTATCGGTCGAGGCCGGCCGCCGCGAGCTGCGCGCTCGTGATCACGCCGTATTGCCGGCCCGCCACCGCCGCGATCCGAGCGTCAACGCGGGGTGCGTCACGTTTGTGGCCTCCTGGGCAACGTTCGTGAACCACCCCCCAAGCGTGGCGGCCACGGCGTTCCAGTTCACCCCTTAAATGCGAAGTTCGTGCAAAAAGAGACGCACGAGAGAGAGGCGTATCGTGGTCGCTGACGATCGTAGGAGGAGAGCCCCATGTACGAGAAGGACGGCGAGAAGTACTTCGTCCTCGACGACCACATGCACTTCTGGGACGCCAGCCCGGCGAACTGGAAACCCGGCGCCGAGGAGTACGCCAAGGGCTGGATCGAGTGCTTTCACGCCTACATGGGGCTCGGGCCGCCGGAGACGCACTGGACGCTCGAGCACTTCCAGAAGTACTCGGCCGACGATTTGGAGAAGGACGTCTTCCAGGACGGTCACGTCGACATGGCGATCCTGCAGTCGACGTACCTGAAGGAGTGGTACACGAACGGGTTCAACGACATCGAGCAGAACGCCTCGATCCTCGATCGCTTCCCCGGCAAGCTGATTCTCAACGGCCGCTGGGACCCGCGGGAGGGCGAGGCCGGCCTGCGGCAGCTCGAGGCCGATCACGCCAAGTACGGGTTCAAGGGCGTGAAGCTCTACACGGCCGAGTGGTACCAAGGCTCGCGCGGCTGGAAGTTGACCGACCCCGAGTGCGTGCCGTTCCTGGACAAGTGCGTCGAGCTCGGGATCAAGAACGTCCACGTGCACAAGGGCCCGACGATCTGGCCGCTGGACAAGGACGCGTTCGACGTCGCCGACGTCGACCACGTGGCGACCGACTACCAGGCCCTCAACTTCATCGTCGAGCACTGCGGCATCCCGCGGATCGAGGACTTCTGCTACATCGCGACGCAGGAGCGCAACGTGTACGCCGGCCTCGCCGTGGTCATCGGCGCGCACATGCATGCGCGGCCGCGGTTCTTCGCCAAGCTCATGGGCGAGCTGCTCTTCTGGGTCGGCGAGGACAAGATGCTGTTCGGCTCGGACTACGCGATCTGGGAGCCGAAGTGGCAGGTCGAGGGCTTCGTGGACTGGGAGATGCCCGACCACGAGGACTTCTCCGACTACCCGCGCCTGGGCACCGCCGGCAAGAAGAAGATCCTCGGCCTCAACGCGGCGAAGCTGTACGACGTCGAGGTGCCGGCGGAGTTCCAGCTCCCGGCCGAGGCCGGCACCCCCGCGGCCCAGGAGGACGCGCAGCTGGTCGAAGGACCGGCATGACGACACGCGCCCAGGTCTTCGAGGCTCTGGGTACGGTCTACGACCCGGAGCTCGACGAGCCGATCACCACGCTCGGCTTCGTCGGCTCCTGCGTCGTAACCGGAGACGGCGTCGCGGTGCGCCTGCGGCTCCCGACGCCGCAGTGCGCGCCGAACTTCGCGTTCCTGATGGCGGCGGACGCGCGCACCGCCGTGCGCGCGCTGCCCGCGGTCGGCGAGGTGACGGTCGAGCTCGAGGACCACTACACGGGGGCCGAGATCAACGCCGCGGTCTGCCGCGGCGAGGGCTTCGGCGACGCGTTCCCGGGCGAGACGGCCGGCGATCTGGACGCCCTGCGCGAGCTGTTCCGGCGCAAGGCGCTGCTCGCCCGCCAGGCGCGCTTGTGCCGGGCGCTGCTGGACGGCGGAGCGACGGCGGAGGAGGTCGTCGCCCTGCGCGTCGCCGAGCTGCCGGACTCGCCCGACGCCGTGCGCTGCCTGGAACTGCGCGCGGTCCTCGGCCTCGGGCGCGAGCCGCACGCGCCGGCGCTCGTGGCCGGCGACGGCTCCGCGCTCGACGCGGGCGAGCTGCCGATCTGGCTGCGGCGCGCGCGGCTGGTGGCGCTCAGCCTCGAGACCAACGGCGGCATCTGCCGCGATCTGCTCAAGACCCGCTACGGAGAGGAGGTGGCGGCATGAAGGCGGCGCGCCTGCACGCCTATCACGAGGCGCTGAGGCTGGACGAGATCGACGAGCCCACAGCCGTCAGGCCGCACGACGTCGTCGTGAAGATCGGCGCGGCGGGGCTGTGCCGCACCGACCTGCACATCCAGGAGGGACAGTGGGCGGAGAAGTCACAGGTCGCCCTCCCGTACACGCCCGGCCACGAGAACGCGGGCTGGGTGCACGAGATCGGCTCCGACGTGAGCAACGTCGAGGTCGGCGACACGGTGATCGTGCACCCGTACATCTCGTGCGGGCTGTGCACGCCGTGCCGGCGCGGCGACGACATGCACTGCGTCAACGGGTCGTTCCCCGGCATCGATCGCGACGGCGGGTTCGCCGAGTTCCTGCAGACCAGCGCGCGCTCGGTGGTCAAGCTCGACCCGTCGCTGCACCCGACGCAGATCGCCGCGCTGGCCGACGCGGGGCTGACCGCGATCCACGCGGTCAAGAAGGCGATCCCGATGCTCGGGGCCGGCACGAAGGCGGTCGTCATCGGCGCCGGCGGGCTGGGCCACATCGGCATCCAGTGCCTGAAGGCCTACACGCCGACCGAGATCATCGTCGTCGACCCGAACGAGAAGGCGCTCGCGCTCGCGGGCGAGCTGGGGGCCGACCACACGGTCAAGGTCGACGGCTCGCAGCGCGACACGGTCAAGGAGCTCACCGACGGCACGGGCGCCGAGGCGATCATCGACTTCGTCGGCGAGAAGGGCGCCATCGAGGACGGGATCGACATGGTCCAGGACGGCGGCTTCTACTACGTCATCGGCTACGGGGAGAACATCAACATCCCGACGATCGACGTGATCTCGCGCGAGATCTCGTTCATCGGGAACCTCGTGGGGACGTACGTCGACCTGCAGGACCTGATGACGCTGACCGCGCAGGGCAAGGTCACCCTGCACACGAGCACCTATCCGCTCGACGCCATCAACGACGCGATGGCGGACCTCGACCAAGGGCGGCTCCAGGGCCGCGGGATCCTCGTACCCGGCTAGATCAGCTCGCGCGCGCGGGCGATCGCGTCCTCACGGGTGGCGATCGCCCCCGCGAAGCGGTCCTCTTCGAGCTGCGCGAGCACGCGGCCGAGCGCGGGCCCCGGGGTGATGCCGAGCGCGCGCGCGAGCTCGTCGCCACGCACGAGCGGCTCGGCCGGCTCGTCGGCGGCCGCGTAGCCGAGCATCTCGCGCGCGAGCTCGATGTGCGCCACGATCGCCGGCTCCGCGTTGCGGCCGCGCGTCGCGAGCCGGTCGGCGATGGTGAAGATCGTCACCTCGGAGCTATACGGACTGGTCGCCCGAAGGTAGCGCCAGACCGAGCGGCGGTCGAGCGGGCGCTCGTGCACGAGGAAGCCGAGCCGCAGGTGGTGCAGCGTCAGGGCGGCGACGTAGTCGACGAGGCGCTGTGACGCGCGCAGGCGCCGCAGCACCGCGCGGGCGAGGTCGGCGCCCGCCTCGTCGTGCCCGACGAACGTCACCCGGCCGTCGGGCAGCTCGCCGCGCGTCTGCGGCTTGGCGGCGTCGTGCAGCAGCGCGGCGAACCGCATCCCGCCGCCGCGCGTGAGCTCGTCGGCCAGCGGCTCGGCGAGCAGCGCCGCGATGTCGTCGCCGTGCTCGCCCCGCTCCAGCGAGGCGACCGCCTCGAGCACCTCGAGCGTGTGCTCGTAGACGTCGAGGTGGTGGAAGACGTTCTGCTCGACGCCCTTCAGCGGCACGAGCTCGGGTAGCACCTCCCCGAGCAGGCCGAACTCGTCCATCAGCGCCAGGCCGATGCGGGCGCGGTCGGCCGTGACGACGCGCTTGAGCTCGCCGAACACGCGCTCGGGCGCGACCTCCGCGATCCCGTGGGCATTCGCCGCGACCGCTGCGCCGGTGGCGGGGTCGAGCTCGAGGTCGAGCTCGGTGACCAGCCGCACGGCGCGCAGCGCGCGCAGCGGGTCCTCGACCAGCGCCCCCGGCGAGACCATCCGCACGACCCGGGCGGCGAGATCGGCCCGCCCGCCGTGCGGGTCCAGCAGCTCGCCGCCGGCCAGCGGCTCCGCCATCGCGTTGATCGTGAAGTCGCGCGCCGCGAGGTCGGCCTCGATGTCGGCGTCACGCAGCGAGACGAGGTCGACGTGCCAGGTGTGGTCGGGCCCGACGACGCGCCACGCCCCGAACGCGCCGGAGAGCTGGAAGGCGGCGCCGCCGGTCTCGCGGGCGATCCGCCGGGCGGCCTTGCGCGGGTCGCCGACGAGCGCGACGTCAACATCGTCGACCGGCCGTCCCCGCAGCCGGTCGCGCACCGCGCCGCCCACCAGCCACGCCTCCCGCCCGGCGAGCGCCTCGCGCGCAACATCAAGGGGTGTCAGACCCCGTGTTTCACCGGGCAAAGTGCTCCCTCGGGACGCGGGCGGTGATGCCGCACGTGATCTCGTAGTTGATCGTGCTGAGGCGGGCGGCGAGGTCCTCGGCGAGGATCCGCTCACCCCCGCGCGCGCCGATCAGCACCGCCTCGGCGCCGCGCGGCGGCGGGTCGTCGCCGAGGTCGACCGTGATGTTGTCCATCGAGACCGTCCCGACGAGCGGCACGCGGCGGCCGCCGACGAGCACCTCGGCGTTGTTGGTCAGCGCGCGGCGGACGCCGTCGCCGTAGCCGATCGGGATCGTCCCGAGCCAGGTCGCACGCTCGGCGACGAACCGCCGGCCATAGCCGGCGCTCTGCCCCGGCTCGCAGCGCTTGACCTCGGCGAGGTAGCTGGTGAGCTCGAGCGCCGGCTCGAGGCCGTGGTCGGCCGGGTCGCGGTGGTAGGGGTCCATGCCGTAGACGGAGATCCCGCAGCGCACCATGTCGAAGCGCGCGTCCGGGCGGCGCAGCGCGGCCGCCGAGTTGGCGGCGTGTACCGGGACGCCGGGGTGGCGCGCGATCCAGGGCCGGAACGCCGCGAGCTGCGCGTCGACGAACGACTGGTCGTCCTCGTCGGCGGTCGCGAAGTGGGTCATCAGACCCGCCAGGCGCGCGCCGGCCGCCTCGGCGACCCGTGTCGCCTCGGCGGGGTCGCGCGTGCCCAGCCGGCCCATGCCGGTGTCGAGCTTGACGTGCACGCCGACATCCGCGGGAAGCGCGGCCACAAACGCCTCGCGCCAGGCGACCACGTCGGCGCGCGCGGCCACGGCGACCGCGAGCTCCTCGGATGACAGCGCGCCCATCACGAGCACCGGCCCGTCGATGCCTGCGGCGCGCAGCTCGGCGGCCTCCCCCGCGGCGGCGACCGCGAGCCACGCCGCCCCGCCGGCCTGCGCCGCCAGCGCGGCGGGCACGGCGCCGTGCCCGTAGCCGTCGGCCTTCACGACCGCGCACAGCCGTGCCGGCGCGACGGTGGCGGCGAGCCGCGCGCAGTTGCGCTCGATGGCGCCCAGGTCGACCCGGGCCAGCGCCCGCAGCATTCAATCCCCGTCGCCGAAGGCCAGCCCGTCGAGCACGTCGACGCGCGTGACGATCCCGACCAGCCGGCCGTGCTCGATCACCGGCAGGCGGTTGTGCTTCTTGCCGGCGATCAGGCCGGCGGCGTCGCGGACCGTGGCGTCGGGCTCGATGGTGATCGGGTTCTCGGTCATCATGTCCTCGGCCGTGGCGGCGAACGCCTTGCGCGCGCGCTCCTCGAAGTGCGACCAGCGCTCGAGGAAGACGATCCCGCCGAAGAGCTGGAAGTAGTGCGGCAGGTGGAAGTCCTCGTTCTCGTCGGAGAGCACGAGGTCGGCCTCCGTGATGATGCCGACGCAGCGGCCGCCCTCGTTGACCACCGGCACGCCGTTGAGGTCGTGGTCGCGCATGACGTGCAGGACGGTCTCGACCGAGTCCGCCACCGTCACGCTCACCGGGTCGGCGTCCATGATGTCCCGGACCGTCAGCGCCATCGCGGCGAAGCCTAGAGCTTGAACGCCGGGCGAAGGTGATCGATCACGTCGGAGGCGATGACCCCGTCGGGGCCGTGCGGATCGGCGGCGAGGCGACCCGCGCGCGCGTGCGCATGGACGGCCGCGCAGGCCGCGTGGTCGGGTGCGACGCCCTTCGCGAGCAGCGCGCCGATCACGCCCGAGAGCACGTCGCCGGTCCCGGCCGTGGCGAGCGCGGGCGCGCCGCCGCGCGAGACCGCGACGCGCCCGGTCGGCGCGGCGACGAGCGTGTCGTCGCCCTTGAGCACGACGATCGCGCCCGACCGCGCGGCCGCGTCGCGCGCGTGAGCGAGCCGGTGGGCGCCGATCTCCGACGACTCGACGCCGAGCAGCCGGCCGAGCTCACCCGCGTGCGGTGTCAGGACCGTCGCCGCCGGCCGTCCGGGGAGGGCGCCCGGGAACACCTCGGCGAGCGCGTTGAGCCCGTCGGCGTCGATCACCAGCGGCACCTCGACGCGCCCCAGCAGCTCGCGGGCGAACGCCTGCGCGCCCGGCGCGCGGCCCAGGCCCGGGCCGAGCACCACCGCGTCGGCGCGCTCGATCGCCTGCAGCGCGGCGTCGAGCGATCCGGTGCCCAGGCCGCCCTCCTGCGACGGCAGGCCGACCGTCATCGCCTCCAGCAGCCGCACGGCGAACGTCGACTGCAGCTCGCGCGCCGTGCCGACGGTGACGTAGCCGGCGCCGGACCGCATGGCCGCCATCGCCGCCATCGTCGGCGCGCCGGTGAGGCCCGCGGAGCCGCCGATGATCACGACGTTGCCGGAGCTGAACTTCGTCGAGTCCGCCCCCCGGTGCGGCACGGCGGCCAGCACGTCGTCGCCGATCAGGCCGATCTCCGGCGCGCCGGGCTCGCCCGGCGGGATGCCGATGTCGATCACCTCGACGGCGCCGGCATGGGTCTTGCCGGGGTTGATCCACAAACCGGGCTTGGCGCGGTGGAACGTCGCGGTGGCGACCGCGCGTACAGCCGCGCCGGCCACCTCGCCGGTCGACGCGTCGACGCCGGACGGCACGTCGGCGGCGACGACGGGCGCGCCGCCGGCGTTCATCGCCGCGATCGCCGCCGCGGCGGGGCCGCGCGGGGCGCCGGTCGAGCCGGTGCCGAGCAGCGCGTCGACGAGCAGCGCGGCGCCGTCCAGCCGGGCGGGGTCGAACACCGCCGGAGGGTCGCCGGGGAGCCGGCGCAGCTGCTCGGCCGCGTCGCCGCGCAGTTCGTCCGGCGGCGAGACGGCGAGCACGTCGACGTCGCGCCCGGCGCCGCGCAGCAGCCGCGCGGCGACCAGGCCGTCGCCCCCGTTGTTGCCCTTGCCGCAGGCGACCGCGATCCGGCCCGCGGGCGCGCGCTGGGCGATCACGCGCGCGAGCCCCTCCCCCGCGCGCTCCATCAGGTCCAGCGACGGGACGCCCTGCGTCTCGATCGCCCATTGGTCGACGGCGCGCATTTCCGCCGCCGCGGGCAGCGGCTCCAGCCAGGGCGGCAGGCTCACTCGGCCACCGCCACCGCCGCCGCCATCCCGCGCTGGTGCGTGAGCGACACCGAGACCGTCGCCCCCAGCTCGCGCGCGCGGGCCGCGGCCGCGCCGCTCAGCACGACGGCGGGCGGCTCGTCGCCTCCGCCGACGACCTCGACGTCGCGCCAGCTCCACTCGCGCAGCTGCAGCGCCTTGGCGACCGCCTCCTTGGCGCAGAAGCGCGCGGCCAGGTGCATCACCGGCCGCGCGCGGGTCGCGGCGTACGCGCGCTCGCCGTCGGTGAACAGACGCTCGGCGAGCCGCGGGCGCCGCGCCAGGGCGCGCTCCAGCCGCTCGATCTCCAGGAGGTCGATGCCGACGCCCATCGCCCGCGCGACTCTAACGTCAACTGCCGCCGAGCAGGGCGGCGGGGCCGCCCGCGCCGCGGGCCGGTCCGTGGCGCGTGCGGCGGCACGGCCGAACTGCAGCTGGGTAGGGCGGCGGGCCGCCGGCGGCGCGGGTCGGATCGTGGCGCCTTTGCCGCGCATAGCGCGGTAAAAGCGCCACGGGGGCCGCGAGCGAGCGGCGACGCGCCACGGCGCGGACTCTCTGGCGAGTTGAGCGCCGTATGGGAGGTCAACTCGCCAGACGCCCGCGGACGAGCGGCAACGTGCCGATCGCCGCCTCCCCACCCAGCCGCCGTTGACGTTCGCCGGCGGCGCCGCCGCGCTACGTGGCGCCGCCGCGCTACGCGGGGACGCCGCCCAGCTCGCGCATCCGCACGGCGGCCTCGATGGCCTCGTCGCGCGAGCGGACCTCGAGCTTGCGGTACAGGTTCTTCAGGTGCGACCGGACGGTCTCGGTCGAGAGCACCAGCAGCCGCGCGATGTCGTCGGTGGACGCGCCGCCGGAGAGCAGGTCCAGGACCTCCCACTCGCGGTCGGTGAGCGAGCTGCGGACCGGGCGCAGGCCCATGCCGCCGGACGGGGCACTGCGGTAGTGCTGGACGAGGTGCATCGCTAGACGACGAGAGATCGCGGCCTCGCCGTCGAGCGAGCCGCGCAGGGCGCGCGGCAGCGACGCCAGCTCCATGTCCTTCGACAGGTACCCGGCCGCGCCTGCGCGAAGGCCGCGCATGCCCAGCGACTCGTCGCCGGCGCCCGTCAGCAGGATGACCCGGATGTTCGAATCCTGGTCGTAGATCCGCCGCGTGGCCTCGATGCCGTCGAGCTCGGGCATCATGTAATCCATCACCACGACGTCGGGGCGGTAGAAGAGCGCGAGCTCCACGGCCTCGCGGCCTGTAGAGGCTTCCGCGATCACCGTCACGTTCTCACGCTGCAGCGTGTCGCGGATCAATCTGCGAACGAGCGGGTCGTCGTCGGCGACGATTGTCCGCAGGGGTGGCACGTCATCCATGAAGTCTTCCATCCGGGTTCCTCTCCGAGGGTCCGTCCTGCCGGAGCAGCACTGTACGCCAACTGTAGACGCCGGTGGGGGATTTTCGTAACCGCGGGGGGTCAGACATGCGTCCACGGATGGGTACGGATGCTCCCGGCACGGGTGATCCGCACACCGAACCGGTGAGGAAGACGCCGTCGCGGGGCGGTTCGATCTCACCTTCCTAGACCCCCGGCCAGGCTCCAAGCTGGCCGACGTGGGAATCAGCATCAGTGACCTTCGCAACGGACGCGAGTCCGACCAGACGCTCGAGAACCTGCTGACGGCCCTCTCGCTCAACCTCGAGCTCCGGTCGCGCTACCGCGTCTTCGAGTTCGAGGCCACGCAGGAGGGCCGCGACGACATCGCCTCGCTGTTCGCAGACCTGCGACAAGCAGAGCACGAGCAGATCGCTGCCCTCCTCGCCGGCCTGCGCGGCAGGCTCGGCGAGCTTGAGACGCACAGGGAGCTCGCATGACCATCGGCATCGTCGGGCTCGGCTATGTGGGCCTTCCGCTGGCAGTGGCGTTCGCCGAAGCCGGCCAGCGCGTCGTCGGAGTCGACACCAACCCCGGTCGCGTCGCGCAGCTGCGCGCCGGCGACTCGTACATCGAGGACATCCCCTCGGAGCAGCTGCAGGCCGTCGCCTCACGGATCGAGGCCACGACCCGCGCCGCCCGTCTCGGCACCTGCGACGCGATCATCATCTGCGTCCCGACGCCTCTGACGGCCAACCGCGAGCCCGACCTCGGGCCGCTGCTCGGCGCCTCGCAGGTCGTCGCCGACGTCCTGCAGGCCGGTCAGCTGGTCGTCCTGGAGTCCACCACGTACCCCGGCACCACGCGCGAGCGCGTCCTGCCGATCCTCGAGGAGACCGGCCTCGTCGCCGGCCGCGACTTCCACCTCGCCTTCTCCCCCGAGCGCGTGGACCCGGGCAACGAGACGCACTCGCTGCACAACACGCCCAAGATCATCGGTGGCCTCACGCCGGCCTGCCGCGACCGCGCCGAGGCCGTCTACGGCCTCGTCTGCGAGCAGGTCGTCCCGGTCACGACCCCCGAGGTCGCCGAGATGGCCAAGCTGCTGGAGAACATCTTCCGCTCGGTCAACATCGCGCTCGTCAACGAGCTGGCGCGGCTGGCCGACCGGATGCAGATCGACATCCACGAGGTCATCGACGCCGCGGCGACCAAGCCGTTCGGCTTCATGCGCTTCGACCCGGGCCCGGGCATGGGCGGCCACTGCCTGCCGGTGGACCCGTTCTACCTGTCCTGGAAGGCGCGCGAGCTGGACTTCGCCACAGAGTTCATCGAGCTCGCCGGCAAGGTCAACCAGACGCAGCCGTACTTCTGCGTCGAACTGGCCGAGCGCGCGCTCAACGAGCAGGGCAAGGCCGTCAAGGGCTCGAAGATCGCGGTCCTCGGCGTCGCCTACAAGCCCGGCGTCGGAGACACGCGCGAGTCGCCGGCGCTGAAGATCGTCAGCCGGCTCCAGCAGCTCGGCGCCGACGTCGCGTACAGCGACCCGTACGTGCCGGCGCTGCCGGCCTGCGGGCTCACCGGCGCGACGCTCGAGGAGGCGCTCACGGGCGCCGACCTCGCACTGATCGTTACCGCACACACGGGCATCGACCACGCCGCGGTGGCCGCCCGGGTGCCGACCATCGACTTCCGCGGCGTGACCAGGACGGTCCGGGCGTCCGCACGGCCGCCCGCAGAAATCCATGCCCCGTTGCGGGGCGGTTTCACCAAGCCCACGGAGGTGGCGGCATGAAGCGACTGATGATCGTCGCGGATCACTCGTTCGTTGTGCAGTCGATTCGCCTGGCCTTGCGCCAGACGGCCGGGTTCCAGGTCGTCGGGTGCTTCGACGGCCGGTCGTCGGTCTCGCGCGCTCTCACCGAGCTGCGGCCCGACGTCGTACTTGTCGACGACATGCAGGAGCCGGAGTACGCGCTGGCGCGACTCGGCGAGGTAACCGAGGAGGCTCCGGACGCCAAGGCGCTGCTGCTGACGCTGCGCATGGATCCGGAATGGCTCGACAGCGTGTTCGCGACCGGCGCGCACGCGGTGCTCTCGAAGGCCGTCCACCCGGTGTCGCTGGGGACGCTGCTGCGCGAGATCTCGCTCGGCAACATCGTCCACCGCTACGAGCGCCGGACCCAGACGGACCTCAAGGTCGAGTGCCCGCTGACCGACCGCGAGCTCGAGATCCTCCGGCTCGCCGCCGAGGGCAACACGAACAGCCAGATCGCGCGGCAGCTGTGGGTGACCGAGCAGACGGTCAAGTTCCACCTGTCGAACACGTACCGCAAGCTCGGCGTGGCCAACCGCACCGAGGCCAGCCGGTACGCCCACGTGCACGACCTCGTGGCGGCGTGAGCGCCCCGCAGACCCAAACCGTCCCGCCTCCCGAGGCGGCGCTCCAGCCGCACCTCAGCCTGGCGCCGCACTACGCGCCGCACAGCCTGTCGAGCGGCCGGGTGCGCCTGGTCGCGGCGGCCGACGCCGTCGCCGTCGTGCTCGCGCTCGTCGTCACCTATCTGGTGGCGGACGCCGCGGCGCCGCCGGCGATGATCGCGCCGCCGCTCGCCGGACCCGTGCTGGCCGTGATCGCGGCCGCCATGTGGCTCGGCGTATTCACGGCCTACGGCCTCTACGAGTCGCAGGTCCGAGCGATCTCGCCCACCAGCCTGGACGAGGTCCCGAAGCTCTTCCACGCGCTGCTCGCCGGCTCGCTGCTGATGCTGGTGGCGGCGCAGATCCTCAAGCGCGTGGAGGGCTGGATCGTGTTCTCCGCGGCCGAGGCCGCGCTGTTCTGCGGCCTGGCGATCGTCCTCGTGCCGCTCGGCCGCACCGCCGTGCGGTCGTGGCTGCTGCCCGCCGTGATGCAGCGCCGCCGCGCGCTGATCGTGGGCGCCGGCTCCGCCGCAGAGCTGATCCGCACCAAGCTCGAGCGCCATCCGGAGTTCGGCCTGGACCTCGTCGGCTTCGTCGACGACGCCGCCGACGGCCCGGACGTGCTCGGGAGCACCGGCGACCTCACGCGCCTCGTCGACGAGCTCGAGGTCGACTGGATCGTCCTCGCGCTGTCCGACGCCCCGTACGAGGAGATGCTCGAGCTCGTGCGCCGCGTGCGCCGACCCGACGTGCACCTGTCGATCGTCCCGCAGTTCTTCGAGGTCTTCGCGTCGAACGCGACGATCGAGGACCTGCGCGGCGTTCCGATCGTGAGCCTGCCGCCGATGCGCTTCTCGCGCGCGGTGCTCGCGCTCAAGCGCGGCTTCGACATCCTCGCCTCGGCGGCCGGGCTGCTGCTGCTGTCGCCCGTGCTCGTGGCCACGGCGATCGCCATCAAGCTGGACTCGCCGGGCCCGGTGCTGTTCAAGCAGCTCCGCAACGGCCGCGGCGGCAACCGCTTCAAGATCCTCAAGTTCCGCACGATGGTCGAGGACGCCGAGTCGCAGCGCTTCGACCTCGCGCACCTGAATGAGCTCGGCGACGGCCCGCTCTTCAAGATCAAGAGCGACCCGCGCATCACGCGCATCGGCGCCTTCCTGCGCAAGTACAGCATCGACGAGCTGCCCCAGCTCTGGAACGTCCTGCGCGGCGAGATGAGCCTCGTCGGCCCGCGACCGTTCGTCGTGCACGAGGCCGACCAGATCACCGGCTGGGCCGGCCGGCGGCTCGACACCACTCCCGGCATCACGGGGCTGTGGCAGGTGCTCGGCCGCAACGACATCCCGTTCGACGAGATGGTCAAGCTCGACTACATCTACGTGACCAACTGGTCGCTCTGGTGGGACATCAAGATCCTCTGCCGGACGATCCCCGTGGTCTTCGGCAAGAGCGGGGCGTACTAGATGGGTCAGTCCGTCACCGGAGCCGCTCGGCTTCCCGGCGGGGTCGCCGGCGGCGCCGCGATCCTGCGTGCCCGTGCCGTGGCCGTCAGCCGCGGCGCGCTGGCGTCGGACCGCCTGGCGACCGTCGGCCTGATCGCCTGGTGCGCGCTGCTCGCGGCGCTCACGTGGCACACGTGGGGCGACCTGTCGGTCGACACCGGCTATGACGTGCTCGCCGGCGTGCGCGTGTCGCACGGCGAGCTGCCGTACGTCGACTTCACGTACTACTACGGGCCGCTCGCCCCGCTCGTGCTCGGCGGCGCCGGCGCGATCCTCGGAGACGGCGTGGGCACGTCGATTGCCGTCGGGCTCGCGCTGTCGGTGCTGATCGTGCTGGTGACGCACCGGGTCGCCCGGCTCGTCGTCGGACCCGGCGGCGCCCTGCTCGCCGCGGCGCTGACCGGCACCGCCGCGTTCTCGACCGGCAACATGAGCTTCGTCGTCCCGTACACGGCGTCGGCCACGCTGGCCATCGCCGCGTCGCTCGCCGCGCTGCTCGCTGTCGCCGCCCACGCACGCGGCGGCCGCCGTGCGCATCTCTACGCCGCCGGCGTCGCGCTCGGCGTCGTCACGCTGACGCGCCCCGAGTTCGTCGCGGCGCTCGCCGCGGGACTCGCGGCATGGCTGCTGCTCGGACCGGGCTCGTGGCGCGACAAGGTCCGCGACGGGCTCGCCCTGGCCGTCCCGGCGATCGCGGTCGCCGCGGTCGTCTACGGCGCGTTCCTCACGCAGGTCTCGCTCTCGGCCCTGATCACCGACAACCTCGTGCCGGTCAACCAGTTGCGCGAGGCGGGCAGCGAGGTCGTGCGCAGCGCGATGCCGCTGACCGCCGCCAGCGTGGTCACGCTCGCCGGGCGGCTCGTGCTGTACGCGCTCGGCGTCGCCGGCATGCTGGTCGCGGCCGCGCTCATCCGGCGTGGCGGGCCGGCGCGTCGCGCGGCGATCGCCGCGGTCGTGGTCGCCTTCGCGGGCTTCCTCGCCGCGCTCGTGGTGAACCCCGAGGCCGTGCGCCACCAGCTGCAGCACGCGTGGGGCTGGATCCCCGCGGGCGCCGGCATTGCCGCCGCGGCCGTGCTGTGGGCGGGGCTGCGCCGCGGCCTCGAGCGCACCGTCGAGTGGCGTCTCGTCGCCGCGCTGACGGTGCTCCTGACGGTCCTCGCCGCGACCACCTACGACCAGTTCTTCCCGTTCGCGACCCACTTCGCGAACAAGGCCGCTTTCGCCATGCCCTTCGCCGCGATCTTCCTCGCCTGGCTGCACCTCACCTGGCTGCCGCGGCGCGGCGGCGCCCCGGCGGCGGCGATCGGCGCGGCCTGGCTGGCCGCGCTCGTGCTGGCCGGCGGCGTGCTCGTGATCCACGACGCCGCGGCCGAGTCGGCCACGGTGCACGGGTCAGGCGGCACGCTGGCCGTCGCGCCGGATCAGGCCCGCGCGTTCCAGGGCGCGATCGATCGGATCGACGCCACGACGCGCCCCGGCGAGCCGGTGCTGATCGGCCCGCAGATGACCTGGATGTACGTCGTGGCGGGGCGGCCGGATCCGCTGCCGCAGCTCGTCACGCTGCCCGGCGCGCTGACGATCGCCGACCAGCGCGCCGCTGAGGCGCGCATGCGCGACGTCAACGTGGCGGTGATCGACACGCGGTCCTTCGACGAGTTCGGACACGGAGCGTTCGGACAGACCTTCGACCGCGAGCTCGCAAGGTGGCTGAGCACGAACTTCCGGCGCGAGTCGACCTGGCCCGTCAGCAGTGATCGGGCCATCGAACTCTGGCGTCGCAATGGCAAGGGAGCCCAAGGATGAGTATCGACACCAATTCCATCTCGACCCGCCTGCGGCGCGGGCGCTTCGAGCCGGCCGGAGGCCGGCGGGGGCCCCGCGAGCCGGTGCCGGCCGCCGTGCCCGCAGCGGGCCCCAGGGCGACCGTCGACCTCGCCTCGCGCCGCGGCGCCGCGGTGCTGTCCGTCGGCACGCTCGCCTCCGGCCTGCTCGCTTACGCGTTCAACGTCCTCGCCGCCCGCAGCCTGGGCCCCGCGGCCTACGGCCCCGTCGCGGTGCTGTGGGCCGCGGTGTTCCTCAGCGCCGTGGTCCTCTTCCGGCCGCTCGAGCAGACGCTGTCGCGCAGCATCGCGGAGCGCAAGGCGCACGGCATCGAGTCCGGCAACGTCGTGCGCTCCGTCGCGCGCGTCGCCGCCGCGATCACCGCGGTGACGATGATCGTCTGCCTCGTCGCGTGGACGCCGATCACCGACACGCTGTTCGCCGGCCACTCCGGGCTCACGCTCGCGCTCGCGGTGTCGATCCTCGGCTACTGCCTGTCGTACCTCGTGCGCGGGGTCGTCGGCGGCCTGCGCTGGTTCGGCGGCTACGGCGTCCTGCTGCTCGCCGACGGCGGCGTCCGGCTGCTCGTCGCCGCGCCGCTCGTGTTCATCGCGTCGCCCGGCGTGGCGGCCACGGCCGTGGCCCTGGCGGCAGTCGGCGGCGCGATCGCGCCGCTGATGGTGCGGCGCCATCGCCTGCGCGACCGCCTCCAGGAGGACGGCTCGGCCGACTTCGACGTCTACGAGGCACTCCGCTTCGCCGGCCCGGTGACCGCCGTCGCGGCCGCCGAGCAGGTGCTCGTCAGCGGCGGCCCGCTGCTCGTGATGCTCGCGGGCGGCAGCGGCGCCGCGGCCGCCGCCGGCGTCGTGTTCGCCGCGACCATGCTCGTGCGCGGGCCGGTGTTCCTGTTCCAGGGCATCTCGGCGGCGCTGCTCCCCAGCCTGACCCGGCTCGACGCCCTCGGCGACCGGGCGAAGTTCCGCCGGTCCGTGCTGCAGGTCGCCGCCCTGGTCGGCGTGTTCTCCGGCCTGCTGGTCGCCGGCGCGCTGGCCGTCGGCCCGCAGGCGATGAACATGCTCTACGGCGACGGCTTCGAGGCCACCCGCTTCGAGCTCGCGCTGCTGTGCGCCGGCATCGGCGCCTACCTGCTGGCCGCGACGCTTTCGCAGGCCGTGCTCGCGCGCGGCCAGGCCCGCGCCGCCGGGACGATCTGGGGCCTGGCGGCGTTCGCCTTCGTCGGCATCGAGCTGCTCGCCACGGGGAGCTCGCTGCATCGCGTCAGCGTCGCGTTCGCCGCGGCCGCGTTCCTGATGGCGGCTCTGTTCATCGCGCTCGTGACGCGTCGCCGCTGGGAGGCGCGGTCATGAACGGGACGCCCGCCCAGCGAGAACTGGACGCCCGGATAGGTGCCGCGCGCGCGACCGGACGTACCGTGGCTGACGACCCTATGAGGACCTCGCGTATCGACATGCCGGCCGCGCAGCGGCGCACCCCATCGGAGCGGCCCCGGCTCGTCTCGATCCTGAGCGCGCGGCCGGAGATCATCCAGGCCGCTCCGCTCGCCGCGGCGCTGGCACCGGTGGTCGAGGAGATCCTCGTCCACACCGGCCAGCACTACGACGCCCCGATGTCGGGCAGCCAGATCGAGCACACCGAGCTGCCCGAGCCGACCTACAACCTGGCGATCGGCTCGCAGGAGGACGCGGTCCAACTCCAGCTCGGCGAGGAGCGCATCGGCGCGGTGCTCGATCTCGAGAAGCCCGACGCCGTCCTCGTGCGCGGGGACACCAACGGCACGCTCTCGGGCGCCGAGGCGGCCGCGCGCCGCGCCCTGCCGCTGATCCACGTCGAGGCCGGCCTCCGCTCGCACCGCGAGGGGATGCCCGAGGAGCGCAACCGGGTCCGCACCGATCACCTTTCCGACCTGCTGCTCGCGCCGACCGAGTCGGCCCGCGAGAACCTGCTGGCCGAGGGCGTGCGCGGCGAGATCCACGTCACCGGCGACGTCATGTGCGACATGCTGCTGCGCTGGGCGGAGCGGATCGCGCCGACCAGCGAGCGCGGCTACGTGCTGGCCACCGTGCACCGCGACTACAACACCGACGTCGCGGAGCGGCTCGCGCTCGTGCTCGACTGCCTCGGCGCCGCCGACCGCCGCGTGCTCTTCCCCGTGCATCCGCGGACGCGCAAGAAGATGGCCGAGTTCGGCCTGAGCGCGCCCGCCAACGTCGAGCTGCTCGATCCGGTCCCGTACCGCGACATGCTCGCGCTCGAACGCGGCGCCGACCTGATCGCCACCGACTCCGGCGGCGTCCAGCGCGAGGCGTACGTGTGGGGCGTCCCCTGCATCACGCTCCGCGAGGAGACCGAGTGGGTCGAGACCGTCTCGACCGGCTGGAACACGCTGGTCGGCGTCGACCGCGACCGGTTCGTCGAAGCGCTCGAGCGGCCGCGCCCCGCCGAGCGGCCCCCGATCTTCGGGGACGGCAAGGCGGCGCAGCACATCGCGGATGTCATCCGCGACTACCTCGGATCAGACGCAGTCAAGGAGGACCGTCGTGGCTGAACTGGGCGTCGCCGTCATCGGCGCCGGCAAGATGGGCAGCTTCCACGCGAACAGCATCGAGCGCGTGCAGGACGCGCGCCTGGTCGCGATCGCCGACCCCGTCCCCGGCGCGCTCCAGCAGTGCATCGGGCGCCGGAACATCGACGGCTACACGGACATCGATGACGTGCTCGCGCGCGCCGACGTGGACGCCGTCATCGTCGCCGTCCCGTCCCGCCATCACGCACCCGTGGCGCTGCGGGCGCTGGAGGCGGGCAAGCACGTGCTCGTCGAGAAGCCGATCGCCACCACGATGCCGGACGCGCTGCGCATGGCGTCGACCGCGCGCATGCGCGGCCTCAAGCTCATGGTGGGCCACGTCGAGCGCTTCAACCCGGCGGTCGTCGCGGTGCGCGGCATGCTCGCCGAGGGCCGGCTCGGCCAGATCTACCGCCTGCAGGCCACGCGCGTCGGGCCGCTGCCGACCCGGATCGTCGACGCCGGCGTCGCGATCGACCTCGCCACCCACGACGTCGACATCATGCAGCACGTCGTCGGGCACGACATCTCGAGCGTGTACGCGCACGGCGCTCGCTTCGAGCACCCGTCCGAGGAGGACATCCTCTCGTGCCTGCTGCGCTTCGGCGAGGACGGCCCGCTCGGCATCCTCGACGTCAACTGGCTCACGCCGGAGAAGCGCCGCGAGCTGTCGATCATCGGCGAGCACGGAATGCTGCGCGCCGACTACATCACGCAGGACGTCCACTTCATGGAGTCGCCGAGCGCGATCAACGACTGGACGGACCTGGCGCGCGTCCGCGGCGACGCCGAGGGCGCGGTCATCCGGTTCGCGCTGCGCAAGGTCGAGCCGCTGCTCGCCGAGCAGCAGGCCTTCGTCGCCTCCGTCCTGGACGACACCCCGGTGCCGGTGAGCGCGTACGACGGCGCTCGCGCGCTGGCGTCCGCGCTGGCCGTGCGCGACTCGGCGATCAACCGCCGGCCGATCGACCTCCTCGACATGCCCTGCGATCCCTCGACCCACCAGCCCGCCCACCTCGAACTCGCCATCGCCGCATGATCCGATTCGTCATCCCAGCCTTCAACGAGGCAGAGAACATCCCCAAGCTGTTCGCCGACCTCGCGCCGGTGGCGCGGGCGCACGGCGCGCGGGTCATCGTCGTCGACGACGGCTCGTCCGACGACACGTATGCCGCGGTGCAGCAGCACCGGCAGGACATGCACGTCGCCATCATCCGCCATCCCCGCAACCTCGGGCTCGGCAGTGCCCTGAACACGGGCATCCGCGCCGCGCTCGGCGAGTCCGCCGACGACGACGCGATCGTGACGATCGAGTCCGACAACACGTCGCGCCTGACGGACCTCGAGCCGATGCTCGAGCGCTTCGACAAGGGCGCGGACATCGTGCTCGCCTCGGTCTACGCGCCGGGCGGCCAGCTCATCGGCGTCAAGGGCTGGCGGATCGCCGCGAGCCGCGCCGTCTCGACGACGTTCCGGTGGCTCGGCGGCCTGCGTGAGGTGCACACGCTGTCGGCCGTCTACCGCGTGTACCGCGCGGGGACGCTGCGCCGTGCCGCCGAGACCTACGGCTACCTGCTCGTGCGCGAGCCGGGCTTCGCCGCGAACGTCGAGCTGCTGCTCAAGCTCTACAACGCCGGCGCCAAGGTCGACGAGGTGCCGACCGTGAACGACTGGCGGCTGCGCCAGGGCGTGTCGAAGATGCGCCTGCGGCCGACCATCGAGGCATACGGCCGGCTGATGGCCGCGCAGATCGTCGGTCGCATCCAGCCGCCGCCGATCTCGCCGCTCGCGATCCGCGAGACCGGCGAGGCCATCGCCGTGACGCAGACCAACGGCGCGCTCGCGCACCCGCGGCCCGACGGCATCCTGCGAACCATGGCGACGAAGCCATGACGCCGCGCGTCGGGATCGTCGGCGGCGGGATCCTGGGCACCGTCCTGGGCCTGCGACTGCAGCAGGCCGGAGCTCAGGTGACGGTCCTCGAGCGCGCTCCCTCACTGGGCGGGCTGGCCGGCTCCATGGACTTCGGCGGCCACACGGTCGACCGCTTCTACCACGTCGTCGTCCCCTCCGACGAGCACATGATCGCGCTCGCGGAGGAAGTCGGCCTCGGCGACCAGCTGCGGTTCCGGCCGGTCGGCGCGGGCTTCCTGATCGACGGCAAGCTCCACGACCTCAACGGGGTCGGGGACTTCCTGCGCTTCAACGCGCTGACGCCCTGGCAGCGGGCGCGCCTGGCCGGATTCATCGTCCAGTGCCAGCTGCGCTCCTCCTACGACGCGCTGGAGAACGTGCCGCTCGAGCAGTGGCTGCGGCGCACGGCCGGCAACGGCGTCACCGACCGCATCTGGAAGCCGTTGCTGAATTCCCGCTTCGACTCCAACTGGAGCGAACTGCCCGCCACCTACCTGTGGGCACGCACGCGCCGCATGTCCGGGGCGCGCACGGGCAAGAGCCGCGGCGAGGAGATGGGTCACGTCATCGGCGGCCACCAGCGCCTGATCGACGCCGTGGCCCGGCGCGCGCAGGACGAGGGCGTGCGGTTCTGGCTCGGCGCGGCCGTGCAGGGGCTCGAGCGCGACGCCGACGGCGCCGTGCGCGGCGTGCGCGTCGACGGCGACGTCGCCGACTTCGACCTCGTCATCTCGACGTTGCAGCCGCCGGCGCTCCGGCACCTGCTGCCGGCCGACCTCGAGCACCTGCTCGACGCCTACCCGAAGCGCTTCATGGGCGTCGTCTGCGTCGTGCTCAAGCTCAAGCGCTCGGTCAGCCCGTACTACGCGCTCAACATCTGCGAGCCGACGCCCGTCACGAGCGTCATCGAGGCCTCGCACGCGCTCGGCACCGATCACACGGACGGCCTGCGCCTCGTGTACCTGCCGAAGTACTGCGATCCGCAGGCGCCCGAGCACGACGAGGACCCGCAGTCGCTCTACGACCGCTTCACCTCGATCCTGCCGCGCGTCGACCCGTCCTTCTCCCACGACGACGTCGTGGACTGGACCGTCACCCGCACGCGGCTCGTCGAGCCCGTGCATCCCACCGGCGCGCAGCCGCGCGTCGCGCCGATCTGGCCCGGCGTGCCGGGCCTGGCCCTCGCATCGGCGTCGCAGATCTATCCCCGTCTGCTCAACGGCGAGTCCGTCGTGCAGATGGCCGAGCAGGTCGCGAGCGAGGCCGTCGAACGCCTGCGGCTGCCAGATGCCGCGGGCCAGCCCGACCCGGACAGGGGCCTACTCACCATCCAACCCACCACCGTCTAATGCGCCTACAGCCCACCATGCGATGGACCCTGCGGGCGGCGATCGTTGCGGCGATCTTCGCGCTCAGCGTCATCCCCGCTCTGCCCTCCTACAGCGCCCCGAGCGCCCCCGAGGGCGTGACCGCGATCGCACTCGACGGTCGTGCGGGCCTCGCGTGGCAGGCTGTCACGGGAGCCACCAGCTACCAGGTGCTCCGCGGCACGAGCGCCGCGTCGATCACCACGTCGGTGGGCACCACGTCGGGCACGACGTTGACCGACACGACGGCGACCAACGGCACGACGTACTACTACGCCGTCAAGGCCGTGGGCAGCGGCACGTCGACGGCCTCGTCCGCCGTGCAGGTCACGCCCCGACTGCGCTCGTGCACGACCGGCAACGCGATCGTCGTCGAGAACTGCTTCCCGGGCACAACCGCCTGGGAGTCCGGCGGGTCAGCCGGCATCTCGCAGGGCGGCATCGAGGGCTTCGCCAGCGCGACCAGCATCAACGCCGGCCAGTCGGTCGACCTCAAGATCAACACGCAGGACGGCCAGCCCTATCAGCTCCAGATCTACCGGTCCGGCTACTACGGCGGCACGCAGGGGCGCCTGATCTCGACGATCCCGAGTCGCACCGGCGAGCTGCAGTCCGGCTGCACCCGCAACGACGACACGACCGGCCTGATCGACTGCTCTAACTGGGACACCAGCTACCGCCTGACGACCACGACGGACTGGCCCTCGGGCGTGTACCTGATCAAGATGGTCCGCACCGACAACGGGTCCGAGGACCACATCCTCCTCACCGTCCGCAACGACTCGGCGACGACCGACGGCACCTACGTCGTGCCGGTCTCGACCTACCAGGCGTACAACAACTGGGGCGGCAAGTCGCTTTACGACTTCAACTCCACCGGCGAGAACACGCAGGCCGGCACGACGCGCGCCATCAAGGTCTCCTATGACCGCCCGTACAACGGCACGCGCGACTGGTACACGGAGGTCGACGTCCAGAACGTCAGCTGGTTCGAGCGCGAGGGCTACAACCTCAACTACGCCACCAGCCTGGACCTGCACACCGGCCTGGCCGGGATCAACCAGCGCAAGGTCCTGATCTCGCCCAGCCACGACGAGTACTGGTCCGCGCAGATGCGGCAGGCGTTCACCTCGGCGCGCGACGCCGGTGTCGGCCTGATGTACCTCGGCGCCAACGCCGACTACTGGAAGATCCGCTTCGAGGCCAACCCGTACAGCGGGACGGCCAACCGCGTCGAGGTCGCCTACAAGACCACGCAGAGCGGCCCGGTCGACCCGCAGGGCCCGACCGGCACGTGGCGTGACCCCGCGGGCGCCAACAACCCGGAGAGCAACCTCATCGGCCAGCAGTACATCGGCGACAACGACAACGGCTTCTTCCCGCTCAAGGTCAACGCGGCCCAGGGACGCAACCGCGTCTGGCGCTACACGTCGCTGAACACCCTGCCGGCGGGCGGCTCCGACGTCGTCGGCAGCACGCTGGTCGGCTGGGAGTGGGACTCGACGACGAGCGGCCCGGCGCCGGCCGGTCTGCAGACGCTCGCGGCCTCCCCGGTCAGCGGCTCGATCCTGCAGGACGCCGGCCGGGTCTACGCGCCCGGGTCGGCCGAGCAGAACAGCACGATCTACAGGGCCGCGAGCGGCGCGCTCGTGTTCGCAACGGGCACCAACCACTGGAGCCGCGGCCTCGGCCTGAACATGCGCGGCGTCGGCGAGCCGACGAGCGTGATCATGCAGGCGACCGCGAACGTCCTGCAGGACATGAGCGTCAAGCCGGCGAGCCCGGACCAGGTCACGCTGGACGCGGCGGGTGCCCCGAGCATCACCGGGCGCGCGCCCGCCCCGGCCGCGACGGGCGTCGCGACCACGGCGAACGTCACCGCGACGTTCGACCGCCCGCTCGACCCCGCGACGGTCGACGGCACCACGGCGTGGCTCACGAACTCCGGCGGCGGCACCGTGCCCGCTGACGTCTCCTACGACGCGGCGTCGCGCACGATCACCATCGACCCGTCCACCGACCTCGATGGCGTCTCGACCTACACGGCGCACCTGGCCACCGGCATCAAGGGCTGGAACGGCCAGGGCCTGGGCTCGGCCACGACGTGGAGCTTCACGACCCGCGGGGGCAATCCGCCGGTCGTGACGTCGCAGGTCCCCGCCTCGGGGGCCACCGGCGTGAGCTTCGCCACGAGCGTCAAGGCGACCTTCGACCGCGCGCTCGATCCGTCGACGCTCACGACCGGGACGTTCACGCTGACGCCGGCGGGCGGCAGCCCGATCTCCGCGAGCGTCTCGTACGACGCGGCGACGCGCACGGCCACGCTGCAGCCGGCGGCGATGCTCAACCCGAGCACCTCCTACACCGCCCGGCTGACCACCGCGATCACGGCATCCGACGGTGCGCCGCTGGCCTCCGACGTCACCTGGTCGTTCACGACGAAGGCTGCGCCCGGACCGTTCACCGTGACGGGCCGGACGCCGGCGCCCCTCGCCAACGGCATCTCGCCGAGCACGAACGTGCGCGCGGTCTTCAGCCGCAGCGTCGATCCCGCGACGATCACCGCCGCGTCGTTCAAGCTCACGGCGCCGGGCGGCCAGACCGTGCCGGCGGGCGTCAGCTACGACGAGTCGACGCTGACGGCGACGCTGACGCCGAACGCGCCGCTCGCGGCCTCGGCGACCTACACGGTCGACCTGACCGGAGCCGTGCGCGGCGTCGAGGACGGCGCGGCGCTCTCGCCGGTGTCATGGACGTTCACGACGGCGCTGTCGGCGCCGCCGGCTCCGATCGCGACCTCGACGTCGCCCGCGGCGAGCGAGACGAACGTCGACCTCAGCGCTCCCGTCAAGGCCACGTTCGACCGCTCGCTCGACCCCGCGACCGTGACGACGTCCTCGTTCACGCTCACGCCGCAGGGCGGCACGCCGGTGCTCGCCTCGGTCAGCTACGACGACGCGACTCGGACCGCGACGCTGACGCCGGTGAACCCGCTCTCGGTCGGCACGAGCTACAGCGTGCGCATGACGACCGCGATCCGGTCGAGCGTCGGCACGCCGCTGAGCAGC
>DATDKF010000220.1:0-2111 GCA_036520135.1 Solirubrobacteraceae bacterium
TCGGCGCCGGACTGGACGTCCTCGCGGATCTTGCGGCGCAGCTGCAGCTCGGTCAGCCGCTCGCGCTGGAACTTGACGGCCAGCTCGAGGCGGTCGGTGACGTCCAGGGTCTCGAGGATCTGGACCTTTTGCTCGAACGAGACGTCGGGCGAGTAGCCGATCGTGTCGGCCAGCGGGCCCGGCTCCCCGATCGCGCGCAGCCAGGCGCCGACGCGGTCGTCGACGCCGCGCAGCTCGAGGATCTCTTCGACGGTCGCGCGGTATTCGCGCTCGAGGTCGCGGGTGCGCCCGTCGACGGGGATGTCATCGGGGTGCTCGGTGACCTCGATGCGCAGGCGGCCGAGCTGGTCGGTCTGGGCGGCGCCGGCGATCCCGCGGGAGACGCCGGAGAGGGTCACGGCACGCGCGCCGCCGGGCAGGCGGACGCGGTCGGTCACATTGGCGATGGTGCCGACCGCGGCGAACGTTGTGTCGTGGCGCGGAATCAGCAGCACCTGCTCCTCGTCGCCGACATCGACGGGAAGCGTGATGTCCATGGTCGGGAAGACCACGGTCTCGTCAAGTGGGACGAGGATCAACGAGGTCATCTAAAGCTTCACCTTCTGTAGGAACTTACGCAAGGTACGTGAGTTTAGCGCAGCAAGTCGCTCGTTGTCGAGGTGATCTCAGTGGCCTCGACTGAGATCGTAGCGGGCGGCTCGCTTGACGTTCGCGGAGTGTCACCGGCACACTCCAGCCATCGCCACGCCCCACGCCGACCGACTTATGCGCGCCGAGTGCGTGCTCGTCGGCGTACGCGTACCCGGCTGAGCGCTCCGCCGCTCGGCATCCCTCCGCCCGTCCTCTCACGACCGAAAGGCCGTCCCATGCTCGTACTCACCATCGCTTCTCACGTCCTCCCCCGTGAAACACGGGGCCTGACCCCGTGTTTCACCGCGCAACGCGAACGAGGCACAGATTCGCGGCGCCGATGATCCGGTCGAAGAATCCGCGGGCGACCGAGGGCGGGTGCCTGGCAGGCGAAACCCAAATTCAGGGTTTTCGGGTACTACGAAGAGATATGGAGTGGCTCACGCCTTCCCGCGACGACCCGGCGGCGACCCTGCGGTGGGTCCGCCGGGTCGAGCTCGCGTTCGTGCCGTTCGCGATCCTCGCAGCGGTCCTACTGCTCACCAAGCACTCGGACGTCTGGTGGCTCCCGCTCGCGAGCGCGCTGCTCGGGTTGCTGTGCGCGGCGGCGATGGGCCCGGCGATCCGACGCGCCGATGAGGGCGTGGTGATCGACGCGCGGGCGTGGGCGCGGCGGGCCGAGCGGCTGACGGTCGTGACGTTCGCGGCGCTGGCCGCGATCGCGGTCGTGCTCGGCTACGCCTTCAGCGGCCCCGGGCTCGCGCTGATCCTCGCCGGCACGTTCGCGCTGTCTAGCGCGGCGGCATTCGCAGTGCGCCGTCTAGCCGGATCACTTCCCCGTTGAGCATCGGGTTCTCGACGATGTGAGCGGCGAGCTCGCCGTACTCGTCCGGGCGCCCGAGCCGGTGGGGATGCGGGACCTGCTCGCCGAGCGCGGCGCGCGCCTCCTCGGGCAGGCCGGCGAGCAGCGGCGTGTCGAACAGGCCCGGCGCGATCGTGACCACGCGGATGCCCGCCTGCGCGAGGTCGCGCGCCGCCGGCAGCGTCATGCCGACGATGCCGCCCTTGGACGCCGAGTACGCGAGCTGGCCGATCTGGCCGTCGTAGGCGGCGATCGACGCGGTGTTGACGCAGACGCCGCGCTCGCCCTCGCCGTCGGGCTCGCTGGCCAGCATCGCCGCCGCCGCCAGCCGCAGCACGTTGAACGTGCCGATCAGGTTCACGGTGATCACGGTCTGGAACGGCTCGAAGCTGTGCGGCCCGCGCCTGCCGGCGGTCTTCTCGGCCCAACCGACGCCGGCGCAGCAGACCGAGATCCGCAGCTCGCCCGCGGCCCGCACCGCGGCCTCGACCTGGTCGGCGTCGGTGACGTCGCAGGCGGCGAAGCCGGCGCCCAGCTCGGCCGCCAGCGCCTCGCCCTTCTCGGCGTTCAGGTCGGCGATCGTCACGCGCGCCCCCGCGGCTGCGAGGCGGCGCGCCGT
>DATDKF010000221.1:0-9512 GCA_036520135.1 Solirubrobacteraceae bacterium
GCAAGCGCTCCCGCGTCCGCGCTGGCCGCGTTCAGCCCTGGCTCGTCGGGCGCGGGGGACCCGTTCTTCCCGCTCGCGGGCAACGGCGGGTACGAAGTCCGCCACTACTCGCTGCGCCTGGACTACGAGCCCCAGAACAACGCGCTTGATGCGCGCGCCGTGATCTCGGCGCGGGCCACGCAGGACCTGTCGCGATTCGATCTCGACTTGCGCGGGCTGCATGTCGGCCAGGTCACGGTCAACGGCGATCCCGCCGTCTTCAAGCGGGACGGCCAGGAGCTCGTGATCACGCCTGCCGCCGGCATCCGCCGGGGCCGCCCGTTCGACGTGGCCGTGGACTATGACGGCCATCCAAACCCGATCATCGACCCAGACAAGTCCAAGGACGGGTGGATCCCGACCGACGATGGGGCCTTCGTCGTCAACGAGCCGCAGGGCTCGCCCAGCTGGTATCCGGCCAACGACACGCCGAAGGACAAGGCGACGTACGACTTCGCGATCACGGTGCCCGAAGGTCGCACCGCCATCGCCAACGGCCTGCTGGTAAGCACGACCGACAACGGCGAGACCACGACCTGGCGCTGGCGCGCCAACGATCCGACAGCGCCCTACCTGGCGACCGCGACTAGCGGCATCTTCGAGACTGATTTCGGGACGCTGCCGAACGGACTGCCCGAGTACAACGCGGTCGACCCGCAGACGCGCCGCTTCGGGGCCAAGGACCCGAACCCGCAGCTCGCTTGGCAGCGGCTCGGCCTCAACGGACCCGCGGTCGACCTGTTCTCGCAGCTGTACGGGCCATACCCGTTCGAGAGCGTCGGCGGGGTCGTCGACTGGGCACCGAACGTCTTCTACTCGCTCGAGTCGCAGACCCGGCCGATGTACTGGGTCGTTCCGAGCGAAGCGACCGTGGTGCACGAGCTCGCCCACATGTGGTGGGGCGACTCGGTCACCCCGGAGATCTGGCCCGACATCTGGCTCAACGAAGGCTTCGCGACCTGGTCGGAGTGGATCTGGTCCGAGCGCAACGGCGGCCAGAGCGCAGCCGAGTTCTTCGACGCGCTGTACGCCACGCCCGAGGATTCGGACGCGGGCCAGGACCTCTGGTTCCCCGCGCCGGCCGCGTTGCCGGGTCCCGCGGAGATGTTCCACACGCCCGTCTACGACCGCGGCGCCATGACGCTGCAGGCGCTGCGCGAGAAGGTCGGCGACGACGTCTTCTTCACGATCCTACGCAGCTGGTACGCCGAGAACCGCAACGGCAACGTCACGACCGCGGACTTCATCGCGCTCGCCGAGCGGGTCACCGGACAGCAGCTCGACCAGTTCTTCCAGACCTGGCTCTACGAGGAGGGCAGACCTACAAGCTGGTGACACCGCGTCAGCAACGCGGATGTTGCGTTCGACGCGGACGTCGGCGGCAATGTGCAGGTCGAGGGGATGGGAACAATCCCGACGGCGGCGTGTTCAACGTCGACGGCATCGCGGACCCGTTCGCTGGTTCGATCTGCACCCGTTCCTGCAGCACTACCAGACGCTCAACGCTGACGGGACCTGCTCGCCGACCGGTAGCGGCGGCGCCTCGAATGCGTGGTCGGGCAACTCGAACGGCTGGCAGCAGTGGGTCGATCAACCTGAAGGCCTACGCGGGTAAGTCGGTCGAGATCTCGATCGCCTACGTCAGCGACTAGGCGACTCAGAACCTCGGAACGTTCATCGACGACGTCACCTTGCCGGACGGCAGCAGCACCTCGTTCGAGACCGGGCTCGAGGGCTGGTCGATCACCGGCCCGCCGGAGGGCAGCGGCGCCAACGCGAACAACTGGATCGTCACCGACGCCAGCGGGTTCCCGGTCGGCGCCTCGATCTCTACGCCCGACTCGCTGGTGATGGCGATGGGTTCGACGGGATCTCCACGCCGGCGAGCCGGAACAGCGTCATGGGGCGGATCCTGGGCCATCTCCTGAACTGATCCTGCCCACAAGCCGAGGTAGAGGGCGGCGCCGGAGCGCCGCCCTCTCTTACCCTCCTCCGAAGGGCTAGCGGACGAGCTTGTCGCCCTTCCAGTCGTAGGACTTGGTGGACGAGGACGAGCCCTTGCCCGTGCCGTTCACCGCAGAGGTCGTCTGGGCGAACGTGAGCACCGCGTGGGCCACTGCGTCCGACATCTCCGACAGCACGGTGTCGTTGATGTTGTCCGGGTGTCCGTTGATCCCGTACGAGTCGCAGGCGAGGTGGTAGCACGGGTCGAACTGCCCCGCGAGACCGTCCGCGACCACGCCACCCCACTTGGACTGCTGGAACGGCGTCTTGTGGACCTCGGCTCCGGTGAAGATGCCGCCGGCCGGGATGCCGACCACCGTGAACTCGTCGTAGTCCGAGCGGCCGTCGAACGGAATCCGCTCGGTGTACGACCCGCGGGCGTCGAAGAAGTCCTGGAACACCTTCTCGATCGTCCCGGAGCCATTCGGCCCGGAGACGTCGAACTCCGAGCCGTCGCCGTCATAGATGAGCTTGGCGAAGTTCGGCGACGCGAGCATGTCAAAGTCCAGCATCACCGACGTGCCGGCGACCTGCTTCTTCGTCAGCTGGTCGGCGTAGAACGTCGACCCGAGCAGGCCCTGCTCCTCGCCGGAGAACCAGATGAAGCGCACCTGGTTGACCGGCTTGATGCCGAGCTTGGCCATCTGCAGCGCAACCTCGAGATCCGTCGAGGTGCCCGAGCCGTCGTCGTTGATGCCCGGCCCCTCCGGCACGGAGTCCAGGTGGGCGCCCACGATCACCGTCCGGTCGGTCCGGCCGGTCTTCGTCTCCGCGATCAGGTTGTTGGTCTGCAGGTTGTCGGTGCGCGTGCTGGCCGACAGCGACACGGTGGCCGAGGGGTGATCGACCAAGTACCTGCCGACGGCGTACGTTGCGCCCAGCACCGGGACCGTGATGTCATAGCCGCCGAGCGTGCCGTTGATCAGGCCCTGCCGATCCGGCGCTCCGATGGTGCCCTCGTTGAAGAGGATCACCGCGGCCGCGCCGTGCGCCTGCGCGTTGACGACCTTCAGGCCGAAGTCGCACGTGCCGCGCTGGATCACGGCCACCTTGCCTGCGAGGCTGGTCGCGCCGGCCGGGAAGTCGGCGTCCTCGCAGCCCGCATTGGATGTGCTCGCCGTCGCCGTCGGCTCGACGAAGTCGATCACCGCGATCGGCGCGTTGGAAACGGCGCCGCTCCCGGAGAACTCCATGTACTCGAAGTCCTGGTCGGCGAGCCATGCCGGCGAGGCCGCGGGTGTCGCGCTGAGCGTCGGCGGCGCCAGCACGTTGAAGACCTGCGCCGAGAACGGCTGGGTCGACACGTTGTAGTAGCCGGTCGCCTCCAGCTGGCTCTTGACGTAGGCGAGTGATGCGACGTGGCCGGACGTTCCCGTGGCGCGCGTGCCGTTGTTGGCGTCCGCGATCACCTGCAACTGGCGCAGGTGCTGTCGGATGCCTGACGAGCCGTTGCCAACCTTGACCGCATCCTGCAGCGCCTGCGTGTTGGTCGGCGGCGCAGCGGACGCCGGACCCGCGAGCACGGCGACAGCGACGGTCGAAAGCACGGCCGCCAGGGGACGGTGTCCCTTCCTCATGAAACCCTCCTCAATGTCCGCGACGCCGTCCCTACGTCGCCATACGGAAGCGGGCAGCGTAGCGGGGTGCGCGCCCAATTTCTACAGGGCGTAGTAGATCGTCGTCCGCGACGTCAGCTACCCCGACCACCGTCCGACCAGGCGTTCCAGAACGGTCAGAACCCGACCGTGCGCCTGAAGACCAACGGCGTCAATGTCGACCGGTTCTTCGCGCCGGTGATCGCGGAGACCAAGAAGGGCAGCGCAGTGCAGCTGACGAGTCCGGCGGCACGCAACTGACGGTGGGGTTTGAGGCAAGCGGCTGCTGCCAGCGTTCGGTGAAGCGCAGCGCGCGCGACTCGACGAGGGGGCCGTCCGCCTCGCCGGACGCGGCCCCGGACGCGCTCGCTAACTTCAGCTCGCGGAGCTGATGAGCGCCTCGAGGCCCGCGAGCGCCGCGAGGGAGGCGGCGCAGTACACGACGATGCGTGCCCACAGCGGGCTCCAGGCGATCTTGAACTCGCGCGCCAGGCAGCGCAGTGCCTTCGCGCGCTCGCTGTCGCCGGCTGGGAGTGGCGCGCCGCGCTCGCCGAGCAGCCGCGGCGTCCAGTCGGCGTCGAAGTAAGCAA
Organism: Solirubrobacteraceae bacterium; assembly: GCA_036520135.1. Lineage (GTDB taxonomy): Bacteria > Actinomycetota > Thermoleophilia > Solirubrobacterales > Solirubrobacteraceae > DASSUW01. Next base: position 4,229 of record DATDKF010000221.1, read on the forward strand.
ACTGGCAGTGTCCGATCGCCTCCGGCCCCATGATGAGAAACGGCACCACCCAGGTGGCGACCCCGAGCCGGATGAGCAGCAGGCCGACGCCCCGGTCCCGCTTCGCTCGCGCCGCGCTCGCCCGAGCGAGCCGCTCACGCCGCTCGACCGCATCACGCCCGCGCCGGGTGGTCGACATGCCGCCGCCGATGCAACACCACCCGTGCGCGCGGGTCAACGCCGCCCACCGCCCGCCCCGCGCCAAGCCAAGTCCCAGGGTCTCGTGTAGGAGTTCGGCGCTCCACGTTCCCGTCCGATCTCCAGCTCCACCACGCTCCGCGACGTGACCAGGACCCGACGTTCGGGCTCTGGGCCGCGCTTCGCGCCCGAGAGGAACGTCGATCCAGGCGACTCGTGTGCGGTCTGGAGGCGTCCGCCTTCCCCGCGGCGTGGCCGAGGTCGACGGGAAGACAGAGCAAGCGTGACGGTCGAATCTCACGCCTACGGTCTGTCACGATCGCGACATGGACGACCTGGTCGCGATTGCGAGCCAATTGGTCCGGGCTCACCCCGCGGTGACTCGCGTCGAGTTCGCCGGGTCGCGCTCTCGCGGCACGCATGACGAGCTGTCCGACTGGGATCTCGCGGTCGAGACCTCGGACTTCGGCGTGGTTGCGCACGCCATGCCTCAGTTGGTCGCTCCGCTTGAGCCGCTGGGGCAACAGTGGGAGCCCCTTGGTCACTTCCCGGCCTACCAGGTGCTCGTGCACGGTCCGACGAAGGTCGAGTACCTCTTCTTGAACGAGGTACAGGACGCCATGCCGCCGGTGCGACCGAGTCCGGAGACGCTCGGTGCGATCAATACGCACTTCTGGGATTGGACGTGGTGGCTGGTCACGAAGGCCTCGGCCGGCCGCCACGATCTCGTGGCAGAGCACCTGCCCCAGCTCCATACGCACCTACTCCGCCCGATGGGGGTCGCGGCCGCGCCCGACGACATTGACGCGGCGATCGCGGCGTTCGTCGATCGGCGCGACGCGCTCGAACGCGAATACGGCAGCTCCATTCCCAGGGCCCTCGAGAACGAGGTGCTCGCGGGGAAGCGACAGGCCCTACCGCCCAGCTAGGCGGCTAAGCGAACTCGACGGTGGCTTTGCCTACGCGAGCGTCCCGGAGGGCCCCATCCGTGCCAGGGTGCCTAGCGTCCCTCGCCGCTATCGGTCCCCAGCAGCCTCAGAGTCGCTTCGGCCACGTCGCGGACGAACGCCTCCGGATCCTCCTCTGCGAGGACTCTGATCTTTCTTGCCGCCCCCGCCGCATGGGTGGAGGCCACGGAATCCAACGCCACCTTTCGCACGTACGGATCCTCGTCGTCGAGCAGCGCAGCGAGGAGATCCGTGACGGGCAGCTCGCTCAGCCCTCCAACGGACGCCGCCGCTGCGATGCGCACGACCGCCTGCGGGCTACGTGCCGCCTCCCGGAGGACCTCGAGAGACTCGGCCCCGTCGATATTGCCCACGAGGGAGGCCGCCTTCGACGCGAGCGCAGGATCATCCCCTTGGATGAGCTCGGAGAGGAGTGGAAGCGCCGCGACTCCGAGACGGGCAGCGGCAGCAGGATAGTCGGGCTCATCCGGTTCTACAGCGCTGCGAACTTCGTCCATTGTCACAGACATACCTTCCCCTAACATCGGCCCGAAAGGGGACTCGCACGCATCGTCACCCCTTCAGCCGTCACAAGATCTGGCGGTGGATTCGTAATCAGCGCCGTTCCGCCTCCGGTCATCAGTCGGTCGAAATTCCGAGGGACAGCAGGAGGGCCGGGATCGTCCACGTGAGCGAGACCCAGGACGTGACCGATTTCATGTGCAAGCGTCCACGGGGACGCGATCTGGGCCACGACGGCACCTGGCCGGCCAAGCGGGAAGGCCGCACAACCGTTGAACGCATTGATGGTCGCTTGCACGAAGTAGACGACGACATCGCCAGGCTCGACGCCGTTCCGGTTGGCAAACAGCTGAGCTACCTGTGGAGTCACCTGACACGTGCCGACCTGGAGAACATTCAGAAGGGGAAGGTTCAAGTTCTCTGTGGACGCCACGGCCACACGTAGCCCGACGGTGGCATAGACCTGGTTCATATTCGCGACCATCGTCGCGATCGGGATGGTGGGAGCCGTCAGCACCTTGACGTGCAGACGGATGCATGCGGGCGGCGACATCACCCAGAAGTTGTTTCCGCGTGTACCGCTGGCGAACGGCGCGACCGCGACCGAGTCGGGCCACAGCCCGATGAACGGCACAGGCCGGCCAAACTCGCCGACAACGGCAAACGCCGCCGAGATGGGCAGCGCCGAGCAGTCGAAGTCAGCGTCCATCGCATGGCTCGGGATTGGGCTCAGATGCGACCATGACCCAGTGGCCGGGTCGAAGTCCATCACCCAGAAGTCGTTGCCCTGGGTGGTATCGACGAGAGCCCCGTCGCCGGGTGCGACGACGATCTCGTCGCGGCCATCGCCGTCGAATTCACCCGCGGCCACGAACCACGTCCCGAAGTCCAGCGCCGAGCAGTCGAAGTCGGCCTCCATCCCATGACCCGGAATCGGGCTCAGATGCGACCACGACCCTGCCGCCGGATTGAAGTCCATCACCCAGAAGTCGTTACCCGCGGTACCGAGGACGAAGGGCGCGACGGCGACCTCGTCACGGCCGTCGCCGTCGAAGTCGCCCGCGATGACGCGCCATGCCGCGTAGTCCAGCGCCGAGCAGTCGAAGTCGGCCTCCATCCCATGACCGGGGATCGGGCTCAGGTGCGACCACAACCCCGTCGCCGGATTGAAGTCCATCACCCAGAAGTCATTCCCCGAAGTACCTGCGACGGCCGGAGCCACCGCGATCTCATCGCGCCCGTCCCCGTCGAAGTCACCCGCCACCGCGAACCGCGCCGCATAGTCCAACCCCGAGCAGTCGAAGTCGGCCTCCATCCCATGACCCGGAATCGGGCTCAGATGCGACCACAGCCCTGTCTCGAAATGCATCACCCAGAAGTCGTTGCCCGAGCTTCCCGAGGCGTTCGGAGCGACCGCGATCTCATCGCGGCCGTCGCCGTCGAAGTCACCCGCGACCGCGAACTTGCCTGGGTAGACGAGAGCGCTGCAGTCCAGGTCCGCCTCCGTCGGGTGGACCGGGATGGGCGATCGATGGAACCAGCTCATGTGTGCTCCGGCCGCCCGCCAGCCGGGTCGCGGTCGTCGATCATCGCGCCCGCGGGATCACGTTGCCCTGGCGAAAGCGACGCCCGCGCTGCTTCCACCGGCTCCGGCTCGCGTTCGGCTGCGCCCGCGACCGGCCGCCGTCGGCACACGAGGTAGTTGAGTGCGCCGGCGGTAAGCAGCCCTCTGCTCACGTCACCCGCCCCTTGGAGCAGGTCGAGATGGTCCGATCGATAGCCGGGCCCGAACGGCGCGGCCAGCAGCACGCCGGCCGGCACCGTCAGCGTCCCGGACCCGGCGCCGACGGCGTCGGTCGTAACCGTGCCTGCGGAAACGAACCCACAGGCAAGCGAATGAGCCGCGCCGCAGACCAGGAAGGCCTCGTAGGTCGTGACGAGCTGAGCGAATTCGAGCCTGACGTCGAGCTGGAGACTGCTGTCCGGCGCTTGGCGGTACGCCACTTCGCCGATCCCCGGTCCGTTCATGTCTCCCGGGCCGCCGAACCCGTTCGAGTCCGTGTCATAGATCACGACGACGTTGGTCGCCGGACTGGCCCTACCACGGTCATGAAGCCACCTCCCAGCGGCTGCGACGCACTGGTCGCCGAGCGCCTCAGAGTTCGACCCTACGCCGTCCGGAGACGGCAGGCAAGTGGTTCAAAGCCCAAAGCAATGAAGGGGTTCCTCTTTGATCGCGGCGCGCGCCGTTCGGTGAGACGGCAGCGACGGCCGTCCGCGCGCGGCTCCCGTGCCGTGGCCGCCATCTGGAGCTTTTCGTGTCACCAGGGATATGACCTAAGCTTGGATAAGCTCCAGGTCACGCCTAGCTTCTGATCTCGTCGGCTGTTATCCCGCCATGCGCCGGGAGAACGCAAGTCGTCGGCCAGCCGACGCAGAAACTTATCCAAGCTTATTTGATAAACTTGGATAGCGATGAAGCCCTTCCAACCTTCGGACGACCAGCGGTACCGGACGCAAGAAGTCCTGTGGGAGCCGGATCCGAATGGGTACGGACCGCGACGCGCGCGCGCTCCGGTGCGGATCCAGGCCTACCTCCCAGACTCCCTGAACTCCCAGCAGTGGCGTTTCTCGTCCGAGGTGACGGCCGCGCTTGGGGACGCGCAAGCCGAGATCACGTCGGCGCAGCAGCACGCGGACCGGATAGGCCTTAACACCGTCGCGCAGCAATTGCTTCGTTCGGAGTCGATGGCGTCGAGCCAGATGGAAGGACTGGTCGTGCCATCGCACCGGTCGCTCGCGAAGGCCGAGATCGGCAAGCGCCATAAGGCGACGGCGCAGGCCGCGCTGGCGAACATCGCCGCGGTCAAGTGGGCCTATTCCTGGGCAGCCACAACTCGCGAGCCGTTCTCGCTCGAAGCGATCGCTGCGATACACGAGCGAATCGCAGCCGCGGATCGCTGGTTGATGGCTCACGCTGGGCGCCTTCGGGAGCGGCAGAATTGGATCGGGGGCGACGCGTATACGCCGGCGGGGGCGGATTTCATCCCGCCTCCGCACGATCTCGTGCCACCCCTGGTCCTAGACCTCTGCGACTTCCTCAACAGGGTCGATCTTTCGCCGATCGCGCAAGCCGCGATTGCGCACGTGCAGTTCGAAACGATTCATCCGTTCCCCGATGGCAACGGCCGGGTCGGACGCGCGCTGATTGGCGCTTCTCTGAGCCGCAGCGGTATTTGCCGAGACGTCGTTCCGCCGATCAGCCTCGTGCTCGCCGGCCGCAAGGACGAGTACATCGACTCGCTGACCGCTTTCCGTTATGGCGACGACGATCCTTGGCTTCTGCTTCTTGCCGAGTCGGCCGCCCACGCCGCGCACGCGTCGATCGAGCTCGCCGACCACATTGCGCAGCTCCAAGAACAGTGGCGAGAGCAGGCTGGGCGACCGCGGTCTGACTCCGCGGCCGAGCAGATCATCCGGCTCCTGCCGGCCGAGCCCGTGCTGAACGTCGATACGGGCGCGACTCGGCTTCGCCGCAGCGACGAGGCGGTGCGACAAGCGCTCAACCGGCTGGAGGACGCGGGCGTCGTCCAGCTCACGACTGTCGCCAAGCGCGATCGTGCTTGGGAGAGCATCGG
>DATDKF010000222.1:0-27783 GCA_036520135.1 Solirubrobacteraceae bacterium
GGGTGCGGGCGCCTTCGCCTTTCTCGCGCGGCTGCGCGCCTTCCTGGCGGGTGCCTCCTCGACGGGCGCCGCGGCAGCCTCCGAGGACGGAGCGCCGGCGGCCTGCGGCGCGCCCGCCTCCTGCGGCACGCGGTCGCCGACGTTCGGGTCCTGGATCGCCTCGCGGCGGCCCGGGCCGACGTTGCCGGTCGCCGGCATCGCGGGCTCGTCGGCAGCCTGGGCGGCGGCGCCGGCCTCGGCGGAATGGGTGCCCTCCGGCCGCGGCGTCGCGACCTGCGCGGCGGCGGCGACCTCGGCCTCGGCCTGGTCGCGCGTCTCGCCCTCGCCGGCCTGCGTCAGCGCGGCCTCGGCGGCGGCGCGCTCCTCGGCCTCGCGCCGGGCCTGCTCCTCGGCCTCGCGGCGCGCGCGCTCCTCGGCCTCGCGCCGAGCCTGCTCCTCGGCCTCCTGGCGAGCGCGCTCCTCCTCGCGGCGGAAGCGCGTGCGGCCCTCGGCGACGACGTCGCCGATCGCGCGCGTGACCAGCGTGCAGGCGCGGATCGCGTCGTCGTTGCCCGGCACCACGTAGTCGATGCCGTCGGGATCGCAGTTCGTGTCGACCAGCCCGATGATCGGGATCCGCAGGCGCTGCGCCTCGCGGACCGCGATCGCCTCGGTCTTGAGGTCGACGACGAACATGGCGTCGGGCACCCGCTGCATGTTCTTGACGCCGCCCAGGTTCGCCTGGAGCTTCCCCAGGTCGGCCTCGGCGGACAGGCGCTCGCGCGTCGGCAGCAGCGCGAGCTGGCCCTCGGACGCGTAGCGCTCGAGGTCGTGCAGACGCTTGATGCGCAGCGAGATCGTCTGAAAGTTCGTGAGCAGGCCACCGAGCCAGCGGTGGTTGACGTACGGCATGCCGGCCGACTCGGCGATCTCCTTGATGCCGTCGCGCGCCTGCTTCTTGGTGCCGACGAACAGCACCGTGCCGCCGCGGTTGGCGATCTCGGACGCGAAGTTCTGAGCCTGCGCGAGCAGCTGCTCGGTCTTCAGCAGGTCGATGATGTAGATGCCGCCGCGCTCACCGAAGATGAAGCGGCGCATCTTGGGGTTCCAGCGGCGCGTCTGGTGGCCGAAGTGCACGCCGGCCTCCAGCAGCTCCTTGATTCCTACCTGAGCCACAGGGTTGCTCCCTTATGTCGTTGTGAACAGCAGCCCGGGCGAAGAGGCGATGCGGGACCCGGCACACGCCGGGCAGGGCCGCGGCCTCGGGACGGAAATTGCAGCCGCCCGGGGTCGTTGGATGGATTGAGACCAGTTTACGAAAGTTCTTGCGAGAGCCGCCGTTTACGTCTGCGCGGGCCGGCCCTCCCTTCCCCTACCTCCGGTGGACCGGCCCGCTTCCTCCAGTGACACCGTGTGCGGCTTACTCGCACTCGCAAGCTCGCGCGAGCGCCTTAGATAGATCCGGCGGGGGCGGCGAGTGGAAATCACTCGCCGCCCCTGTCACCGGATGGGTGAACGCCAGGCGCTCCGCGTGCAGGAACTGGCGGGGCAGGCCGAGCGCGCCGGCGTGGCCGTATTCCGGGTCGCCGGCGACCGGGTGGCCGATGGCCAGCAGGTGCGCGCGGATCTGATGCGTCCGGCCGGTCTCCAGGCGCACCCGCAGGAGCGTGAACGCCGGGAACGTGCGCTCGGTCTCGAAGTGCGTGATCGCCTCGCGCGGCTCGTCGGTGTCGGTCGAGATCTTTGTGCGCACGCGCCGGTCGCGCCCCAGCGGCGCGTCGATCGTGCCGGCGCGGGCCGTCGGGCGGCCCTCGACCAGCGCGAGGTACTCGCGCGTGATCCGCCGCTCCGCGAGCGCGCGCTTGAGCGCGGCGTGGACCGCCTCGCTGCGGGCGACGACCAGCAGCCCCGACGTGTCGCGGTCGAGCCGGTGCACGATCCCGGCCCGCTCCGGGTCCTCCCCGCCCGCCACGCGGCCCGCCAGCGCCTGCGCGAGCGTGCCCTTACGGTGCCCGCGCGCCGGGTGCACGACGACGCCCGCCGGCTTGTCGACCACCAGCAGGTGCTCGTCCTCGTAGACGACCTCGAAGCGGGCGGACGCGACCTCAGCCTCCGGCGTCGCGGGCGCCGACCCCACGGTGATCCGCTCGCCCGCGGCGACCGCGTGCCGCTTCGGCCGCGGCCGGCCGTCGACGAGCACGAGCCCGGCGTCGATCAGCCGCTGCGCCGCCGCGCGCGAGCCCGCGTCGCGCGCCAGGAACACGTCGAGCCGCTCGCCCGCCGCGTCCGGGCCGACCACGAGCTCATGCGCGTCCATGCCGCGGCGGGCCCTCCAGGACGTAGAGCAGCGTCAGTACGCCGAACGTGATCGCCATGTCGGCGACGTTGAAGGCCGGCCACGCCGGGAAGTCGATGAAGTCGGTGACTCCGTGATCGCGCACGCGGTCGATCAGGTTCCCCGCCGCGCCCCCGATCAGCAGGCCGGTCGGCAGCCAGACAAGCGGCCGGTCGCGGTGGCGCGCGAAGAACACCAGCAGCGCCACCAGCGCGGCAACCGCGAAGATCACCAGCAGCGCGCCGCCGCCGGAGAACATGCCGAACGCGATCCCGCGGTTGCGGACGTTGACGAGCTTGATGCCGAGGATCAGGTCGACCGCGTCGCCGCGGTCGATGCTCGTGCGCACGAGCGCCTTGGCAGCCTGGTCGGCGGCGACCGTGGCGGCCGCCACGAGCGCAGCGCGGGCCGCGGGCGTCACGGACCCGGGTCGATCAGGCTCACGACGATCCCGCCGACGATCTGCAGCACGAAGATCGCGACGATCGGCGACAGGTCGAGCGGCCCGACACGCAGCGGCAGGCGGCGGAAGATGCGCAGGTACGGCTCGGACACGTCGCGCAGGAAGTCCAGCACCGCGTTGAGCGGGCGCGAGTACGGCACGCGCGCGCCCAGCGCGAACACGAACGACGTCACGATCCAGGCGATGATGATGATCGTGTAGACCCGGATCAGCGCGGCCAGGAAGTCCGCGATCTGCTCGCGCGCCTCCACGCTCAGCCGCCGACCACGTCGTCCATCGCGGCGTGCAGCGCGGCCCGCAGACCGCCGCGCTCGAGCGCGGCCAGCCCGCGCGACGTGGTCCCGCCGGGTGACGCGACCTCGCGGCGCACGCCGAGCGTGTCGCCGTCGCGCGCGCGGAGCAGCTCGGCGGAGCCCGCCATGGTCTCGGTGACGAGCTGCGAGGCGAGTGCGGCCGGCATCCCGCGCCGGACCGCCGCGTCGACCCAGGCCTCGACGATCAGCGCCCAGTACGCCGGGCCGACACCCGCGCAGGCGCCCGTGACCGCGAGCAGGCGCTCGGGTACGTCGACGACCGTGCCGAGCCGACTGAACAGCTCCTTGAGGCGGTCGCGCAGCGCCGGGTCGGCGTCGACGGCGTCGCTCTCGGCGAACGCGAGCACCCCGCGGCGCACCTCGACCGCCGTGTTCGGCACGACCACGTACACGGGAACGCCCGGGTACGCGGCGCGGACGTCGGCGAGCGGCGTGCGGGCGAGGATCGACACGACGGCTTTGGCCGCGCCCGCCGCCTCCCAGGCGATCTCCGCGAGCTGCGCGGGCTTGTGGGCGAGGATCACGACGTCGGCGCGCTCGGCCAGCTCGCGGTTCGACGCGACTGCCTCGCCGCCGAGCTCCTCGGCCAGCTTCTGCGCCCGGCCGGAGCCGGAGTCGGTGCACAGCACCGGATCGCCCCACCCGCGCGCGAGCGCGCGAGCCATGTTGCCTGAGCCGATGAAGCCGACCTGCATGGGCCGGGACAGTAGCCGACGTGCAGGGTCGGGACAGTAGCCGACGCTTATCTCAGGACTGGTTGAAGAAGCCCTTCTCGATCAGCCGCGCGCGCTCCTCGGCAGAGACCTCGACGTTGCGCGGTGTGAGAAGGAAGACCTTGTCGGCGATCCGCTGCATGCCGCCGTCGAGCGCGTAGGTGAGGCCGGACGCGAAATCGATCAGGCGCTTGGAAAGGTCGCTCTCGGACCCCTGCAGGTTGATGATCACCGGAATCGAGTCCTTGAACTTGTCCGCCACGTCCTGGGCGTCGTTGAACGATTTCGGGATTACGAGGTGCACGCGGACGTCCCTTCCATTCGAGCCTCGCGGCGAGGAGCCGGGCGGGCCGACCGAGCGCAGCACCGCGGTGCCCCGCTCCGAGGGCGAGTCGTCGGCGAAGATGTCGTCGATGTCGTCGCGCCGGCGGCGCGACGACAGGCGGCGGACGTTGGGCCGCTCGCGGTAGCGGCTCTCGAGCTCCGCCTCCGGCTCGCGATCGTCGGCGGGCTCCTCCTCGTACGTGTCGCGGTCCTCGGCGAGACCGAAGTAGACGAGGACGTTGTGCCAGGTGTCGCGGAAGGCCATGTGTGCTTGGGGTCGCGCTGTCGTGCGGTACGTGGGTTCGCGGCAGAGCGCGGTTTCCCTGCTAAACGCAAAGTCTACGCGTAGAGGATGGTGCCCAAACGCACGATCGTCGCGCCTTCTTCCGCGGCGACCCGGTAGTCCTGCGACGTTCCCATCGACAGATGGCGCAATCCGTGCTCGCCCGCGAGCTCCCGCAGCGCCGCGAAAGCCGGCCGGCTCGCCTCGGGATCCTCCGTGAAAGGCGGCATCGTCATCAGGCCCACGACCCGCACCGGCGACCGGGCGATGAAGGCCCCGAGCTCGGCCGGGGCGATCCCGGCCTTGCCCTCCTCCCCCGCCACGTTGACCTCGACGAGGATCTCCGTCTCCGGCGCGCTGTGGCGCTCGAGCTGCCGCAGCGCGGAGTCGGAGGCCACCGAGTGGATCAGCTCCACGTACGGGACGATCTGCTTGACCTTGCGGCTCTGGAGCTGGCCGATGAAGTGCCAGCGGAACTCTGGATGCGCCTCGGCTTTGGCGGCGAGCTCCTGCGCGCGGTTCTCGCCCGCGATCGTGATCCCGGCGGCCGCGAGCGTCCCCAGCTCCTCCAGCGGCACGTACTTGACCGCCGCGAGGATCTCGACGCTTTCCGGGAGCTCGGAGCGGATCCGCGCGAGGTTCTCGCGCACGCGGCCCGCGTCGATGCCCGTGATCAGATCCGCCACACGATCCCCGACTGGCGGCCGGTCACGCCGCCATCGCGCCGGTGCGAGAAGAACAGCCCGAAGTGGCACATCGTGCATAGCCCGACGTCGTGCACGGTCTCCACGCCGGCCTCGGCGAGCTTGGCGCGGATGACCGCCGGCAGGTCGAGATTGCGCTCGCCGTGACGTGCGTCGTACGCCGCGAACTCGGCGTGCACCTCCTCACCGACCTCGTAGCAGCAGCCGCGGGCGCCGGGGCCGATGAGCGCGCTGACGCGGCCGGAGAGCGCCGCCACCCCCTCGGCGACGATCCCCGCGGCCGTCCCGCGCCACCCGCAGTGCAGCGCGGCCACGGCGCCGTCGGCGGCGAGTAGGACCGGGGTGCAGTCGGCCACGAACACCAGCGCCGGATGGTGGTCAAGCGCGGTCGCTTGACCATCCTCCTCGCCCACCGGCCGGTTCGGGCCGGGCGGCTCGGTCGCCCGCCGCACGGTCGCGCCGTGGACCTGCTTGCCGTACAGGAAGTGCTCGCGCGGGCAGCCGGTGGCCGCGGCGACGCGGTCGCGGTTCTCGTCGACGTGGGCGGTGTCGTCCGCGGTCAGGCGGCCGAGGTTGAGCGACGCGAACGGCCCCTCGGAGACCCCGCCGCGGCGGGTGGTGAAGAGCGCGCGGGCGCCCGGCAGGTCGGCGGCGACGTGGTCGCCCGCCCAGCGGAACGGGGCCTCCAGCCGGGGGAGCGTCGCGGTGGCCATGGCGGCCAATGCTAGATGACCGATTCCACGACCCACGCACCCGCCTGGGCGCGTCCCGCGGCGCCGGATCGGCACCCGCTGAAGCGGGCCGTGGCTCCGCCACTGTCCCCCTCGCGCGTGCACCGCCCGGCATCCACGGTACGCGGCCATGCAGGCCCGCGGGATCAATCATCTAGTGCGAGATGGCGGCGGCAAGCTGCTCCTCGCGGCCCGGCGCCCGGCCGTCGAGCATCGCCTCGGTGGCGGCCTCGAGCGCCTCGCCGACGGCCGGGCCGTGCAGCCCGGCGGCGACGATGTCGTGCCCGGTGATCTCCAGCCGGCGGTGGCGGACGTCGTCGAGCCAGCGGCGCGCCGCCTCCGCGTCGCCGCGCGCGCCGGCGACCGCGACCGCCTCGGGCCGCGCCTTGCGCAGGGCGCGCCAGAGCTCGGCGTCGGACATGGCGCGCAGCGGCGGGGCGGCCGCCGCCTCGGCGACGGTCTCGCGCTCGTAGGCGGGGAATGCGAGCCGATCGAGCGCCGCGCCGACGTCATCGGCGCCCACGAGCGTCGTGGCCAGCGCGGCAAGGCCGGCGTCGCCGTCGCGCGGGGTCAGCGACACCGCACGGGCGACGAGCTCCGGGTCGACGGCGAACGCGGGGCCGAGCAGCGCGGTGCCGAGCCCGTTGCGGTCGAGCGCCGCGAGCGCGGCCGGCTGGGGCTCCCGCGCCAGCAGCCGCAGCTCGGTGCCGAGCCGCGAGCCCGTCACGGTGGCCGGGGCGCCCGACGCGATCGCCGCGACGGCCAGCTCGTCGGTGTGCGGGTCGACGTCGAACCCGAGGCGGGCCGAGTAGCGCGCCAGGCGCAGCAGCCGCGTCGGGTCGTCCTGGAAGGAGGCGTCGTGCAGGACCCGCAGCCGCCGCGCCTCCAGGTCCTCGCGCGCGCCCGCGTAGAACACCAGCTCGCCGTCGGTGAGATGCAGGGCGATCGCGTTGACCGTGAAATCGCGGCGCCCGAGGTCGTCCTGCAGCGAGGCGCCGAGCTCGACCTCCGGAAGCGCTCCCGGCTGCGGATAGCGCTCCTTGCGGGCGCCGGCGAGGTCGAACGTCGCATCGGGCGCCTCGACCGTGGCGGTGCCGAAGCGGTCGTGCACGATCACCCGGCCGCCCAGGCGCCGGGCGGCGCGCTGCGCGACGGCCACGGCGTCGCCCTCGACCACGAAGTCGAGCTCGTGGGGCCGGCGCCGCAGGAGCAGATCGCGCACGGCCCCGCCGACGACGTAGACGGCGTCCTCGCCGGCCAGCGCCTCGACGGCCGGCGGCCGCCCCAGATCTCGGAGGATGTCCACAGCGGCATCTTCGCGGCTGGCTAACCTCCTATGGGATGTCGTCGGAGCATCCACGCTGGTACCGGCGGCGGATCGTGATCGTCCTTGGAGCGTTGGCGGCGGTGCTCATCTGCGCCGCAGCCGTCTTCGCACTAACCCGCCCGGGTGACGTCTTCAACAAGGACGTGGAGTTCCGTCCCGAGCCCGAGCAGACGAACGTACCCACGCCCGCGCCCGCGAAGAAGAAGGGCAAGAAGGGGAAGAAGGGGAAGAAGGCCGACCCCTTGTCGGGCTTCACGTGGGCCCAGTACGGCTACTCGCGCGACCGGCGCCGCTATCTGCCGACCGCCCCGTCCGTCGCGCCGCCGTTCGCGCGCCGCTGGAGCTGGAACGCGCACGTCCTGCTCGAGTTCCCGCCGGTCATCGTCGGCCAGCGTCTGTTCCTCGTGCGCAACGACGGCCAGGTCGTCAAGCTCGACAAGAACACCGGCAGGGTCCACTGGCGGCGCGACATGGGCTACCTGTCCGCGTCCTCGCCCGCGTACGGCGACAAGAAGATCATCGTCACGATCCTCGAGCGCACCAAGGGCGGCCCCGGCAAGGTCGCCGCGATCTGGGCCAGGAGCGGCAAGGTCTCGTGGTCGAAGCAGCTCCCGAGCCGCTCGGAGTCCTCGCCGATCATCGTCGACCACCGCGTGTACTTCGGCACCGAGGACGGGACCGTCTACGCGATGCGCGTCGACGACGGCAGCGTGCAGTGGAAGTTCCGCGCCGCCGGCGCCGTCAAGGGCGGGCCCGCGCTCGCCGACGGCAAGCTCTACTTCGGCACCTACGGCGGCCAGGTCTACGCGATCGCGCAGCACACCGGCAAGCAGGTCTGGCACACCGGCACGAGCGGCGCCCACTTCGGCCTGTCGGCCGGCAACTTCTACGCCACGCCGGCGGTCGCCTTCGGGCGCGTCTACATCGGCAACACCGACGGCAACATGTACTCGTTCTCGGCCGCGTCGGGCAAGCTCGCCTGGCGGCGCGGGACCGGCGCCTACGTCTATGCCTCGCCTGCCGTGGCGCAGGTCCCTGGCGGCCAGCCGACGGTCTACTTCGGCAGCTACGACGGCACGTTCTACGCGCTCGACGCCCGCTCGGGCGCCACGCGCTGGACGTACCGCGACGGCGGCAAGATCTCCGGCGCGGCCACGATCATCGGCGGGATCGTCTACTACTCGAACTGGGGCAAGCGCAACACCACGGCACTCGGTGCGCGCACCGGCCGGAAGATCTGGACCAGCGAGCGTGGCGCCTTCAACCCGGTCGTGTCCGACGGGCAGATGATCTACCTGACCGGCTTCTCGTCGGTCGGCGCGTTCGAGCCGCTGACCGCGGCGCAGGAGCGCAAGCGCGCGGAGCGGCAGGCCGCGAAGAAGAAGGCCGCCAAGAAGAAGGCGGTCGCCAAGAAGAAGAAGCAGGCAGCCGCTAAGAAGAAGGCGGCGGCGAAGAAGAAGAAGCAGGCCGCCAAGAAGAAGGCCGCGGCCAAGAAGAAGAAGCAGGCCGCCGCCAAAAAGAAGCAGCAGCAGCAGCAGAAGAGCGGCGGCGGCTAGCCGCTGCGCGCGCTGGGCCGCCAGACCTCGATCAGGTCGCGCATCGAGATGATGCCGGCCAGCTCGCCGTCCTCGATCACCACGAGGTGGCGGAAGCCGCCCCTGGCCATCGCGTCGGCCGCCTTCTCGAGGTCCCACTCCGAGTCGGCGAACGTGGCGCGCGCGGTCAGGTGATCGCGCACCAGCTCGCTGTCGGGGTCCTCCCCGGCGCCGAGCGAGCGCACGACGTCCCGCTCGGTGACGATCCCCGGGCCGGGCTCCTCGGGGTCGATGATCACGACGGCGCCGACGTTGTGCTCGGTCATGAACCGCGCCACCTCGCGCAGGGAGCGCCCTGGCGTGATCGTCAGGACGTTCTCGGTCATAGCGTCTCGCACCTTCACGTGCGGAACCTTACAAGCGTCAGGGCCGCATCGGCACGCCGGCCTGCCGGAGCGCGTCGCGGACCTCCGGGATCGTGTACCGGCCGTAGTGGAAAATCGAGGCGCAGAGCACCGCGTCGGCGCCCGCTTGCAGGCCTTCCACGAGGTGCGCGGGCTCGCCGGCGCCGCCGCTGGCGATCACGGGCACCTCGACCGCCTCGGAGATGGCGCGCGTGAGCTCGAGGTCGTAGCCGTCCTGGGTGCCGTCCCGGTCCATCGACGTGAGCAGGATTTCCCCCGCCCCGCGCTCGACGCCCTCGCGCGCCCACCGCACGGCGTCACGGCCGGTGGCGGTGCGGCCGCCGGCCACGTAGACCTCGAAGCCGTCGCCGGCGCGTTTGGCGTCGATGGCCAGGACGACGCACTGGGCGCCGAACACGTCGGCCATCTCGGAGATCAGCTGGGGTCGCGCGACCGCCGCGGAGTTGACCGACACCTTGTCGGCGCCGGCGTCGAGCACCGCCTGCGCGTCGGGCACCTCGCGCACGCCGCCGCCGATCGTGAACGGGACGAAGACCTCGTCGGCGGCGCGGCGCGCGAGCTCGACCACCGTGGCCCGCTTGTCGGACGTGGCGGTGATGTCGAGGAACACCAGCTCGTCGGCCCCGGTGGCGTCGTAGTGCGCGGCGAGCTCGACGGGATCGCCGGCGTCGCGGATGTCGATGAACCGCGTGCCCTTGACCACGCGGCCGGCGTCGACGTCCATGCACGGGATGATCCGCTTGTAGTGCACCGGGGGCCGCCCAGTCTAGGTAGGTGGCGGCGACAAATTAGGTAGCCGCCTACCGATGCGCGCGGGTTCGAGTCCCGAGACAGTGCCGCAGTGCCGGTGCTCGACCCTCATGCCGCCGCGGCGCTCCTACCGCGCCTGAACCGCCTCGCGTACTCGCTGTGCGGCTCGCAGCACCTCGCCGAGGACCTCACGCAGGAGACGTACCTGCGCGTCCTCGCGCGGCCCCGGCGGCTCCGCACCGGCCGCGAGTTCCCCTATCTCGCGCGCACGCTCCGCAACGTCCTGCACGACCACCGGCGATCCGAGCGGCGGATGCCCGCGATCGGCGACGACGACCCGCTCGACGACCTCCCGCACCACCGCGCCCACGGCGACCCGGAGCTGGCGGCCCAGGCCGCCGCGCTCTACGACGCCCTGGCGGCGCTCCCCGCGCCGCTGCGCGACGTGGTGGCGGCCGTCGATCTCGCCGGGCTGAGCTACGCCGAGGCCGCCAAGGCGCTCGGCGTCCCGCGCGGGACCGTGATGAGCCGCCTGTTCCGCGCCCGCGCCCGCCTGGCCGGCGCGCTCGGCGGCGACGACCCCGAAAGGACCCTCCCCGCATGATCCGCCCTTTGCTGTTGGCGATCGCCGCGCTGGCGATCGCCGCCCCGGCCGCGTCCGCGCACGACGACGACGCCGAGATCTTCGCGACCGACAACACGGCCGTGATCACCGATCAGAACGATCCACGTCTCGACGCGCCGCTGCTCGGCTTCGCCCGCCGCGTCGAGGACATCATCCGCGACGGCGGCGCCCGGCCGCGCGGCTCGCAGCTGCTCGACGGCGTGTTCTTCGACTCCGGCCTGGGCTCGACCACGTTCGAGCGCTCGCGGGTGTTCGACGTCGACCACGTCAGCGACGACGAGCTGCACGACATCGCCGAGACGGTCCGCCGGCGCTTCCTGCAGGGCTCCGTGCTCACGTTCGACCCTGAGTCCGGCGGCGGCGCGGTCGAGCTCGACGTCCCGGAGGTCAGCGCCAACGCGCTGCGCCAGGGTCTACTCGCCGATCCCGAGGCGCAGGAGCGGCTGTTCGGCGGCTCGGTGACGCAGGACCACCACCTGCTGCTCGTCGCCGACCGCGGCGACGCCGACTTCGCGCGCGCGTTCGCCGAGCAGATCGGCGGCGACCTCAAGCACGCCACCGCCCGCTACGGCGAGCGCGAGTTCGTGTCCGCCGCGACCGACGGTCGCGCCCGGATCGAGAAGCGCACGCTCGTGCTGGCCGCCACCGACGAGGACGACACGATCGGCCTGCGCGAAGGCCGCCGGCTCGAGATCGACTTCGGCGACGACGGCGTCGTCGACTTCGAGGTCTCCCACCGCCGCTTCGACCGCATCCGCGTGGAGGGCGAGGGCTCCGACACGCTGGTCCTGCACGGCTCCGGCGACGGCGACCGGTTCGATCTCTCGGCACACGATTTCGCGGGCGTCGAGCGCGTCGACGTCGACGCCCGCGGCGGCGCGGACTCGGTGGTCGTCGACGACCTCACCCCGTCCGGCGTCTTCGAGGTCCACACCGACCTCGGCGCCGGCGACGACCGCCTGGTCGTCAACAGCACGAATGACGACGAGCAGTCGCTGATCCTCGGTTCGCCCAACGCCGTGTTCGTCCTCGGCGCCACGTTCGTGCAGGTCGACCATCCGGAGCGGGCGGACCGCCTGCGCTTCAACGGCCGGGGCGGCGACGACCTGCTCAGCACGTCCACCGACGCGATGAAGATCACCCTGGATGCCGGCGACGGCGGCGGCACGATGTTCGGCGGCCCGGGCGACGACGTGCTGCTCGGTGGCGACGACTTCGACCTCGTCCAGGGCGGCAAGGGCGACGACGTCGTCGACTTGGGCGGCGACTTCGACAGCGTCACCTGGCGCCCGGGCGACGGCAACGACCGGATCGACGGCGGCTCCGGCCCGCGCGACGGCATGTTCGTCTTCGGGTCCGACGCCGACGAGACGTTCGACTTCGCGCCCAACGGCCACCGGCTGCGGGTCACGCGCGACGTCGACGACGTCTCGCTGGACATCAACAGCATCGAGGCGTTCGACGTGATCGTCGGCAGCGGCGCCGACACCACGCGGATCGGCGACCTGCGCGCCGCCGGCGTGCAGGACATCCACACGAGTCTCGCGCCGACGATCATCACCGCCGGCGGCGACAAGAGCCCCGACCGCGTCGAGATCGTCGGCACGAACGGCGCCGACGACGTCAAGGTGACGGGCCTGAGCAGCTCGGCGACGGTCACCGGCCTCCCGCTCAAGCTCCTCGTCACGCACTCTGACGGCCTGCTCGACACGCTGGCCATCGACACCCGCAGAGGGAACGACAGCATCGACAGCTCGGGCCTCCCGCCCGGGACCATCGGCCTAGAGTCGCGTTGATGGCTGATTCCCCGACCCAGCACCCGCACGCGGGCCAGAGGATCAGTCATCTGAGGTCGATGCCCATGGCGTGCGCCGCGGCGGCCGCTTCGCGCCGCGAGCGCACGCCGAGCTTTCCGAGCACCGCGGCGACATGGTGGTCGACCGTGCGGACCGAGACGACGAGCTGCTCGGCGATCTCGGAGTTCGTCTTGCCCTCGCTGACCAGGCCGAGCACGGCGAGCTGGCGCTCGGTGAGGCCCGCGGGGTTGGCTGGGGCGCCGGCCCGCGGGCCTCGGGGGGCGCGCACGCCGGCCGCGCGCAGGTGCTCGCGCGCGCGGGCGGCGGCGGCCACGGCCCCGAGGCCGTCGAGGATCCGCAGGCCCTCGAGCATCGAGTCGGCGTCGCCGGCGGCGAAGACGAGGTCGAGCGCGCGCTCGTAGGGATCGTCGGCGCGCGGCCACGGGCCGGGCGGCTCGGTCGCCATCCCCGCGAGCGCGAGGTAGCGCAGCAGCTCGGACCGGAACGGCGCGGCGCCGGGATTCCCGGTGCGCGTGAGCACCAGCGCCCCGACGCGGCGCGCCACATTCGGCTCGTCGTTGAGCCACGCCCACTCGACGTAGGCCAACCCGGCGTAGGCGAGCCCGAGCAGCAGCCGCTGGCGCTGGGCGTGCTTCCAGACGGCCGCGAGCATGGCGCCGGCCGACGCGTCGCCGCGCCGCGCCAGCACGCGCCCCAGCCACGGGAAGCTGTAGGCGTACAGCATCCCGGGGTCGTCGACGCCCTCGACGAGGCCGCGCAGGCCCGCGAGCGCGGCGTCCCAGCGGCCGCGGCGGATCAGCGCTACGCAGCGGTGGACCTCGAGGTTGTAGGCGTGCGACCAGAAGCCGCGCTCGCGCGTGAAGCGCAGGCCCTCGGTGACGCATGACTCCAGCTCGTCGAGCTCGCCGCCGCGCGCCAGCAGTTCGGCCCGGTTGCAGTAGCCGCGCGCGGCGTACTCGTAGTGGCGCACGGCGATCGCGCTGTCGATGCTGTCCCGCAGCAGGTCGAGCCCGGCCGGGTCGCCGAGCTCTACGCGCGCGATCCCGAGGTAGTTGAGCGCGAGCGCAGCCAGGTCGGGCCGGTCGACCCGCTGGGCCAGCTCGCGGGCGTGCACGAGCATCGGCTCGGCGCGCCCCGGGTCGTCGGTCATCGCGAGGATCGCGCCGTCGTAGAGCGACGCGTGGGCGAGCGCGGGCCCGTCGCCCGTCGGCTCCAGCGTCAGCACCGCGCGCTGCGCGGCCTCCTCCGCCCCCTCGGTGTCGCCGGCCATGAACAGGTGCCGGGACACCCGCACCAGGCAGTTGCCGAGCGCGACCGGATCGCCGGCCTGCTCGAACAACCGCGCCGCCTCGCGACCCGCCTGCACGGCCTCGCGGAAGCGGTGCGCGTTGTAGAGCTCCCACGCGTAGGCGTCGAGCACCTCGGCCCGCTCGCGCAGGCCGAGCCGGTCCAGATGCCCGAGCGCCGCCTCGTAGTGCGCGAGCGCCTGCCGGTGCGAGCCCGCGCGGGCCGCCTCGCGGCCCGCGCTCGGGCCGACGACGACGATCGTGTCGACGTCGCGCGCCTGGACGGCGTGGTGCATGACGCGGGCGCGCTCCGGGCGGTCGCGGGTCAGCAGCGCCTGCACGACCGCCGCGTTGAGCCGCTGCCGCCGCAGCTCCGGCAGGCCTCGCTCGATCGCCCGCCGGGCCAGCTCGTGCCGGAACGCCAGGCTGTGCGACCGCACCTCGAGCACGCCGGCGGCCTCGGCCTCGGCGAGCGTATCCAGCCCCGGACCGAGCAGCGCGGCGGCGAGGTCGAGGTCGACGTGCGACGGGACCACGGAGAGCTGGTCGAGCGCCTCGCGGCACTCCGGCCCGAGCCGCGCCACGCGCGCGTGCACGGCCTCCATCACGCTCACCGGCACGGCGTCGTGCGGCGACGCCAACGCCTCGGTCACGAAGAACGGGTTCCCGCCCGTGACCCGGTGCAGCGTGTCCGCGTCCGCCCCGGTGCCCGCGCACAGCCGCCGCACGGCCTTCGGCGAGAGCGGCGCCAGCGTCAGGCGCTGCAGTGGCGTGCCGACGAGCACGCCGAGGAAACGGCTGAGCGGGTGACCGGCGTCGATCTCCTCGTCGCGGCAGGTGAGCACGAGCACGGCACCCAGCGGCTCGATCCGGCGCGCGGCGTAGCCGAGCACGTCGAGCGTCGCGTCGTCGGCCCAATGGATGTCCTCGACCACCAACACGGTCGGCGGGTCGGCGGCCAGCGCTTCGAGCAGCGCGGTGAAGACGTCGTCGACCGGCTCGCTGCCCAGGATCGCGTCACGTAGCGGGCCGAGCGTGCGCGACGCCATCAGGTCGTCACACGCCGACAGCAGCACCCGGGCGCGCCCGGCGGCCTCGTCGGCGAACGCGCGGATCAGGCTCGTCTTGCCGATCCCGGCCTCGCCGGTGACGAGCACGACCGAGCCGCGGCCACCCGCGGCGTCATTCACCACGATCAACAGGTCGGCGAGCGTCGACTCCCGCTCGAGCAGCATGTGCTGATGGTCCCACCCTCGGGAGGGTCAGTCCACGCCGTCGAGCGCCGCCTGACCCTCGGCGATCGTGAAGCGCTTCTCGTAGAGCGCCTTGCCGACGATCACGCCGGCGAGATTGACCTGGCGCAGCGACGCGAGCGCCTCCAGGTCCTCCCGGCGGCCGATGCCGCCGGAGTACAGGAAGCGGCCGCGCACCGCCTCGGCGATGCTTCGGACCTCGTCGGGGTCGGGCCCCTCGAGCCTGCCGTCGCGATCGACGTTCGTGTAGACGAAGGACGCGACCCCGCGATCGTGCAGGCGGCGGATCGCGTCCGCGGCCGGAAGCTCGGTCTGCTGGGTCCAGCCGGCGGTCGCGATGAACCCGCCGCGGACGTCGACCGAGACGACGATGCGCGGCCCGAACGCCTCGACGATCTCGTCGAGGAAGTCGATGTCGCGGAACGCCGCGGTGCCGACGATCGCTCGCTCGGCGCCGGCGCGCAGCGCGTCGCGGACCGCGTCGACGGTGCGCAGGCCGCCGCCGTACTGGACCGGCACGCCGGTGCCGCGGACGATCCGGCGCAGGTGCTCGATCGAGCGCGGCTCGCCGTCCTTGGCGCCGTCGAGGTCGACGACGTGCAGGTAGCGGGCACCGGCGTCGACCCAGCTCCGCGCCGCCTCGAGCGGATCGTCGTGGTAGGCGGTCGCGTCCTCGAAGCGGCCCTCCACGAGCCGCACCGCACGGCCGCCGTAGATGTCGATCGCCGGGTAGAGGATCACGCCGCCACGCCCACCTTCGCGAAGTTGCGCAGCAGCGCGAGCCCGTCACGCGAGGACTTCTCGGGGTGGAACTGGACGCCCATGACGTTGTCGCGCTCGACGATCGAGACGAAGCGCTCGCCGTACTCGCCGCGGCCGACGACGTCGTCGGCGTTGGCCGGCTCGGGCGCCAGCGAGTGCACGTGGTAGAACGCGGCCGCCTCGCCGAGGCCCTCGGTGAGCGGCGACTCACGCTCGAACGTGACGAGGTTCCAGCCGATGTGCGGCACGCGCGGGGCGTTCAGCGCCCGCACGCGGCCAGGGAGCAGGCCAAGGCCGGCGGCGCCCTCGTGCTCGTCGGACGCGTCGAACAGCAGCTGCATGCCGAGGCACAGGCCGAGCATCGGGACCCCGGCCTGCGCGCGCTCGGCGATCAGCTCGTCGAGCCCGGCGGCGCGGAAGCGGCGCATCGCCTCCGGGAACGCGCCGACGCCGGGGACGACGATGCCGTCGGCGGCGCGGATCGTGGCGTGGTCGGCCGTGAGGCGCGGGTCGGCGCCGACGTGCTCGAGCGCCTTCTCGACGCTGCGGCGATTGCCCATGCCGTAGTCGACGATCGCGATCACGTCAGCGTGCCCTTCGTCGACGGGATGCCGGGCTCGGTCGGGTCGACCGCCGCGGCGCCGCGCAGCGCGCGCGCGAACGCCTTGTAACAGGCCTCGATCATGTGGTGGGCGTTGGTGCCGGCCTGCAGGTCGAGGTGCAGCGTGAGCCGCGCGGCGCTGGCCACAGCGCGGAAGAACTCCTCGGCGAGCTCGTGATCGAAGCCCGCGATGTCGCCCGCCGGGAGGCGGTCGAAGCCCTCGATCGCCGCGTACGGGCGGCCGGACACGTCGATCGTGCAGCCGGCGCGGGCCTCGTCCATCGGGACGACGGCGTGGCCGTAGCGGATGATCCCGCGGCGGTCGCCGAGCGCCTCGTCGAGCGCCTGGCCGAAGACGATCCCGGTGTCCTCGACCGTGTGGTGGGCGCCGGTCTCCAGGTCGCCGGTGACCTGCACGTCGAGGTCGAAGCGGCCGTGGCGGGCGACGAGGTCGAGCATGTGGTCGAGGAACCCGACGCCGGTGGTCCGCTCGCCCGCGCCCGACCCGTCGAGGCCGAGCGTGAGCGAGACGTCGGTCTCGCCGGTCCTGCGGGTGATCTGGGCGGTGCGGGTCATGTGGACGGCCGATTCTCGCGGATCTCCATCGAGGCGGCGTGCTGCTCGAAGCCCTCGGCGCGGGCGATCGGCGCGGCGGCGCGCGCCAGGGCGGCCGCGGCCGGGCCAACGCGGACCTCGGCCATCCGGCGGCGGAAGTGGCGGACGGACAGACCGGAGGCGAAGCGGGCGGCGCCGTCGGTCGGCAGCGTGTGGTTGCTGCCCGCCACATAGTCGCCGAACGCGGTGCCGGACTCGATGCCGACGAACAGGCAGCCGGCGCTGCGCACGCGCGGGGCGAGCGCCTCGGCGGCGTCCCCCGCCAGCTGCAGGTGCTCGGGCGCGAGCGTCTCGGTGAACGCGAGCGCGGCCTCCATGTCGCTGGCGTGCACGGTGACGGCGGCGTCCTCGAGCGCGTCGAGGAGCGCGGCGTCGTCGCTGACGGCGACGACGAGCGAGGCCTCGCCGTGCTCGGCCTGGGCCAGCAGGTCGAGCCGAAGCGGCTCGGGGTCGGCGCCGACGGACGCGATGACCGTGAGGTCGCTCGGTCCGGCGAAACCGTCGATCCCGACGACACCGGCGACGAGCCGCTTGGCCTCCTGCACCCACAGGCTCCCAGGCCCGACGATCACGTCGACCGGCGGGATCGTCTCGGTGCCATAGGCGAGCGCGGCGATCGCCTGCGCGCCGCCCATCCGGTAGACCGTGTCGACCTCGCAGAGCGCGCAGGCCGCGAGGATGACCGGGTGCCCGGGCGCGGCGACGACGACCTCCTCGACGCCCGCCGCGCGGGCCGTGACCGCGCCCATGACCACCGACGACGGGTACGGGTTCCGTCCCCCGGGGGCGTAGACGGCGGCGCGGCGCACCGGCAGCTCGCGCAGGCGGACCGTCTGGCCTTGGGGCAGGGACACCTCCGCCTCGGCGTCCAGACCCGCCTCGGCAACGGCACGCACGTTGGCGGCCGCGAGCTCGAGGCCCGCGCGCACGGCGGGGGCGAGCTTGTCGAGCGCCGTCCGCAGCTCGTCGGGCGCGACGTGGATCGCCTCGTTGTCGGAGAACTGCTGCTCGTACTCGAGCAGCGCCTCGTCGCCGCGGTCGCGCACATCCTCGACGATCGCGGTGACCTGGACGGCGCCGGTGTCCGTGACCGTGCCGCGGACGCGGGCGGCGACTGCGGCGGCGTCCTCGCTGGTGCAGCTAAGCCGCACGGATGCGCTCCAGCAGCGCGTCGATCGCCGCGGCCTTGAGCTTGTGGGCCACGGGGTTGGCGATCAGGCGTGCGGTCGAGGCCGTAATCTCCTCGCGGATCACGAGGCCGTTCTCGCGCAGGGTCGTGCCGGTGGCGGTGAGGTCGACGATCCCCTCGACGAGCCCTGCGAGCGGCGCGAGCTCGACCGAACCCTTGACCTCGACGATCTCGGCCTGGCGGCCCGTGCGCTCGAAGTAGCGGGCGGCGATCTTCGGGTACTTGGTGGCGACGCGCATCACGCCGAGCCGGCGCAGCGCCTCGGCGGCGGGGTCGTCGCCGGCGACGGTCGCGAACACCATCCGGCACGGGCCGAGGCCGAGGTCGAGCAGCTCGTAGACGTCGCGCTCGGACTGCTCGGCGAGCACGTCCTTGCCGGTGATCCCAATGTCGGCGGCGCCGGCCTCGACGTAGGTCGGGACATCGCTCGGACGCATCGTGACGATCCCGACGTCCTCGAACAGCAGCTTGCGGTCGTTCGCGCGGACCTCGCCGGTGTCGACGCCGAGGCGGTCGAGCAGGTCGAGCGTCCCGCCCAGCAGCGCGCCGCGCGGCACGGCCAGTTTGAGGCCTTCGAGACCCGTCATCGGCCCTCGCCGACGCGCGCCAGGTGCAGGCGCTCGACGTTCATCGCCCACCCGCAGGCCGGCAGGTCGCGCCCGAAGCGGCCGAGCAGGTCGTCGTAGCGCCCGCCGCCGCCGATCGGGGTGCCGAGCCCGGCGTCGTAGACCTCGAACACCGCGCCCGTGTAGTAGCCGAGCGAGCGGATCAGCCCGAGGTCGAAGATCACGCGCTCGGCCACCGGCGGCGCCAGCAGGTCGTAGACGGTGCGCAGCGCCTGCGCCTCGGGCACGGCGTCGAGCACCTCGACGCCGCCGCGCAGCTGCGGCACGCGCAACAACTCCTCGTGCCCGTGCACCGCGAGCTCGCGCTCGAGGCCGACGAAGTCGCGCGTGACCAGCTCGTGGAGGATCTGCGGGCGGGCGCCGGTCGGCACCTCCAGGCGGTCGAGCAGCCGCGGGTACAGCGAGGCGTCGCCGAGGCCGATCCGGAAGTTCTCCAGCCCGGCGGCGTCGAGCGCCGCGGCCAGGACGCGGAGCGCCTCGGCGGTGCCCTCCGGCCCGGGCGCGCCGACCAGCTCGAGGCCGGCCTGCAGCATCTCGCGCGCCTGCCCGCGCTGCGGCCGCACTGAGCGGTAGGCGTGGGCGAAGTAGCAGAAGCGCAGCGGCGGCTCGGCGGTCGCGAAGCGGGTCGCGACCACGCGCGCGATCGGGATCGTCATGTCCGACCGCAGCACGAGCACGTTGCCGTGCTCGTCGAAGAGCTTGTAGGCGGGGTCGGCCGCCGCCGGGTCGCCGCGGGTGAGCACCGTCTCGTACTCCAGCGCAGGCGTCGCGATCTCGCCGTATCCGGAGGATTCGAACACGCCGCGGATCGCCTCCGTGATCGCGCGCAGCTCGCGCATCTCGTCCGGCAGGACGTCGCGCGTGCCGCTGGGGATCGGGTGGATCACGGCGGTCACGCTACAAGCTCGGACAGCCGTGCCCGCAGGAACTCCTGCTCAGCGCGGTTGTCCGCGAGCGCCAGCGCCTCCCGGTAGGCGGCCGCCGCCTCCTCGGTGCGGCCGAGGCGGCGCAGCATGTCGGCCCGGGCCGCCGGGAGGTAGTGGTACCGCGCCAGCCGCTCGTCGCCCGCCAGGGCCTCGATCTCCGGGAGCGCCACGGCCGGGCCGTCGGCCATCGAGACCGCGATCGCGCGGTTGAGCGACACGACCGGCGAGGGCCAGCGCTCGAGCAGGGCGCCGTAGAGCGTGACGATCTGCGGCCAGTCGGTCTCCTCCCAGCTCGGCGCCTGCGCGTGCAGGCCGGCGATCGCGGCCTGGAGCGTGAAGCGGCCCGGCGGGCCGGCGCGCAGGGCGCCCTCGACGAGCTCGTGCGCCTCTTCGATCGCGGCGCGGTCCCAGGCCGAGCGGTCCTGAACCTCGAGGGTGAGCAGCCGCCCGGCGTCGTCCGTGCGGGTGTCGCGACGCGCCTGGTGGACGAGCAGCAGCGCGAGTAGTCCCTGGACCTCGGCGTCGCCGGGCAGCTGCGCCGTCAGCATCCGCGCGAGGTCGAGCGCGCGGTCGAGCAGGTCGACGCGTACGAGGTCGTCGCCGCTCGGCGCCGTGTGGCCGGTCGTGCCCAGCAGGTGGATCACGGTCAGCGCCGCGTCGAGCCGGGCCGGGAGGTCGGCGGGCCCGGGGACCGTGTACGGGATCCGCGCCGCCGCGATCTTCTTCTTCGCGCGCGTCACCCGCGCGGCCATCGTCGGCTCGGGCACGAGGAACGCGCTGGCGATCTCGGCGGTGCTGACGCCGCACGCCAGCCGCAGCGTGAGCGCGATCTGCGCCTCGGGCGCCAGCGCTGGGTGGCAGCAGGTGAAGATCAGCCGCAGGCGGTCGTCGGGGATGGCGCTGTCGTCGGTCTCGGGCATCTCCTCGGCCTCCGGCTCCATCAGCAGCGGGAGCTTCGTCCGCAGCGTCTGGGCGCGGCGGACCGCGTTGAGCGCCGTGCGGCGGGCGGCGACGGTCAGCCACGCGCCGGGCCGCTCGGGCACGCCGTCGCGCGTCCACGCGTGCAGCGCGGCGACGTAGGCCTCTTGGACGCACTCCTCGGCCACGTCGAGGTTGCGCGTGACGCGCGCCGTCGCGGCCAGCACGAAGGCCCACTCGCGACGGTGCGCGTCGGCGACCGCCTGCTCGACCGCGCCGCTCAGTCCTGCTCCCCCGCGAGGCCGATCAGCGGCCGTACCTCGACGCCGCCGTCCATGATCGGGGTCATCCTCGCCAGCTCGATCGCATGGTCGAGGTCGCGCGCCTCGATGACGAAGACCCCGGCCAGCGCCTCCTTGCTCTCCATGAACGGGCCGTCGGTGACGAGGTCGCCGCGGATCGACGTGGCCGTTGCGGTCGGCTCGAGCGCCAGGCCCATGAGCGTCCGGCCTCCGGCGGCCTTGATGCGCCCGGGCAGCGCGCCGTGGGCCTCCATCACCTCCGGCGGGATGTCGTCCACCCCACCCGGCGTCTCGCGTTCGAAGATCATCACCGCGTACTGAGCCATCAGGCCGCCCTCCGTCCGTCGAAGACCTCATCCAACCAAACGCGCCACGCCTGCTCCTGCGGGTCGCCTTGGAACACGTGGTGCGCGACGCCGACCGGCCACCCGAACGCGTCGCGCCCGTAGAAGCGGTAGAGCGCGTTCTCGGCGCGGACGCCGAGGAACTCGTCCGTGCGGTAGTCGACGACGCCGTCGATCGGGTGCGCGCCGGCGAGGCGGACGCGATCGCCGACGCCCGCGTCGCCGGCGCCGAGCGCGGCGCGGAGCCGGTCGAACGAGCCGCGCGCCGCCGACGCCTCAGGGCCGTCGACTGCGAAGTAGGCCGCGTCGCGGTCCGCGAAGTGGCGCAGGTACTCGCCCAGCGAGTGGTAGTAGAACGCCGTGTGTCGCCGGCAGGCGTCCAGCTGCAGGTCGTACTCGTCCTCGGCCGCGTTGCTCATGTGGCGGTACCGCAGGTGCGTCCCGTCCAGGCGGTAGTCGAGCTCGTTGCACCAGCCGTCGGGGCGCTCGGCGCGGGTTGCGAAGTGCCGCGGCGGGTCCCAGGCCGTGACGGCGCCGCCCGCGGACGTCAGGCCGGTCTCCGCGCCGCCCACCCGCGGCTCGTACGCGATGTTCCACAGCCAGCCGCTGGTGTGCCTGGTGAACGCGTCCCAGACCTGCTGGGGCGTGCCGGGCAGCTCGCCCTCGAAGGTCACCTCGAACTGCTTCATGTCCGCTCCTTGGTCGTCGGTCTCTACACCGACGACAAACGTGAAGCGGCGAAATCGACAGCTAGGCCGCGACTCTTTCGATTCGCGCCCCGAGGCCGCGCAGGCGCTCGTCGATCCGCTCGTAGCCGCGATCGATGTCGCGCACGTTGTGGATCTCGCTCGTGCCGTCGGCGCAGACGGCGGCGATCAACATCGCCATGCCGGCGCGGATGTCCGGCGAGGACAGGCGCTGGCCGCGCAGGCGGCGTGGGCCGATCACGATCGCCCGGTGCGGGTCGCAGATCGTGATCTCCGCGCCCATCGAGATCAGCTTGTCCACGAAGAACAGCCGGTTCTCGAACATCTTCTCGAAGATCAGCACCGACCCCTCGCACTGGGTGGCGAGCGCGACCGCGATGCTCGTGAGGTCGGCCGGGAAGGCGGGCCAGGGGCCGTCCTCGACCTTGGACTGGTAGTCGCCGGCGTCGCGCTCGACGACGAGCTTCTGGCCGCCGGGCACGAGGCAGGTGCCGTCGCCGTCGAGTTCGCTGCGCAGGCCGAGGCGCTGGAAGACCAGGCGGATCATGCGCATGTCGTCGGGCACGCAGCCCTCGATCCGCAGCTCGCCGCCGGTCACGCCCGCGAGCGCCATGAACGAGGCGATCTCGATGTGGTCGGGGCTGACCGTGTGCTCGCAGCCGTGCAGCGTGCCCATGCCGTGGACCTGCATGACGTTCGAGCCGATGCCCTCGATCGCGCAGCCCATCTTGTTGAGCATCCGCGCGAGGTCCTGCACGTGCGGCTCGGACGCGGCGTTGCGGATGACGGTCGTGCCGTCGATCAACGCGGCCGCCATCAGCGCGTTCTCGGTGCCCATCACGGACGGCTCGTCCATGAAGAAGTCGCAGGGCTTCAGGCCGCCGTCGTTCGCCTGGATGCGGATGTCGTGGCCGTGCTCGATCGTGGCGCCGAGCGCGCGGAACGCGTCCAGGTGCGGGTCCAGCCGGCGGCGGCCGATCACGTCGCCGCCCGGCGGCGGCATCAGCGCCGAGCCGAAGCGCCCGAGCAGCGGGCCGGCGACCAAGAAGGAGGCGCGGATGCGCTCGGCCAGGGCGGCGTCCACGTCCGTGCGAGTGACGGCCGCGGCCTGCAGCGCGACCGTGTTGTCGTCGCGCCACTCGGTCTTGACGCCGAGGTCGGCGAGCAGGTGCAGCATCGCGTCGACGTCCCGGATGCGCGGGACGTTGTGGAGCACGACCTCCTCGTCGGTGAGGAGGCTGCAGGCGAGCAGCGGCAGCGCTGCGTTCTTGTTGCCGGCGGGCACAATCGTGCCGGACAGCGGCACCCCGCCCTCGATCAGGAGCTTTTCCATGATGGGAACGGCGGGGCTCTGGCCCCGAGGCTGGGCTAGGGTAACAGCCATGTCTGAGCCCCTTTCGCGCGATCAGGCCTGGCACCTCTTCTGCTCCTGGACCGAGTCGGAATCCCTGCGCCGGCACGTGCTGGCGGTCGAGGGCGCGATGCGCGCCTATGCCCGCCGATTCGGGGCGGACGAGGAGCAGTGGGGGCTCGTCGGGATGCTCCATGACCTCGACTACGAGCGCTATCCGGATCTCGAGACCGGGCATCCGCGAATGGCGCTGGAGGAGCTGCGGCGGCAGGGGTTCTCGGAGGAGTTCGTGCGCGCCGTCGCGTCGCACGCCGACTTCTTGGAGGTCTCGCGCGACTCGCCGATGGAGAAGACGCTGTACGCGGTCGACGAGCTGTCCGGCTTCTTGATGGCGTGCGCGTACGTGCGGCCCGAGGGCATCCGCGGCATGACCCCCAAGTCGGTCAAGAAGAAGATGAAGACGCCGGCGTTCGCCGCGGCGGTCGACCGGGACGAGCTGCGCGAGAGCGCCGCCGCGCTGGGCGTGGACTTCGACGAGCACGTCGCGTTCGTGATCGCCGCGCTCGAGGAGCGCGCGGGGGAGCTCGGGCTCGAGGGCCGGGGGGCGGCGGCCTGATGCGGATCATCGTGCTCGAGGGCGACGAGACGGGCCAGGAGCTGCTCGAGCAGTCGCTGCGGGTGCTGGAGCCGGACGTGCTCGGGCTCCCGCTCATGCTTGAGCGGTTCGATCTCTCGCTCGAGAACCGGCGCGCGACTCGGAACGCAGTCGTCGACGAGGCCGCCGCCGCGATGCGCGAGGCGGGCTACGGGCTCAAGGCCGCGACCATCACGCCCGAGGGGCGCGACGACGTCGGGTCGCCCAACCGGATCGTGCGCGAGGGCGTGGGCGGCAAGGTGATCGTGCGGACAGGGCGGCGGATCCCGGGCGTGGTCGGGCCGGTATCCGGCGTGTTCCATCCGATCTCGGTGGTGCGGATGGCCGTCGAGGACGCCTACGGCGCCAAGCAGTGGCGCGAGGGCGAGGAGGGCGCGTCCGACGAGGTGGCGTATCGCACCGAGAAGGTCACGCGCTCGACGTGCCGCGCGGTGGCCGAGTACGCGTTCCAGACGGCGGCGCGGATGGGCGCGCGCGTGTACGGCGGGCCGAAGTGGACGGTCTCCCCCGTGTACGAGGGGATGCTCAAGGAGGAGATGGACGCGGCCGCGGCGCGGCACGCGGACGTCGACTACGAGCCGGTGCTGATCGACGCGACGTACGCGGGGCTGTTGACGGGCGCGACCGAGACGCCGCTGGTGATCCCGGCGCTGAACCGCGACGGCGACTGCCTGTCGGACATGGTGCTGCCGATGTTCGGCTCGATCGCCGGCGCCGAGTCGGTGCTGCTGGCGTTCGACGACGACTACAACGTGAACGTGGCGATGGCCGAGGCGCCGCACGGGACGGCGCCGTCGCTGCAGGGCAAGGACCTCGCGAACCCGATGGCGATGCTGCTCGCGTGCGGGGCGGTGCTGGGCTATGCGACCGACGTCGCCGGCGCCGATCGCGCCTCGCGGGCGATCTACGAGGGCGTCCTCGAGACCGTCGCGACCGGCACCAAGACGATCGACCTCGGCGGGCACGCGACGACGACTGAGTTCACCGACGCAGTCGTCGACAAGGTCCGGACGAAGGTCGACGTCTGGTCCTCGCTCGGCGCGCGCTGAGCCA
This sequence comes from Solirubrobacteraceae bacterium, assembly GCA_036520135.1. Lineage (GTDB taxonomy): Bacteria > Actinomycetota > Thermoleophilia > Solirubrobacterales > Solirubrobacteraceae > DASSUW01. The sequence continues at coordinate 24,914 of DATDKF010000222.1, forward strand.
CCATCGCCGCCTCGGCCCGGCTGCAAGATCGGTTGCAGGAAATCGGGTCGTGAATCCACGGTCCAGAGCCAAATCCGTGCGGATCGGCACACGGACGTCCGCAACGTGCGCGTTCCGTCCGAGCCCCTACGTAGTCTGCCGAACACATGTTCCCCCCGACGACCACAGGCCGCCCGAAGAAGCGCTCGCTCCGCGAGCTGGTGCGCGAGGCTGTGGATACGGCCGCGGCGTTCGCGACGCTGGGTGAGGCACAGGCTCTGGAGCGGGATCCCCGCCCGGCCCCCACCGCCCCCACGCGCGTGCACCCGCACCGCCGGCCGCTAGGTCGTCACACCCGAAGGCGCCGGCCGGGATCGGTCGCGCCTCGGGCCCAGGTCTGTCTCACGCCGGTACCCCATCGCCCGGCGCGGCGGGCCTGACAACCGCCCGCCGGCGTCCGGTCTGGGAGGACGGGCGCGCCGGTCGGGCAGGCGCCGCTTCGGCGCCATAAGCTCAACGCACTCGGGCCGCCTTCGGGCGGCTCGAGCGCCTTGGGCGGGCCGGCACGGGTCGCGCGCCGCTGCGCCGGCGGCCGATCACGCGATCAGGCCGGGCAGCTCGCGCATGTCGTCGAACACGGTCGTCCGCGGCCCCGCGAGCCGCTCCCCCGGCGTCAGGCCGCCCGCGTAGCCGAACGCGCGCATGCCCGCCGCGCGGGCGGCCTCGACTCCGTACACGCTGTCCTCGACGACCGCGCACCGGGCCGGGTCGGCGCCCAGGGTCGCCGCGGCGTGGAGGAACAGGTCGGGGGCGGGCTTGCCTTTGGCGACGTCGGTCGCGCTGAAGATACGGCCGTCGAAGCGGTCGAGCAGGCCGGTGAGGCCGAGCGTGAAGTGCAGGCGCTCGTGCGAGCTGCTGGAGGCGACGCACGTGGGCGTGGAGATGGCGTCGAGGGCGTCGACGATGCCGTCGACGGGCTCGAGCTCGGCCTGCAGGGCCTCGCGGTAGAGCGGCACGAACTCGTCGTCCCAGCCCGCCGCGAGCGGGCGGCCGAGCGCGCGCTCGATCTCGGAGACCATGTAGGCCTCGCTGCGGCCGACGAAACGCTCGACTATCTCGGCCTCCGTGAGCTCCCAGCCGAGCCGGGCGAGCACGACGGCGTCGATGCGGACGGCGATGCGCTCGGAGTCGATGAGGACGCCGTCGCAGTCGAAGATCACGAGGTCGAACACGCGATCCGCAGGATCTTGACCGTGTGGTCGCGCGACGGGTGCGGGAGCTCGTCCTCCTCCAGCTTGCCGAGGCGGCGGGCGACGGCGAGCGAGCGCTCGTTGCCCGGATGGACGAAGGCGAAGATCTCGGGGAGCGCGAGCGTCGCGCAGCCGGCCCGCAGGGCCTCGCGGCCGCCCTCGGTCGCGTAGCCGTGGCCCCAGGCGTCGCGCCCCAGCCGCCAGCCGACCTCGATCCGCTCGCTCATGTCCGGAAACCACAGCGGGTGGCAGACACCGATGAACCCGATCATCGCGCCGGTCTCCTTGACCACGGCGGCCCAGAGGCCGAAGCCGTACCGCTCCCAGTGCCAGGCGATGCGGGCCGACTGCTCGTCGGACTCCGCGCGCGGGACCGCGGTGCCGTCCCCCACATACCGGCTGACCCCCGGATCGGCGTTGACGGCCGCCAGCCCCGCCGCGTGGGCGTCGTGGTCCCAGCGCTCCAGGCGGAGGCGGTCGGTCTCGGCGCTCCCGAACATCGGCCCGAGGGTATGCCACGACGGGTTGGGACGGCGGGCGCCACGAGGATCTGTGACGGCAGCTCGCCTTGCGCGTAGTGCCGATGATGAGACTGCTCACGGCCATAGCGGTCCTCGGCCTCGCGACGGTGCCGGCGAGCGACGATGCGCGGCCGGTGCCGGCGAGCCATCGCGCGCGGCTGGTCGTCCGCGAGGCTCGTGCGGCCGAGCCGCTCTACATCGAGGGATCGGTCGGGTACCTGCGGATCGTGGACGCCGACACCGGCGCGGTGGTACGGAAAGGCCGCGCGCGGACGGCGGCGCCGGGCACGACCCGGCGCATCTTCCGCCGCGTCCTGCCTCCCGGCCGCTACCGCATCGTGAGCTACCAGCGCCCGTGCGACGGGAACTGCGACTACCTCGACGGGCCGACCGAGCGCTGCGCGACGATCGTCGAGATCCGCGACGGGCAGCCGGTGCGCGTGACGTTCGAGGTCACGCCCGGCGGCGGGTGCGTCGTGCGCCGGCCTTATCGACTCGAGCCGCCCCGTGGGGCGGCTCGCACACAGGCCCCTCGGGAGCTCGTTAATCGTTGAAGAACCGGCGGCGACCTACTCTCCCAGGCCCTTGCAAGCCAAGTACCATCGGCGCTGTGGGGCTTAACTGCTCTGTTCGGAATGGGAAGAGGTGTTTCCCCCACGCTAAAGCCACCGGAAACTTGTCAAGACCCACGCCTCCGCGGACCTTCAAAACTGCACAACCCGCCAACCTCGGGTACCACGAAAAAATATCCGTCAAGCCCTCGACCCATTAGTACCGGTCTCCTGCGCACATTGCTGTGCTTCCAGATCCGGCCTATCAACCTGGTGGTCTACCAGGGGTCTTACTCTCTCAAGGAGATGGGAGAGCTCATCTCGAGGCCGGCTTCCCGCTTAGATGCCTTCAGCGGTTATCCGATCCGCACGTAGCTAACCTGCAGTGCCCTTGGCAGGACAACAGATACACCAGAGGTGCGTTCATCCCGGTCCTCTCGTACTAGGGACGAATCCTCTCAACTCTCCAACGCCCACGGCAGATAGGGACCGAACTGTCTCACGACGTTCTGAACCCAGCTCGCGTACCGCTTTAATGGGCGAACAGCCCAACCCTTGGGACCTACTTC
>DATDKF010000223.1:0-4133 GCA_036520135.1 Solirubrobacteraceae bacterium
GCGGCCACCAGCAAGGCCGCGAGCACCGACGTAAGGACGGAAGCTCTGGGCATAACACCCTCCCCTCATCGAGCGACCCCGCCCTATCCCATCGCGGGGTCGGCGTCGGCCTAGGCTACCGCAAGCCACGACGCCCAGAGCCGACTACCAGGCGTCCGTACACGACACCGTCCACGACGCGATCACGCTGTTCAAGATCGGGTTCGGCCGGCGTCCTGCAAGAGCGCGAACAGCAGCGCCGGGCCACGTCCGAGAAGCGTGCTTCTCGGGGCTATCGGAGCGTGAGGGCCGCTCCGGCGAGACGCATGGGCGGCAGCAGCGCGTGCGAGGCAAGCACCCCGCGCGCCACCAGTGGGGACATCCGATGGCCACCCATGCGGAGATCCGGTGGCCGCCAGTGGAGACTTTCAGTGGCCGCCTATGCGGAGATTTCCACGGCCGCCGTCACCTGACGTGCGTGGCTTCCCATGCGAAGGCCGAGGTCGCCGGCTGCGCCTCTTCGCGCCGTTTGGCGCGGCCCGGGCGCGCATCCCGCGGCGGTACCAGGTGCGCCGAGCAGGACCTCGTGGCGGCGCGCCAGCTCGAACACCCGTCCACCGGGGAGTTGCCCCGCGGGCAGCCCGCGGATACGCTCGGCTGAATGTCATGGCGCGACGGGGCGGCGGCCGCGCGGAAGCTAGGAGGAGTCGCTCTCATGTCACGTCGAATCACGATTCTGCTGGCTGCTGCGGCTGCGGTCAGCCTCATCGCGATCGGGGCCGCACAAGCCGCGGCGCCCAAGGCGCCGACGAAGAAGAAGATGTCGATCGTCGGTCACTTCGTGTTCAAGGCCGGCCAGTCGGTATTCGACGACCAGCGCTTCACGCCACGCAAGTTCGACATCGCTTCGGGCGGTCACGTGACGCTGCGCAACAGGGCCAAGACCGAGGATCCGCACACGATCTCGCTGGTCAAGAAGGCGCAGCTGCCGGACTCGTTCGACTGCCCGGTGTGCGGTGAGATCTTCGCCGCTCACGGGGTCAACGAGGAGACCGGTGACATCGCCAATCCCGTCGTGAACGTCGGCGCCGAGGGCTTCGACCAGCCCGGCGACTCGATCGTGATCGCGCCGAAGCGGAAGAAGGACGTGACGAAGGTGTCCTTCGACGTGACCGCCGCCAAGGGCACGACGCTCTACTTCATGTGCGCCATCCATCCGTGGATGCAGGGACGCATCAGGGTCCGGTAGGTCCAGGCACGCGTCTGAGAGGGCCGGCAGCGGTGCTGTTGGTCCTCGCCGCGCTGGCGGCTCCGGGCACGGCGGCGGCCAGGACGCGCGAGTACTGGGTAGCGGCCGAGCCGGCGCGCTGGAACGTGGTGCCGAACGGGCTCGATGCGATCCACGGCATGCGCTTTGACCGCTCCGAGACGATCTTCCCGACGACCACGTACCGGCGCTACACGCGGCGCTGGCGGCATCCGCTGCGGCTGCGGGACGACGCCCGCGCCGGCGCCGGCCGGATCCCGGGGCCGCTCCTGCGCGCCCGCGTCGGCGACCGCCTGCTCGTGCACTTCCTCAACCGCGACACGCGCACAGGCAACGCCCATTCGATGCACTTCCACGGCGTCGAGTACGCACCCAGCTCGGACGGCGCATTCGTGCCCGGCTTCTCCGGCCGCGACGGCAATGTGCCCGTGGGCGGGACGTACACGTACCGGCTGCACGCGGGGCGCGACTCCGCCGGCGTCTGGCCGTATCACGACCACGGGCCCGCGATGGCCGCCTCGCTCGCCGGCGGGATGTACGGCGCGCTCTCGATCCTCGGGCCGCGCGAGCGCCGCCCTGACCGCGAGTTCGTCGTCATGTTCGCGCCGTTCGGCGGCTTTCAGGCGATCGACGGGCGCGCGTTCGTCGGCAACACGCCGGTGTTCCAGTCGCGCGTCGGCGACGTCGTGCAGTGGGACGTGCTCGCGATCGGCGACGAGCACCACACGTTCCACGTTCACGGCCACCGCTGGCGGGGCGCCGACGGGGTCCCGCTCGACACCCGCACCCTCGGTCCCGCGGAGAGCTTCCGCGTGCGCTGGCGGGAGGATGCGCCGGGCACGTGGCTGTACCACTGCCACGTCGAGTCGCACATGGCCAACGGCATGATCGGCCTCTACCGGGTGCGGCGATGAGAGCGCGGCTCGGTACGGCCGTCCTCGGTGCGCTCGCGCTGGCGTCGCCGCCGGCCGCCGGCGCCGCCGTCGGCGTGGTGTCGATCCCCGGGCAGTCGTTCAACCCGAGCCGGCTGACGATCGCCGCGGGCGACACGGTGACCTGGCGCAACGCCGACTTCCTGGAGCACGACGTACGCGCCGCGGACGGCTCGTTCGACTCCGGGCACCTCCGGCGCTTCGCCTTCTTCGCCCGGCGGTTTGACAACGTGGGATCCGTTCCCTACCTGTGCACGATCCATCCGTTCATGCGCGGCCAGGTCGACGTCTTGGCAGCGCTCCTCTCGGGTCCGCCGGAGAGCGTGCTCGCCGGTCAGCCGGTGGAGCTCCAGGGCCGCGCCGGCGCGGGAGCGACCTCGGTGGCGCTCGAGCGCACGCTGGCCGACGGCAGCTGGCGTGCTGTCGGCACGACGGCGCCCGGACCGGACGGCGCATTCGCGTTCGTGGTCGCCCCCGACGGTCCGTCCACCTACCGCGCGGTCACCGCGGCGGGGTCGAGCGCGGCCGTCACCGTGAACGTCGTCCCGACGGTCGCCGTCGCCGTGACGGTCCGCGTGCGCCGCCAGCAGCGCCTGGTGGAGGTCGCGACCCGTCCGGCGGCGGCGCAGACGCTTGCCACGCTCGAGCGCTACTCGCGCTGGCACTACAGGTGGCGCCCGCACGCGCGCGCCCGGCTCCGCGCCCGCGGGCACGCCACCTTCAGGCTCCGGTCCGGCGCGCGCGGCCTCGTCCGCATCGTGCTGCGCGCGACGCCGCACGGTCCGCTGCTCGCCACGAGCACGCCCGTGCGGGTGACGAACGGCAAGCCGGCGGTCGATCCGCTGGTCGCGATCGTCCATGGGCCCATGGCTGCCGCCTCGCGGCGCGGCTGATCGCGCCGCCGACGCTATGCGAACAGCGCCGCTGGCGCGCCAGGCCTCGGGGCCGCCGGCCTGAGCTCCTCGTCGTCGGAGATGGCGCCGCCAAGGCGGCGTGGGCAGCGACCTCGAGGTGCGCCGCGTGCCGCTGCGCGAGCCGGCATGGAGCCCTTCGAGATCATGATCTCCGCGTCGCAAGAGCGGATGCTGTCAGTCGTCGAGGCCGAGCGGCTCGACGGCGTGCTCGCTGGCTGCGCGCGCTGCGAGGTCGACGCCACCGCGATCGGCGAGGTGACCGGGGACGGGCCCGGCTGCGCGTGCTCGACGACGAGAGCTTGGCGGCAACGTTCCCAGCGACGTAGCCATAGCCTGACACCGGCCCACAACTCTTCCATGAGCGACCAGGCGACCGCATCCGCGCGGAAAAGGAATCGCCGGTTCCTTCGGGACTCCGGTGGTGTCTAGACAAACAGACCGAGACCGATGAAACCGAGTACCTGAAGGAGGACATGCCGCAATGAAGACCCCGTCAATCGTCTCGCCGCAGCAGTGGGAGGCCGCGCGCGAGACGCTGCTCGTCAAGGAGAAGGAGTTGACCCGCGCCCGCGACGCGATGGCGGCCGAGCGCCGGCGGATGCCGTGGATGGCCGTGGAGAAGGACTACCGCTTCGAGGGACCCAACGGACCGGCGAGCCTGGCGGACCTGTTCGAGGGCCGCAGGCAGCTGATCGTCTACCGCGCCTTCTACGCGCCGGACGTCACGACGTACCCGGCGTCCGGCGGCGCCTATCCGGAGCGGGCCTGCGTCGGCTGCTCCTTCGTCGCCGACCAGGTCGCACACCCGGCCCACCTGAATGCGCGGGACACGACGCTCGCGTATGTCTCGCGCGCCCCCCAGGCCGAGATCCAGGGCTTAAAGGAGCGCATGGGCTGGGAACTGATCCCCTGGTACACGCTCACGGATGACTTCGACAAGGATTTCGGCGTGGACGAGTGGCACGGGCACAACGCCTTCATCCGTGAGGGCGATCGGATCTTCCGCACCTACTTCGTCGACGCCCGCGGCGACGAGCACAT
>DATDKF010000224.1:0-6017 GCA_036520135.1 Solirubrobacteraceae bacterium
GCGAGGTGCTCAGCGCCACGAACAGAACCAGACGGCGGCCGGTCACGACTTCCGTCGTGGCGGCCCACTGAACGGTCACCGTGCTCCCGTCGGCGCATAGGAGCTCGGCTTCGCCGGTGAACCGGCCGGCCGCCAGCGCGGCGGTCCATTCGTCCGGCGACGCGAGCGGACCGCCCGCCACGAAGCGATAGATCGGGTGGCCGATGACCGCGTGGCGGCCGTGGCCGATTAGCTTTAGGTACGCGCCGTTCGCGTCGACCGGCCGCCGCTCGTCGTCGACCAGCAGCATGGCGTTCCGCGACTGGCGGAACGCCGTCGCGAACAGCGCCGACCAGCCGTTCCGGCGTGCCACGACGACCGGCTCACCGACGGCCGACGAGAGCCAGCGCCTGCGCCCGGTCCCCGGCGACCTCGATCAGGCTGCCCAGCAGCGTCGTCTCCACCAGCTCGGAGACCGGCGGTCCGCTCACGACGAGGGCGAGGGCGCCGTCGACGCGTGTCACTCCGCGCCGCACGCGCAGGAGGACTCCGAGGAGACCTGGCCCCACCTCGGTGACATCGGCCAGGTCGAGCACCACGCGCGTGCGTCCATTGCCGATTCCAGCGATGACGCCGCGTTCGAGGTCCCGAGCCTCCTGCAGAGCGATGGCGCCGCCTGCCGCGGCGACTTGCGTGTCGCGGCCGACGGAGCTCAGCTCGAGCGTGAACTCGCGTGCCATCTCCGTCGTCATCGGCGGACCCTGGTCACGCGTCCACCCGATTGCCGTGGGCGACGGGGCCGTAGACCATGTGGCGGACGGTAGCCGCCATCCGCAAGCGGCACATCACCCGGATCGCATGAAGCGTCTCAGGCCCAGTCCGACCTTACGTAGCACCGCGGCATGCCGCGCTCTGGGGCCATCATCTGCTCGAGCGCCGCCGGCGGCGCCGGGCCGAGGGCGCGTACACAACGACGCTCCCGACCAGACGGTCGTGGAGCGCGCGGCGACGGGCGTCGACCAGGATCAGCAGGTAGCCCAGGAACAGCAGCAGGGCGGACAGCAGCGCGCCGAGGAGACGCAGGGCGGCGCGGCCGACATGCAACGGCCGCCCGTCACCGGCGTCCTGCACGCGGATCTCCATGACGCGATCCCCAGGCGTCTGGCCAGTGGTCGACCAGAAGAACACGAAGTAGCCGGCCGACCACAGCGCGGCCACGACAGCGCCGGCGGCGATCAGCAGCGTCTCGAGGTCATCCGACGGATCGACCATCGAGGCCGCGACGGCGGCCACGGCGCCGACGATCCAGACGACCGCCTGGACGATCAGCACGTCGATCGCGCACGCGAGCAACCGGGTGGCGAGGCCGGGGTACGGCGAGCCGGGCGGCGGAGGCAGCTCGGGCGCCCGCGGCGCGGTGCCGTTCGTCGCCGGCGACGCCGCACCGAGGTGCGCAGCATCCGGGCTCACGGCACGAAGGGCTCCGACATGCCGCCATCGGGCGTCCGGCGCCGGAGCATGCGTCGAGCCGCTCGCTCCAGCCACGCGTCGGCTGCACGGGAGCGGTCGCGGACCTCGCCCGCGACCTCGTCGGCGAGCCCGAGGCCCTGTTGCGTGATCGCGTCGGTGACGGCGGGGCTCTGGGCGACCTCGTCCACGAGCGCCCACAGCGCCTGGCTCTCGGGCAGCCGCGCCGCCGTCTCGTCGACGAGGCGAGTGACGGTCTCCTCAATCAGGCGGCTCTCCAAGATGCGGGTGATCAGCCGCTCCATGTCGGCGCTCTCGAGCGCGCTGGCCAGCGCCGCGTCCACGCGCTCGCTCTCCAGCACGAGGGCGACCATCCGCTCGAGCTCAGGCCCGTCGAGGAACCGCTGCGCGAGCTGCTCGGCGAGGCCATCCTCCAGCAGCCGGTCGGCGATCCGCTGCGGCACCCCGTCGGCGACGGCGCGGTCGAGCGCGCGGGCCACGGCGTGTTCGGCGAGCGGGCTGGTGAGGATCCGGTCGGCGGCCTCGTCGGCGCGCGGAGACGCGAGCAGGGCATCGAGGCCCGACAGCGCGGCGTCGCCTGCGAGGTCCAGGCTCATGTCGCGCACCCAGCGCCCAACGCCGACGGCGGTGGACACCGGGGCCATCGCCAGCCTGTAGGCCTCTTGGAGCACCACCGAGACCATAGGGCGGCGCCGGCCGCCTGGCTTCATCCCAACGGGGCGATGTGCCCGTGCCCCGGCCGGACGTAGGTTGAGACTCCCGACGAGAGGAGTAGTGGGCATGTCCGGCGAGAACGCGAATGCGAGGCCGAGGCGCCGAGGGTGGGCCCGGGCGCTCGTCGCGCTCGCGTCGGTCCTCGCGTTCGCGGCGATCCTCGCGGTGTGGGCGAACCGGCAGCTGCTGAACACGGACAACTGGACGAACACCAGCACCGAGCTGCTGGAGAACCGTCTCATCCGCGACCAGATCGCGGTGTTCCTCGTGGACCAGCTGTACGCCAACGTGGACGTGTCGGCCGAGCTGAGTGCCGCCCTCCCGGAGCGACTGCAGCCGCTCGCGGGCCCGGCGGCCGGCGGCCTGCGGGACCTGGCCGAGCGGGCGTCGAAGGAAGCGCTCTCGCGTCCCCGCGCGCAGCAGGCGTGGGCCGATGCCAACCGGAACGCGCAGCTCGGGCTGCTCAAGGTCCTCGAGGGCGGCGGGCCGGCCGTCTCGACCGAAAACGGCGACGTCGTGCTCGACCTCCACGTCCTGCTCGCGCAGATGCAGGAGCGTGTCGGCATCGGCGGGCGCCTGCAGGACCGCCTGCCCGCCTCGGCGGCGCAGATAACCATCATGGAGTCGGACCGGCTCGAGGCGGCGCAGCGCGGCCTGAAGATCATCCGCGGGCTGCCGATCGTGCTCGTGGCGCTGTCGCTCGCGCTCTTCGCCCTCGCCCTGGCGCTCGCTCCCGGCTGGCGGCGCGAGGCATTGCGTGCGTACGGGATCGGGTTCGTGCTCGCCGGCGCTCTCGCGCTGATCGTCCAGGACCAGGCCGGACAGGCGCTCGTCGAGGCGCTGACGCAGGCGCCCGCGGACGAGCCGGCGGCCATCGCCGCGTGGACGATCTCGACGACCCTGCTCGTCGAGGCGGCGTGGGCGGCGATCGGCTACGGCGTGTTCATGGTCTTCGCCGCGTGGCTGGCCGGCCCGTCACGGCCGACGGTTGCGGTCCGGCGCGCGATCGCGCCCTACGCGCGCCACCCCGGCATCGCCTTTGCGGTTCTCGCCGTGTTCGTCGCGCTGCTGCTGTGGTGGGCGCCGACGCCCGCGACGCGCGACCCCGCCCTGGCGCTGATCCTGATCGCACTGCTGGCCGTCGCCACCGAGGCTTTCCGCCGCAAGATCGCGCGCGAGCACCCCGATGCCGACATGGGCGAGTCGATCGAGCGCTTGCGCGAACGCGCCCGGCACGGCCTCGCGTGGGCCCGCCAGGGCGGCTCGCCCGTGGTGACCGAGGCACAGACCAAGACCTCGGGCGGAGCGTCGAACGGCGACTGGGTCGAGCGCCTTGAGCGCCTCGGGCGGCTCAAGGAGACGGGCGTGCTCGACGAGCACGAGTTCGCGGCGCAGAAGCGCCTGATCCTCGAGGAATCCGGTGACCCTCCGGAGCCCGAGAACGGCGCGCCGTCTCCAACCGCGCTGGCACCAGGCTGATCAACGGAGGTTCCACGATGGGCGAGCTGGTCGAATATCCCCACGGCGCCGCGTTCCCGGGCGTGATCGGGCGCACGATCGCCGAGTCGTCGCCGGCGTGGCCGCAGCCGCTGCGGGCTCGCGAGGGATCGCCGAACGTCCTCTTCGTCGTCCTCGACGACGTCGGCTACGGCCAGCTGTCCTCCTTCGGCGGCCTCGTGAACACGCCCAACCTCGACCGCCTCGCGGAAGGCGGGCTGCGATACGCGAACATGCACACCACCGCGCTTTGCTCGCCGACGCGGTCGTGCATCCTGACCGGGCGCAACCACCACTCCAACGGCGTCGCGGCGATCATGGAGACGGCGACGGGCTTCCCTGGCTACGACGGTCGCATGCCGTTCGAGAACGGCATGCTGCCGGAGATCCTCCTCGAGCACGGCTACAACACGTTCTGCGTCGGCAAGTGGCACCTGTCGCCGAGCGAGGAGTCGACGCCGGCCGGTCCGTTCCACCGCTGGCCCCTGGGCCGTGGATTCGAGCGCTTCTACGGGTTCCTGGGCGGCGAGACCAACCAGTGGTTCCCGGACCTCACGTACGACAACCACTCGGTCCCGCAGCCGAAGACGCCCGACGACGGCTATCACCTCAGCGCGGACCTCACCGACAAGGCGATCCGGTTCGTGCTCGACGCGCACGTCAACGCGCCCGACAAGCCGTTCTTCATGTACTACGCCCCCGGGGCGGCGCACGCGCCGCACCAGGTGGGGTCGGAGTGGATCGACAAGTACCGCGGCGCCTTCGACGGCGGCTGGGACTCCTACCGCGAGACCGTCTTTGCGCGCCAGAAGGAGCTCGGCATCATGCCCGCCGACGCCGAGCTCTCGGCGCACGACCCGGACGTGGCCGACTGGCAGACCCTGGGCGACGACGAGCGTCGCTTGTACGCGCGCTTCATGGAGGTCTTCGCCGGTTTCCTCGAGCACGCAGACCATCACCTCGGCCGCCTGCTCGACGCGATCGAGAAGCTTGGGGAGCTCGACAACACGCTGATCATGGTCATCTCCGATAACGGCGCCAGCTCGGAGGGGGGCGCGTCGGGCGCCTTCAACGAGATGAGCAGCTTCAACAACCGCTGGGAGACGGTGGAGGAGGTGCTCCCGCGGATCGACGAGCTCGGTGGTACCCGGGCGTACAACCACTACCCGTGGGGATGGTCGTGGGCCGGCAACACCCCGTTCCGGCGCTGGAAGAAGGAGGTCTACCGCGGCGGCGCGACCGACCCGTTCATCCTCCATTGGCCGGCCGGCATCGAGCGCGGCGGCGAGATCCGCCACCAGTATGCGCACGCCATCGACATGGTCCCGACGGTGCTCGCCGCGCTCGGCATCGACCCTCCGCCCGCGATCCGGGGCGTGGCGCAGTCGCCGCTCGAGGGCGTCAGCTTCAAGCACACGTTCGACGATCCCGACGTCCCGACGCTGCACCACACGCAGTACTTCGAGATGTTCGGGCAGCGGGCGGTCGACCACGACGGCTGGCGCGCGGTCTGCGGCTGGCCGGGCTCGAGCTACGCCGAGGGCGCGGCGCACGGACGCAAGTTCGGCGATGACATCCCGCCGGAGACGCTCGACGAGCTCGACGCCTCGGGCTGGCAGCTGTTCCGCGTCGCGGACGATCCGGCCGAGGCCCACGACCTGGCCGAGCAGCACCCGGAGAAGCTGCGCGAGATGATCGCGCGCTGGTGGGTGGAGGCCGGGAAGTACCGCGTACTGCCGCTCGACGGCAGCATCTTCCTCCGATTCTCTGCCGAACGCCCCCAGTTGACCAAAGACCGGGCGCAGTACGTCTACTACCCCGGCCTGTCCATCGTTCCGTTCGCGAGCGCGCCGAAGGTGTTCAACCGCCCGCACAGCATCACCGCCGAGGTCGAGATCCCGGCGGGCGGCGCCGAGGGCGTCCTGCTCGCCCAGGGCGGCGTCTCCGGCGGCTACTCGCTCTACGTCAAGGACTCGAAGCTCCACTACGTGCACAACTACATGGGGCTCCGGGAGCTGAAGGTCAGCTCGACCGTCGACGTCCCAGAGGGCGCCGTCACGCTGCGCTACGAGTTCGAGCCCACGACGCCGCCGGATCTGTCGCGCGGCCTGGGCGCCGGCGGCCGCGGCCAGCTCTACATCGGCGGCGACCTCGTCGGCGACGCGGAGTTCGAGACGACGGTGCCGCTCGTCTTCGGCATCGAGGGCCTCTCGTGCGGCTACGACTTCGGCGAGGCCGTGACCGCGGACTACCAGACGCCGTTCCGCTTCACCGGCGCGATCGACAACGTCACCGTCGACCTCTCCGGCGAGCTGATCAAGGACGGCGAAGCCGAGATG
>DATDKF010000225.1:0-7580 GCA_036520135.1 Solirubrobacteraceae bacterium
AGCCCGGCGCACACCCAATTGTGAGCCCCCGCGCCGCCGGCCCACAGCTTCGCCGCAAGCCGGTCCTGCTCGGCCTTGGACGCCTGATACGCCTGCGGGGTCGAGCCGCCGAGGCCGCGCCAGGTGGACGGGAGGATCTGGTAGTAGCCGGACGCGCCGGCGCTGTTGGGCGGGAGGTTCTGGCCGCCCGACTCGCACTGCACGATCGGCCACGGGATCGCCCACGGGCCGCCGGGCCCGACACCGCTGGCAGCCTCGCGCGCGAGCCGCTCGCGCTCGGCGATCAGCTTCCCCAGCGCGCGCTCGGCGGCCGCGCGGCCGGCGCGCGTACCGGCCAGCGCCTCGGCGCGGGCGGCGCGCACGCGCGTGAGCGTCGCCTGGCGCTGGCCGAGCCCGGCGCGCATGCTCGCGAGCGCATCGCGGCGGCGTTGCACGGCCTCGGCCGCGGCGCGGCGCTGCACCTCGAGGTCGGCGAGCCTGGCCGCCTGGCGGCTCGTCTCGTCCCGCGCGGCGTGCACGCGGGCGACGATCTCGCCGTTGCGCTGCTGCAGGCGCTTGACGTACTCGACCCGTTCGATCAGGTCCGCGAAGCTGTCGGCGCCGATCACGAGCGACACGACGTCCGGCTGGTCGTGCTTGTAGGACGACACGAGCTGGGCGGCGAGCTCCTCGCGGCCTGCCGCGAGGCGCTTGCGCAGCCGCGCCAGCCGTGCGCGCTCGGAGCGCAGGCGCTCCTGCGTCGCCTGCAGCTTCGCCACGGCCGCCGCGAGGTCGGCCTCGACCTCGGTCAGCCGCCCCTGGACGATCGCGATCTCGCGCTGGGCGCGCGCGAGCAGCTCGTCGAGCCGGCCGATCGCGCCCGAGAGCTGGCGCTCGCGTTCGCGGCCGCGCTCGATCCGGCCGCGCAGCGTCGATTCGTCCTGCGACGACGCGGGCATGGGAAGCACCGCCCAGAGGGCGAGCACGGCCAGGATGAGACCCGCGGGGCGTAACCGGCGCCACGACGGCATGGCGCGCGACCCTAGCGCTGCGGACCCGTCCGGCGTGCGCTTGCAAGGTTCAGTGCAGCGCGAAGAACCGCAGCATCTCGTGCTCGATCGGGGCGATCGCGGCCTCGGGGAACCCCGCCTCGGCGGCCAGCGCGAGCACCGTCTCGGGCGCGACGACGCCGCCCATCGCGGCCGACGGCTGCTCGGCCATCGCGGTCGGCAGGCAGTGGACCACGCTCACGAGGTGCACGAAGCGCTCGAACGGGCCCTCGGCGCGGCGCTCGGCGATCAGGACGATCCCGTCGGCGGCCAGCTGAGCGCGCAGCGCCCGCAGCGTCTCGCCCGGCCGGGCCAGGTGGTGCAGCGAGTCGAACAGCGTGATCAGGTCGTACGGGCCGCCGAGCCCGGAGTCGGACGCGTCGCGGACGTGGAAGCGGACGTCGACGCCGGCCGCGCGCGCGTTCGCCCGCGCGAGGTCGATCGACGCCTCGTCCAGATCGGCGCCCTCGACGGCGGCCGCCGGGTAGTGGCGCGCGAGCTCGACGGCGGCGAGGCCGGCGCCGCAGCCGACGTCGATCGCCCGCCCGCCGGCCGACAGCCGGTCGTGGACATCCGGCAGCGCCGCGATCCAGGCGCCGACGCCGTGCCGGTAGAGCGGGCGGCTGAGGTCCTGTTGGGCGTCGCGGAACTCCGCGCCGTAGCGCTCGTACCCGACGCCTCCGCCGTGGCGAAATGCGTCGAGCAGCTCGCGCATCACCAGCGCGCCGGTCGCGTTCATCGCGGCCAGCGGCGCGAGGTAGGCCGGGCTCTCGCGGTCGACCAGCCCTTCCGCGTGCTCGGGCGGCAGCCGGTAGTGGCCGTCGTCGGCTTCGACGATCCCGCACACCGCCTGCGCGCGGGCCCACTCCTGGACGTAGCGCTCGTGGGTGCCTGTCGCGGCGGCCAGCTCGGCGGCGGTGAGCGGCCCGCCCTCGGCGAGCGCCCGGTACAAGCCGAGGCGGTCGCCGAGGTAAACGGTCGCGAGCTCGAGCGAGGCGGTGGCGGCGCCGAACAGGCGGCCCGCGAACGCGTCAGTGGTCATCGCAGCGCCTCCTCGAGCTGGGCGGCGACCGCGAGCACGAGGTCGTCGCGCCCGCGGGCGGCCACGATCTGCACGCCGGTGGTCTCCCCCACCGGGATCGTGATCGCCGGCTGGCCGGTGATGTTGAACACGCGCACGAACGCGCTGAAGCGCGTGGCGTCGTCGGTGATGCCGATCTGCGCGCGCAGCGTCTCGAGCTCGATCGGCAGCCGGGTCAGTGTCGGCGTGACGAGCACCCCGTCCTCAGGCCACGGGTCGACGATCCGGTGCGCGTAGCCGTCCAGCGCCGCGACCGCCTCGTCGAGCGCGGCGGGCGGCACGGGCGGGCCGTCGATCAGCCAGCCGCGGGTGGCCGGCTCGAGCCGGTCGGGGTCGACCGGGCGGCCGTGCAGGCGCTCGAGCATCGCGATGACCGAGCGCATCCCCGCGGTCCCGGCCGCCATCCACGCGCTCGGGAACGCGTCGTCGTCCCAGTCCGGGGCCTCCTCGCGCACGTCGTGCCCGAGGCCGGAGAGCAGCTCGGCCGCACGCTCGGCGGCCGCGCGCGGCTCGGGGTCCACCGGGATCGCCAGCGGCGCCGAGAGCGCGACCCGGACCGGCACGGGGCCGTCGACACGCACTGCCGCGAAGCGGTCGGTACCCGCCATCACGTCGAGCGCCGCAGCGGCGTCGCGCACGGTGCGCGCGATCGGCCCGAAGACGGCGATGTCCCGGACGCCCATGAGTCCGTCGATGTCCGGCCCGTTGGGGACGAGACCGGAGCTCGGCTTGAGGCCGACCACGCCGCAGCACGCGGCCGGGATGCGGATCGAGCCGCCGAAGTCGCTGCCGTCGCACAGCGCGACGAGGCCGGCCGCGACCGCCGCCGCGCTCCCGCCCGACGAGCCGCCCGGCGACAGCCGCGGGTCGCGCGGGTTGCGGGTCGCGCCGTGGCGCGTCGGCTCGGTGACCGGCCGCAGCCCGAGCTCGGGCGTGTTCGTCCGGCCGATGAGGATCGCGCCCGCCTCGCGCAGGCGGGCGACGTGCGGCGCGTCGTAGTCGGCGACCCAGTCGCCGAACGCCGCGCTGCCGTGCGTCGTCCGCACGCCGGCGGTCGGCGCGAGCAGGTCCTTGATCCCGATCGGCACGCCGCACAGCGGCCGCGGATCGCCGGGCCGCACCTGGGCGGCCTCGGCCAGCGCCCGCTCGCCGCAAAGCGTCACGAACGCGTTCAGCTCGGCCTGGCGCTCGATCTCCGCCAGCGCCGCCTCGGCCAGCTCGACGGCCGACACCTCGCCCGAGCGAACCAGCGCCGTCTGCTCGAGCGCCGTGGCCTGATTCGTCACGGTCGCCATCATCGCGCCCAGTCCGGAGCCTCGCACGCCCGGCCCGGCGTACCGCCGAGGACCAGCACGTCGACAGTTGTTGTGGTGGTGGTGGTCATGCGCGCAGGATGCGCGGCGAGCGCGAATGCACCGTGAAAGGCCGCGTAAAACGTGGGAGCCTTGCCGCGATGCTCCGCGTCCGGGTGCTCGGAGAGCTGGCGCTCGAGCGGGACGGCGCGCCGCTGGCGCCGCCCGCGGGACGGCGGCTGCGCGGCCTGCTCGGCTGGCTCGCGCTGCATCCCGGCCCGCACGCGCGCAGCGAGGTGGCCGGCGTCCTGTGGCCGGACGTGCTCGACGAGAGCGCCCGCACGAGCCTGCGCACCGCGCTCGCCGAGCTGCGCCGCACGCTCGGCGACGACGCGCTCGTTGGCACGCGCGACACGGTCGCGCTGGCGCCGGACGTGTGGGTCGACGCGCGGACGTTCGACGCGCTGATCGGCGAGGACCGGCTCGACGACGCGCTCGAGCTCGTGCGCGGGCCGCTGCTCGAGGACCTCGCCGAGGAGTGGGTGTTCGCCGAGCGCGACCGCCGCCGCGAGCAGGTGCGCGACGCGCTCGGCCGGCTGGCGGCGCGTGCGGAAGCGGCGGGCGACCTGCGCGGCGCGATCGACCGCACGCGCGAGCAGATCACGCTCGACCCGCTGGCCGAGGCCGCCCACCGCGACCTGATCCGCCGGCTGGCGGCCGCCGGCGACCGGCCGGCCGCGCTCGCCGCCTACGCGCACCTGCGCGAGCTGCTGGCGCGCGAGCTCGGGATCGCCCCCGGCGAGGCGACCAGCGCGTTGGCGGCGGAGATCCGCGGCGCCGAGCCGCCGCCGCCGCTCCCGGCGCCGCTCGCGCGGCGCCACCGCAGCCCGTTCGTGGGCCGCGCCGACGCGCTCGCGCGGCTGCGAGAGGCCGCGGCCGCGCACCGGCTCGTGCTGCTCTCCGGCGAGCCCGGGATCGGTAAGACGCGGCTCGCTGCCCAGCTCGCCCAGACCGCCCAGGCGACCGTGCTCTACGGCCGCGCCGACGAAGAGGCGATCGCGCCCTACCAGCCGTTCGCCGAGGCGCTGCGGCCGTTCCTCGCCGGGCGGCCGGCCGAGCGCCTGCGCGGCCCGCTGGCGGGCGAGCTCGCCCACCTGGTCCCCGACCAGGCCGACCGGCTGCCGGCGCCGCCCCTCGCCGCGGCGCGCGACCCGGCGGGCGCCCGCTACCGGCTGTTCGAGGCCACGGCGGCGACGCTCGCGAGCGCCGCGGCCGAACGCCCGCTGCTGCTGGTGCTCGACGACCTCCACTGGGCCGATCGGCCGACGCTGCTGCTCCTGCGCCACCTCGCGCGCGCGGAGCTCGGGCCGGTGGCGATCCTCGCCACGTACCGCGAGCGGTCGCCGGCGCTGGCCGATGTGCTCGCCGACCTGCAGCGCGACGACCCGCCGGTGCGCGTGGAGCTGGGCGGGCTCGACGAGCGCGAGGTCGACGCACTCGTGACCGCCTGGCTGGGCGCCGACGCTCCCGGCGAGCTGACCGGCTCGGTGCTCAGCGACACCGGCGGCAACCCGTTCTTCGTCGAGGAGGTGCTGCGCCAGCTGCGCGAGGGCGGCGACGCCGGCGTACCCGACACGGTCAAGGAGGTGCTGGCCGAGCGCCTCGCACGCCTCGGCGACGACGCCCGCGACACCCTGCTGCTCGCCGCCGCGGCCGGTCCCGAGATCGACGCGGCGCTGCTCGACGAGGCGAGCGATCTCTCACGCGAAGGGCTCGCCGAGTCGCTCGACGCCGCGCTCGCCGCGCACCTGATCCGCGAGGAGGCCCGCGGCTACGCGTTCACCCACGCGCTCGTGCGCGAGGCGATCTACGAGCAGGTCTCGGCGCCGCGCCGCGCGCTGCTGCACGGCCGGCTCGCGGCGGCGCTGGAGCGCACCGGCGCCGCGCCGGCCGAGCTCGCGTACCACTATCTGCTCGCCGGCGGCCCGGCCGCCAAGGCGGTCGAGTACTCGGCGCGCGCGGCCGCCGCCGCGATGGGCCGGCTCGCGTACGAGGAGGCCGCGCGCCACTACGAGCGGGCGCTGGCGATGCCGGCGGACCGGCGCGGCGAGCTGCTCGCCGGCCTCGGCGAGGCGCACCTGCGCGCCGGCGACGTTCCCGCCTCGCGCGAGTCGTTCTCCGCCGCCGCGGCGGCGGCGCGCGAGCGCGGGGACGCGGCGCTGCTGGCCCGCGCCGCGCTCGGCCGCAGCGGCCTGAGCGTCACCGTGCTCGGCCACGATCCCGAGACCGTCGCGCTGCTCGAGGAGGCGCTCGCGGCGACGACCGACGTCGCGATGCGCGCCCGCCTGCTCGGCCGGCTGGCGAGCGAGCTCTACCACTCTCCGCCGGTCGCGCGGCGCGAGCAGCTGAGCGCGGAGGCCGTGGCGCTCGCGCGCCGCGCCGGCGCCCCCGGCGCGCTGGCCGACGCGCTGAGCGCGCGCCACGTCGCGCTCTGGAGCCCGCCGCGCCTCGAGGAGCGGCTCGCGCTGGCCGGCGAGATGATCGCCCTGGACAGCCCCGAGGCGGTGCTGCAGGGCCGCAACTGGCGCGTCCTGGACCTGCTCGAGCTCGGCGACGTCGCGGCCGCGCGGCGCGAGATCGACGAGCACGCCGCGCTCGCCGACGCGCTGCGGCTCCCGGGCTACCAGTGGTGGGCGCCGATGTGGCGGGCGATGCTCGCGTTCCTGGAGGGCCGGATCGACGACGCGGTCGCGCTGCGGGCCGAGGCGGTCGAGATCGGCCGGCGCGCGAGCGACCAGGTGGCCGAGCTCTTCAACTGGATCCAGATGGTGTTCCTGGACCTCGAGCGCGAGCCGATCGCGCCGGACACGAGCACCGACGTGCCGGACCGCGTCGCGGTGCAGGCCGTGCAGTCGGCGTTCCGCAGCGACCTGCCGCTGATCTACGCCGAGATGGGCCGCACCGAGGACGCGCGGCGCGAGCTGGCGGCGCTGGCCGAGGGCGGCTTTGCGGCGGTGGCGAGCGACATGAACTGGCTCGCGTCGATGGCTGGGCTGGCGCAGGGGGCGGCGCTGCTCGGCGACACGGCGCGGGCGGCCGAGCTGTACGACCGGCTGCTCCCCTACCGCGGCCGCGCCGTGCTGGTCGGCCGCGCGGCGCTGTGCCTCGGGCCGGTGGAGATGCAGCTCGGCATCCTCGCGGGCACGCTCGGCCGCCGCGAGCAGGCGGAGCGGCACTTCGACGCGGCGGCCGCCTGGTCCGAGCGGGTCGGCGCGCGGCCGTGGGCGATCTGGACCGCGATCCACCGCGCCGAGCAGCTCGGCGGCACGGCCGGCGCGGCGGCCGCCGAAGCCGAGCGGATCGGCTTCGGCCGCGCCGCCGCGCGGGCGCGTGCGGTGGCTCAGGCGGCCGCGGGCGCCGGGGCGTAGCGCGGCTCGCGACGCTGGAAGCGGATCGCCAGCGCGCCGGCGATCAAGAACGCCGCGGCCACCAGCGCAGCGGTGAAGACGCCGCTCGACAGCGCGTCGGCCGCGCGGGCGATCCCGTGCTCGTCGCCGATGGCCCGCAGGTGCGAGACGGTCTGGACCGGCCGGTCGGCCAGCGCGCCGTCGGTGTCCGCGAGCGTCGCGGAGAAGACGACGCCGAGCACGCCGACGCCCATCGTCGACCCGAGCTGCCGGACCGCGCTCGAGATGCCCGACGCCAGCCCGTTGCGCGACGCCGGCACGTCGGCCAGCACGAGCGCGGACAGCTGCGCCGTCGCGGCGCCGACGCCGAGACCGTACACGGCCAGCCCGGGCACGATCAGCAGCGCCTCGCTCGAGCGGATCGCAATGCCGACGCCGATCAGCCCGACGGCCTCCAGCACCAGGCCGACGACGACAGCCGTGCGCTCGTCGGTGCGCGCAGCCAGCGCCTGCACGAGCGGGAACGCCACCATCGCGAACACCGCGACCGGCAGCTGCACGAGCCCGGCCTCGATCGCCGACAGGCCCTTGCCCGCCTGCAGCTCGAGCGGGAGCAGGAACATCAGGCCGAACTCGCCGGCGCCGATCACGAGCAGCGCCGCGCTCCCCAGCGTGAACGAGCGCACGCGGGTCAGCACCGGGTCGAGGATCGCCGGCGCGCTGCGGCGGACCTTGAAGCGCTGCACGGCGGCGAACGCCGGGAACAGGATCG
>DATDKF010000226.1:0-3656 GCA_036520135.1 Solirubrobacteraceae bacterium
GATGCGCAGGAGCGGATCCCCGGCGCGCTCGTCCAGGCTCTCGCCGGCCGCGAGGAGGCGGACGACCTCACCGAGGAAGAACGGATTGCCTCCCGTGACCTCGTGCAGCCGCGCGACGTCCCGGCGACTCACGGTCGATTCGGTCACCGTCGCGACGTACGCCTCGATGTCCGCCGGTTCCAGGCCCCGCAGTGGGATCCTCCTTCCGACCCGGGCGAGTTCAGCGAAGGCGTCAGACAGCTCGCGCACGCGCTTGTCGGCCTCTCGGTAGGACGCCACGAGCAGGATCCTCGCCTCGGCCAGCGCGTCCCCCAGGTAGCGCAGTAGCAACAGCGACGGCTCGTCGCCCGCGTGCAGGTCGTCCAGCACGACGAGGATCGGGCGCTCGGACGAGGCCGCCGTCAGGAAGGCGCCCACCACGTCGAACAGGCGCAGCCGCCCGCCCTCCGGCATCACCGCGCGCGGTGTCGAGCGCGGGGCCCCGGTCGAGTTGGTGAACACGACGAGCTCCTCCAGAGCGCCGCCCAGCGCGCGGATGACCTGAAGCCAGGGCCAGTACGGTGGCGCGCCGCCCTCCTCCCAGCAGCGACCCGTGACGACCCGCACACCTCGCTCAGAGCCAACCCGGGCGAGCTCGCTCGTCAGCCGGGTCTTGCCGATGCCCGGTTCACCTGTGACGAGCACCAGCGAGCCGCGACCGGAGGTGGCCTCCTCGAGCGCGGACACCAGATCCGCCAACTCCTGGACGCGACCGACGAACGGCCGCATGGAGGATCGCCCGGTGACCGCGGGTGGAGCGATCTGCTACCCCCCTCCCCTCTGCATCGCCCAAGTGTCGACCGGACCGCGCGAGCTGTCCAGCCAACGGCGCGCCGCTGTCCCGAGCGGATGGAGGCCGAGTGCCGGCCCTTGATCCTGTGAGCGGCAAGCTGCGCGACTGCTTGGCGCCACGAGCGGGCGTCTCACCACCGGCGCAGCAGACGCTCGGGGTGGACGAGCAGCGAGCGTCCTCCCGCGTCTCCCCCACGCGCTCGCATCGGACATCATTGCGACACTGTGGCTGCCACGCGCGACGGCAGGCTCGAGGCCGTCACGTTCTGGTCGCCGGCCATTGTGGGCTAACGGGGTCTCCTAGTGCCACGGCAACCACTGCGAAAGGCGAAGCTTCGTCGTTGACACTGACCTGGACGAACGCCGCACGCAGCCGCGACGTGAGCCGTGCCGAAGACTTTGTTTGACGCTGCCGACCGTAGCGGGGCGCCACCGTTCGCGGTTGCGGCACCTCGTCAGGCCTGCGACGCGAGTGTCGAGATCACGCGAAAGGGAGAGCGGAGTCCCTCAGCGAGGTGACGCCGCGGGCTGGCAGGCCGCCTAGGCGGTGCTTACGCAGACCTCAGCGTGGGCGCGGCGTCGGGGCGCGGATGCTCCTCGTCCGTTGCGGGCGTCCTGACGTGACCACCGAGACGCTCGCAATCCCACGGGAGCGGAAGCCACTCCGCCGTCGCCTGGCCGGTCACGGGCGGCTCGGCTGGGGACCCGACAAGGCCGCGCGGCCGAACTCGATCGACGCTGTGGCCACACTCGTCGCCGTCAGCTCATCGAAGCCCGCGAACGCTCTCGCAAGTCTCGAACCGGCAGAGGTTCGGACGCCGAGCCGACGGTGACAGCGCTGCTCCCTGAGTCCGAGAGACGCTTTCCTCTGCTGTGGTCCGCCGAGCCGTGAGCGCCTAGAGTGCGAGCATCGCCGCCGCGACTTCGCTGGCGGCCGCATCGGGGATCGCCGTCGCGGCCGGTTCGAGCACGAGCAGCCGCGCATCGGGGATCTCGCGCGCGAGCGCTTCGCCGTTGCCGACAGGGAAGAACGGGTCACGGCGGCCGTGCACCACGAGCGCCGGGATCGCGAGCTCGGGCAGGCGCTCGCGCCAGCGCGGCTTGCAGTTGAGCTTGGAGAACACCATGCCCAGCTGGTTGGCCATCTGCACCGCGGGCTGCGTGCCCGGCGTGCGGTCCCAGATGCGCTCGGCGGTCGCGCGCGCGGCGGCGGGGTCGTCGCCGAGGATCCCCGCGCCTCCGGCGGCGAACTCCGCCACGGCGGCGCGGTCGGACCAGTCGGGCATCGAGCGCGAGAACAGCCGGTCCATCGTCGCCGCGTCATGGTCAGGCAGGTCGTTGTCGACACGGCCTGGAGCGACGGGCCGCGTTGCGGCGAGGGTGAGCGCCGAGAACGCGTCAGGGTGGTCGAGCGCGGCGACCTGGGCGACCATCCCGCCCACGCCAATGCCCGCCAGGTGCGCCGGCCGGTCGTCGAGTTCGCGGGCGAGCGCCGCGGCGTCGGCTGCAAGATCGCGCAGCGTGTACGCCGGAGCCTTGGGATCGACGGTGGTCGACGCGCCGGAATCGCGCAGGTCGTACCGCACGACGTGGCGGCCGCCGCGCGCGAGCGCCTCGCAGAGCGCGTCGGGCCACGAGAGCATGGTCGTGCCGCCCGCGAGCAGAACGAGCGGCGCCGCCGCGTCGCCGAAGTGCTCGACCCCGAGCGTGACCCGGTTCGCCTGGACCGTCGCCATCACGCCTCCACCGTCGCGATGACGCCGCCGGACGTGCGGAACGAGTGGACCGTCGGATACATCGTCAACCTCCAAGGTAGTGTCGTGGACCGGTGGCGCGGGGACGGCGGCACCGGTCAGATCGCCGCTCGACGGCCTTCGGAGTACCGACGTAATGAAGCACTCCCGGAGGAAGCGGAAGAGACGCCGGAAGTCGCTTGATACGCGGTTTCTGGGCGCTTAAGTCGGGCGCCGGGAGGGCGCGAGGGGCGGTTCAGGAGGCGGATCTGCTTCCACGCGCGAATCCAAAGCAATGTTCATGCGGCCTCGCCGCTGGGGAGTCGGAGGCTCGCCAGCGCAGCTCAACTGATCTGTTCACTCGACGAACTGGTAGTCGGTCGCTATCCGGCCGTCGGCGGCGAGGATCACGAACTCGAGGCCGGCGCCGAGCACCTCGCCATCCGGTGAGACTCCTTCCCAGCGCCAAGTGACCACATCCCCAAGGCGTTTCGCGCCGTCCCGCGCCCGAAAAGACATCTGGCCGGTCGCCACGAAATCCTCGTAGGCTGAGGTCACCCTCGCTTCGAGTTCGTCGTGGCCGCGCACCTGCCAGGTCGGGTTGACGGCCCGCTCAGCGGCGGCCTCGTAGACCTCCTGCGTGGGCTGGAGGATATGAATCGCATCCTCGCTCCAGACATCGGCGATCGCCTTGCGGCGGCGGTCGCCATCCGGCTCCATCCAGACAGCCGTGTAGCGCTCGGCGAGCTCGTTCGGATCATTGAAATTCATTCGAACCTCCAGTGTGTCGGTCATCGGTTACCTCCGTTGATCGTCTGGTTGCTTCGCCATCAACCGTCCCGGAGAAAAGGCCACGCGTCCATTACCTCTCGTGTAACGCCGGCCGGCCTTGCACGCCGGGTAATGGAACCGGAGCGGACGCCCGCTAACTTCAATCGGGTGGTGGTCCATACCGAGCAGGAGCCCCAGACCGCGGGCGAGCTGATCCGCTTCTGGCGCACGCGACGCGGCCTCAGCCAACTCGAGCTGTCCCTGGACGCGAACGTCTCGACCAAGCACCTGAGCTTCGTCGAGACCGGCCGGTCCAGCCCG
>DATDKF010000227.1:0-31386 GCA_036520135.1 Solirubrobacteraceae bacterium
GCGTCACCGACGCGCGGGTCGCCAAGGGCCTGGCCGGGTTCGCCGGGACGCTGATCGTGTTCGTGGTCGGCGCCGGGATGGCGCGGGCGGTGCGGCGGTGAGCGGGATGCACGCGACCGGGGTGGCCGGCGACACGGCGAGCCGGATCCACCGGCTCGACCCGCGGGCCAAGATCGCCGGCTTCGCCGGGATCACCGTGGTCGGCGTCTCGACGCCGCCGCGGTACTGGGCGGTGCTGGCCGTCTGCGCGCTCGCGCTCGCCACGATCGCGGCGGCGGCGCGGATCGGTCCGGGCGTGATCTTGTCGCGCGCGCGGGTCGTGCTCCCACTCGTGGTGTTCGTCGCCGTGTTCGTTCCGTTCGTGCGCGGGGGCGAGACGGTCGATCTCGGGCCGCTCGCGGTCTCGCGCGACGGGCTGACGACGTTCGCGGCGGTGAGCTCGAAGGCGCTGATCGGCACGGTCAGCGCAGTGCTGCTCGGCGCCACGACGAGCTTCCCGGACGTGCTGCACGGGCTCGAGCGGATGCGCGCGCCGCGGCTGCTGACGCTGATCGCGGCGTTCATGTACCGCTACCTGTTCGTCATCGGCGGCGAGGCGCGGCGG
Organism: Solirubrobacteraceae bacterium; assembly: GCA_036520135.1. Lineage (GTDB taxonomy): Bacteria > Actinomycetota > Thermoleophilia > Solirubrobacterales > Solirubrobacteraceae > DASSUW01. Next base: position 605 of record DATDKF010000227.1, read on the forward strand.
ATGCGCGTCGCGCTCGCCGCCCGCGGCTACCGGCCGCGGCACGCGCTGCAGGTCGCCGCGATCGGCCGCGTCGCCACCGCCCTGTTCCTGCGCACGTTCGAACGCGGCGAGCGTGTCTACGTGGCGATGCTCGCGCGCGGCTACGTTGGCGCGGCGCCGCGCCTGCGTGCGCTGGCGTTCGCGCGCGCCGACGTGCTGTTCCTGACCGCTCTCGCCGCGGCGCTGGTGCCGCTGCGGGTGATGATCGAGGTGATGTGATGAGCTGCGCGATCGCGGCCCGCGGGCTGCGTTTCCGCTACCCCAACGGCGTCACCGGGCTCGACGGGCTCGACCTCAGCGTGCGCCACGGCGAGCGCGTGGCGGTGCTCGGGCCGAACGGGGCCGGCAAGACCACGCTGATGCTGCACCTCAACGGCCTGCTGGCCGGCGAGGGCGAGCTGTCGGTGGCCGGGATCGACGTCGGGCACGGCGATGCGCGCGAGCTGCGGGCGCGCGTCGGGCTGGTGTTCCAGGACCCCGACGACCAGCTGTTCATGCCGACCGTGCGCGAGGACGTCGCGTTCGGCCCGCTCAACCTCGGCGCGACGCCGGAGCAGGCGTTGGCGCGCGTGCGCGCGGCGCTCGGCGAGGTGCGGATGGAGCACGTCGCCGATCGCGCTCCGCACCAGCTCTCGCTCGGGCAGCGCCGGCGGGTGGCGATCGCGACCGTGCTGGCGATGGACCCCTCGCTGCTGGTGCTCGACGAGCCGTCGGCCAGCCTCGATCCGCGCGCGCGGCGGGAGCTGCTGGAACTGCTCGATCGCATCGAGCGCACGATGCTCGTCGTCACGCACGACCTGCCGTTCGCCGCCGCGCTGTGCGAGCGTGCGGTCGTACTGTCCGCGGGGCGCATCGTCGGCGACGGCCGCTGCCTCGACATCCTGCGCGACACGGCGCTGCTGGCGGCGCACGACCTCGAGCTCCCGGCCGGCTTTGACGCCGACCGGCTGGAGGTTGCCGCCGCGGCGTGATCCCTACACTGCGGCCATGGCCGACGTCGCGATGCCCCGCCTGTCCGACTCCATGGAGGAGGGCACGATCCTCAAGTGGCTCAAGTCCGACGGCGACGAGGTGTCGCGCGGGGACGAGATCGTCGAGATCGAGACCGACAAGGCCAACATGACGTACGAGGCCGACCAGGACGGAACGCTCAAGATCGTGGCGCAGGAGGGCGACACGCTCGCGGTCGGCGAGACGATCGCGCGGATCGGCGAAGGCGGCGAGACCAACGGCGCCGCGCCGACCGTGCGCGAGTCCGAGGAGGGCGGCGACGAGGGCGGCGGCGAGGCCGAGACCGCCACCGCGACCGCCGAGCAGGAGGCCCCGCCCGAGGAGCCGGCCGAGCCGCAGGAGCGCGAGGAGGAGGAGCCCGCCCCGGCCGCCGACGGCGGCAACGGCCGCATCAAGGCGTCGCCGGTGGCGCGCCGGATGGCGCGCGAGCTCGGGCTCGAGCTCGGCGGCCTGCAGGGCACCGGGCCCGGCGGGCGGATCGTCAAGGCCGACGTCGAGGCCGCGTCCAAGGGCGACGGGGCCCAGGCGGCCGCCGCGCCGGCCGAGGCGCCCGCGGCGGAGCCGGAGCCGCAGGAGGAGGAGCGCAAGGCCCCGCCCGCGGTCGTGTCCGGCGACGCGCAGACCGGCAAGGGCGAGACGACGACGCAGGACCTCTCGCGGCTGCAGCAGACGGTCGCGCGACGGATGGCCGAGTCCAAGGCGACGGCGCCGGACTTCGTGCTCAACATCGACGTCGACATGGAGGAGGCCGTCGACCTGCGCAAGCGCCTGAAGGGCGCCGCGGCCGAGGGCCAGCCCGTGCCGTCGTTCAACGACTTCGTCGTCAAGGCGGCGGCGCTCGCGCTCGTCGACTTCCCACGCGCCAACGGCGCCTACCGCGACGGCAAGTTCGAGCTCTACTCGCGCGTGAACGTCGGCGTGGCGGTGGCCGGCCAGGACGCGCTCGTCGTGCCGACGGTGTTCGACGCCGACACCAAGTCGCTCGGCCAGATCTCGCGTGAGACGCGCGCGCTCGCCGAGCGCGTCCGCGCGGGCGCGATCACGCCGCCGGAGCTGTCGTCGGGCACGTTCACCGTGTCCAACCTCGGCATGTTCGGGATCCAGAGCTTCGTCGCGGTGATCAACCCGCCGCAGGCGGCGATCCTCGCGGTCGGCGCGATGGCGCCGACGCCGGTCGTCCGCGACGGCGAGGTCGTCGTGCGCCACGTCATGCGGCTCACGCTTTCCTGCGATCACCGGATCCTCTACGGCGCCGACGCCGCCGAGTTCCTCGGCCGTATCCGCGAGCGGCTCGAGAACCCGCTTCAGCTCGCGCTGTAGGGAAGGGCGAGCCCGCTGGGGCCTGGTCTAGGGGCGGAGCGGACCGGCAAGGCCGTCGACCGTCTGGTCGACCGTGCCGGCGACCTGCTCGACCGTGTCGGCGACCTGCTCGACCGGCGCCTGGACCGGCGCGGGTGCGACGTCGACGACCGGCTGGGCCGCCGCGCGGGTCTGCTGGACGACGTGCTGGACCGCGCCCGAGCCGGCGACGACCGGGGGCGACGGCAGCGCCGGGGCGGGCGTCGCGGCCGCCGGCGGCGCGGCGGGCGCGGGGGTCGCCGGCGCGGTGACCGGAGTGGTCTGCGGCGTGGTCTGCGGCGTGGTCTGCGGCGCCGCCGGGCGCGTGACCGAGCGTGGCCGCGGCGCCGCGAGGCGGGTGCGGCGGCGGACGGGTTGGCGGACGGCGGCGCGCCGAGGCGCCGCGACCGCCGCGCGGGCGAGGGCGATCACGTCGTGGAGCCGATTACTCGACGCTGTCCGCGCCCGGACCGCGCCGGCCGGGACCCTGAGCTCGCCGGAACTCGCCTGCGCCGTTCCGGGGCGGTCGCCGCGGAACGCGAGAACGCCGCCGAAGACGGCCAGAGCGCACAGCGCGGCCGCGATCAGCGATCCGCCGGCGCCGAGACTTGGAAGCAATCCGCGCACCTTCATCCGGAAGCCTCTTCGTTTCCTGACCCCAGTGGTCCGAAAACCGGACATTCGTCCAGGGGCACCTACTCGGGCGGCCAGGTCGCGCCGGCGAACGTCAACTGCGGCTGGGTGAGGAAGCGGCGGGATGAGCGCCGTGGTGAACGCCCTGGCGAGTTGACCTTCATAACGCAGGCAAACTCGCCAGGGACCGCCGCCGCGGCCGATCCACCAGCCTCCCTACCAGCGGGGTTGACGTTCGCCCGCGCTATCCCGGCGGCCGGTGGAACACGCTGTTGGGCTCCTGCGACGTATCGCGAGTGAAGCCCGGCGGGTGCTGGTCGGTCCGCACGTAGAGGCAGAGCGCGTGGCGCGGATCGGGGCCGGGGACGCAGGCGCGGTAGCGGTCGGGCTCGGTGCGGATGGCGTCGATGTGCGCGAGGCCGCGCTCGTACTCGGGCGCCTGGCGGATCACGTAGTCGTGCATGACCTTCGCGACGGCGTGCTCGCGCGCCGACTCCGCGGCGGCGGCCGAACGGTGCGCGATCCCCGCGACCACGAGGATCGCGGCGATCGCCGCCAGCAGCGTCGCGCCCGCGTAGTCGGTCGCGATGAAGCGCGGCAGGTCGGGCCGGCGGCGGCGCAGCAGCCGGCCCGCGAACGGCGCGACGACGGCAACCGCGAGCAGGTTCGCGAACAGCGCGAGCAGCACGCCGGGGAACACCGCGGGCGGCCCGCCCTCGTACGGCGGCAGCACGACGAGCAGCACGCCGTCGACCAGCGTGAGCACGAGGAACGTCGGCCACATCCAGGCGCCGCGCAGGCGCCAGCGCAGTCGCCGGTGCCAGACGGGTGCCGCGCCGTCCATGACCCCAGCCTAAATCCCCACTACCCTTTCCGCCGAGTACACGACGCCCGCCCGGAGATCCCGGAGGGCGTCGCAAGAGGCGCAGACCGGCGATCCCGGCACGCGCCGACAGGAGAAAGGGTGAAGGCACGCCAGATGGCGACTGAGACGGCCCAGCAGCAGTCGGTACCCCCCGACGTATCGGAGCACCTGACGACTGACGACCGCGTCGGGCTCCTGCGCGCGATGCTCATGATGCGCGGCATCGAGGAGCGCGCGATGACGCTCTACCGGCAGGGGAAGGTGCCGGGATCGTTCTACGACGGCTTCGGCCAGGAGGCCGTGTCCGCGGGCGCGACGTGGGCGATGGGCGCGCGCGACCGGCTGTGCGTCCTGCACCGCGACCTGGCGGCGCACGTGATCCGCGGCGTCGACCCCGTGCGGATCTTCGCGCAGTACATGGGCCGCGAGGCCGGCATCACGCGCGGGCGCGACGGCAACGTGCACTTCGGCGATCGCACCAAGGGCTGCGTCGGCATGGTCTCGATGCTGCCCGACATGATGCTGATCGCGACCGGGCTCGCGATGGCGTTCAAGATGCGCGGCGAGCAGCGCGTCGCGATGACCTGGTTTGGCGACGGCTCCACCTCGCGCGGCGACTTCCACGAAGCGATGAACTGGGCCGGCGTCCAGAAGCTCCCGGTCATCTTCATCCTCGAGAACAACCAGTACGCGTACTCGACGCCGACGCAGCAGCAGTACGCGGTCAACCCGGTCGAGCGCGCCGCGGCCTACGGCTTCCCGGGCGAGACCGTCGACGGCAACGACGCCGAGGCGATGTTCGAGAGCGTCCGCCGCGCGCGCGAGCGCGCGCTCGCCGGCGAGGGCCCGACGCTGATCGAGGCCGTGACCATGCGCATGCACGGCCACGCCGCGCACGACGACATGAAGTACGTGCCGAAGGAGCAGGTCGAGGAGTGGCGCGCCAAGGACCCGATCGACCGCCAGGTGCGCCGGCTCGAGGCGCTCGGGATCGACGTCCAGGCCGTCCGCGACGAGGTCAAGGCCACGATCGACGCGGCCGTCGAGCAGGCGCTGAAGGCGCCGGTGCCCGACCCCGACACCGCGACCGACCAGCTGTTCGCCGACGAGCCCGCGCTGCTCGAGGACGGCGAGGCCCCGTGGTCCGGATTTCGTCCCAACCCGCCCTCCTGACATGCCGACCATGACCTACCTGCAGGCGATCTCCGACGCGATGCGCGAGGAGATGCGCGCCGACGAGCGCGTGTTCGTGATGGGCGAGGACGTCGGCGTCTTCGGCGGCGCGTTCAAGGTGACCGACGGCTTCATCGACGAGTTCGGCCCGATGCGCGTGATGGACACGCCGCTGGCGGAGTCCGGGATCGTCGGCACCGCGATCGGCGCGGCCGTCGAGGGGATGCGGCCGATCGCCGAGATGCAGTTCGCCGACTTCATCTCGTGCGGCTTCGACCAGCTCGTCAACGTGGCCGGGAAGATGTACTACCGCCAGGGGCTGTCGGTGAACATCACCGTTCGCCTGCCGTCCGGCGGCGGCTTCTCGGGCGGCCCGTTCCACTCGCAGAACCCGGAGGCGTGGTTCATGCACAGCCCCGGCCTGAAGGTCGTCGCGCCGTCGACGGCCGAGGACGCCAAGGGCCTGCTGATCTCCGCCGTGCGCGACCCCAACCCGGTCGTGTTCATGGAGCACAAGCACCTCTACCGCCGCGTGAAGGGTGAGGTCGCCGAGGGCACGTACGAGACGCCGTTCAGCGCGCGCGTCGCGCGCGAGGGCACCGACCTCGCCGTGATCGCCTACGGCGCGATGGTGCACACCGCGCTCGAGGCGACCGAGGACATCGACGGCGCCTCGATCGAGGTGCTCGACCTGCGCTCGCTGGTGCCGCTCGACGAGGAGGCGATCCTCGCGTCGGTCCGCAAGTGCTCGAAGGTCGTGGTCATCGACGAGGCGAACCAGACGTGCGCGGCGGGCGCGCAGGTCGCCGCGCTGATCGCCGAGCGGGCGTGGGAGGACCTCGACGGGCCGGTCGTCCGCGTGTCGACGCCGGACGTGCCGATCCCGTTCTCGCCGACGCTCGAGCAGGCCGTGCTCCCGCAGGTGGACGACGTGAGGGAGGCGTGCCGTGAGCTCCTCGAATATTGAACGGCGGCAGGACGAAGCCGAACGGCATCAAGGACGGGGGCCGGATGCCCCCGGCGTGCAACTCGAAACGCTGGTCGACGTGACGATGCCCCAGATGGGCGTGTCCGTCGCCGAGGGCACGGTCGTCGAGTGGAGGAAGCAGGTCGGCGACTGGGTGGAAGCGGACGAGATCATCGCCGCGATCTCGACCGACAAGATCGACACCGACGTCGAAGCGCCGGCCACCGGCCGCGTGCAGGAGATCATCGTCGAGGTCGGCACGACCGTCGACGTCGGCACCGTGATGGCGCGGATCGCCACCGACGCGAAGCCCGGTGAGGCGCACCAGATAGAGAACGACAAGGCCGAGCCGGAGCCGGAGCGCGAGCGCGAGCGCGAGGAGCGTTCCGGCCCGCGCCGCTACTCGCCGGTCGTGATGCGCATCGCCTCCGAACACGGCATCGACCTCGACCAGGTCGAGGGGACCGGTCGCGGCGGCCGCGTGCGCAAGCAGGACGTGCTGGCGTACCTCGAGGGCAACGGCGGCGCGCCCGCCGAGCCGCCGATGCACATCGAGAGCCCGTACCGGCCCGACGAGCCGGCGCCGCCGAAGACGCGCAAGCCGCGCTTCGAGCCGCCCGCTGCCGCCCCGGCGCCGGAGCCCGCCGCGCCGGCCGCCGGGAGCGCGCCGCTCTCGCGCATGCGGCAGTCGATCGGCGCGCGGATGCTGCAGTCGCTGCAGACGGCGGCGACGTGCACGACCATCGTCGAGGCCGACCTGATCCGGATCGAGGCCGCCCGGGCGAAGACCGGCTTCACGTACCTTCCGTACATCGCGCGGGCGACGATCGACACGCTGCGCGAGTTCCCGGCGCTCAACGCCACGCTCGAGGACGACACGCTCACCACGTACGACGGCGTGCACCTCGGCATCGCGGTCTCGCTCGGCGAGGGCGGGCTGATCGTGCCGGTGATCCGCGACGCGCAGGAGTTGTCCGTCGAGGGCCTCGCGAGCCGGATCAAGGACCTGGCCAAGCGCGCCCGCGTGAACCAGCTCACGCCCGACGAGGTCCGCGGCGGCTCGTTCACGATCACGAACCCGGGCGGCTACGGGTCGATCATCGCCACGCCGGTGATCAACCAGCCGCAGGTCGCGATCCTCGACACCGAGGCCGTCGTCAAGCGGCCGGTGGTGATCACCGACGAGCTCGGCAACGACTCGATCGCGATCCGCCCGATGACGTATCTGTGCATGTCGTGGGACCACCGGGCGCTCGACGGGGCGGTCGCCGCGCAGTTCTTGAACGCGCTGCGCAAGAAGCTCGAGTCCTGGCCGACTACCTGAGCGAGGTCTGACGGACCCCCGCCCTGGGACGCCGGGGCGGGGCGGACCCCTTACCATCCGAGTCGTGCCAGAGCTCTGGACCTGCCACCTCGGCCGGGTCGAGTACCGGGAGGCCGTCGCCCTCCAGGAGCGCCTGCGTGAGCGCGTCCAGGCCGGCGAGCTGCCCGACCTGCTGCTGCTCCTCGAGCACCCGCCCGTCTACACGACGGGCCGCCGCTCGGAGCCCGGCGAGCTGCCGCTGGACCGCGAGATCGACGTCGTCGAGACCGACCGCGGCGGCAAGCTGACCTACCACGGGCCCGGCCAGCTGGTCGGCTATCCGATCATGCACGTGCCGAACGTGCGGGCGTTCGTGGAGACGATGGAGTCGGCGCTCGTGACCGCGCTGCGCGAGGCCGGCGTCGCCGCCCACGTGCGCGCGGGGCGCGAGTACACCGGCGTGTGGGTCGAGGACCGCAAGATCGCGTCGATCGGCATCCACGTCGCGCGCCGCGTGAGCATGCACGGCTTCGCGGTCAACGTCGACAACGACCTCGCGCCGTTCAGCCGCGTGATCGCCTGCGGGCTGCCGGACGTGCGGATGACGTCGCTCGCCGAAGAGGGCGTGGCCGAGGGCGTCGCCTGCTTCCGCAAGCGCACGGCGTACGCGTTCGCCCGCGAGTTCGGCCTCCGCCAGCGCATCGTGACTCCACACCGTTTGGAGCCGGTGTGCGTTTCGGTCTGACGATCTTCCCGACGGACTACGCGATCGGGCCCGCCGAGCTGGCGCGCGCCGCCGAGGACGCCGGCTTCGAGGCGCTGCTGTTCGCCGAGCACACGCACATCCCCGCCAGCCGCGACACGCCCCGGCCGGGCGGCGGCGAGCTCCCGCGGCGCTACTGGCACACGCTCGACCCGTTCGTGGCGCTGACCGCGGCCGCGATGGCCACCGAGCGCCTGCGGGTCGGCACCGGCATCTGCCTCGTCGTCGAGCGCGACCCGATCACCACCGCCAAGGAGGTCGCGTCAGTCGACCTGCTCTCGGGCGGCCGCTTCGAGTTCGGCGTCGGCGCCGGCTGGAACCGCGAGGAGATGCGCAACCACGGCACCGACCCGGACCGGCGCTTCTCGCTGATGCGCGAGCGGATCGAGGCGATGAAGGCGATCTGGACGCAGGACGAGGCCGAGTACCACGGCGAGCACGTCGACTTCGACCCGATCTGGTCGTGGCCGAAACCCGTCCAGCAGCCGCACCCGCCGATCCTCGTCGGCGGGACCGGGCCGAAGGCGCTCGACCGCGTGCTGCGCTACGGCGACGAGTGGATGCCGAACCGCGTCGCCGACCCGGCCGACCTCGCGCCGCGGATCGCCGAGCTGCGCGAGCGCGCCGGGCGCCACGTGCCGGTCACGTACTTCGGCGCCGACGCGAGCGACGAGTTCGTCGCCGCGCTCGCCGCGGCCGGCGTCGACCGCACCCTGCTCCAGCTGCCCGACTCCGGCGCCGACGAGGTGCTGCCGCTGGTGGAGCGGTATGCCGAGCTCGCCGCCCGCCACGGCTGAGCAGCGCCTGGCCACGGCCCGCGTGGGCCGGCTGGCGACCGTGACCGCCGACGGGCGCCCGCACGTCGTGCCCGTCTGCTTCGCGCTCGACGCGGGCCGGATCTACACGGCGGTCGACGCCAAGCCGAAGACCACGCAGGCGCTGCGGCGGCTGGAGAACGTCCGCGCCAGCGGCCGCGCGAGCCTGCTGGTCGACCACTACGAGGAGGACTGGTCGCGCCTGTGGTGGGTGCGCGTGGACGGCGCGGCCGAGGTGCTCGAGCCCGGCGCGGGGCTCGAAGCGCTGGCCGCCAAATACGAGCAGTACCGCGCGGTTCCGCCGGTCGGCCCCGTGATCGCCATCAGCCCGGACCGCTGGCGATCCTGGATACCCTTCGAGACGTGAGCACGCGCTCTCGAGCCAACCCTGGCGGAATGGACGTCCTGAAGGTCCTCGGGCCCGAGACGCTGCCGTTCCGGAGCCGCAAGCCGCGCTGGTTCAAGGTCCCCCCGCCCGGCGGCGAGAACTACCGCGCGCTCGACCGGATGATCAAGGACGAGGGCCTGCACACGGTCTGCCAGGAGGCCGCGTGCCCGAACGTCGGCGACTGCTGGGAGCGCGGCACCGCCACGTTCATGATCCTCGGCGACACCTGCACGCGGCGCTGCGGGTTCTGCAACGTGAAGACCGGCAAGCCGACGTTCAGCGATCCGCTCGAGCCGCTGCGCGTCGCGCGATCGGTGGCGCGGATGGGCCTGCGCCACGCGGTGGTCACGAGCGTCGACCGCGACGATCTGCCCGACTACGGCGCCCAGGCCTGGGTCGGCGTCGTCCGCTCGATCCGCATGCAGGCGCCGTGGTGCAAGATCGAGTGCCTCACGCCCGACTTCCGCGGCGAGGAGATGCCGTTGGCGAAGGTGATCGCCGAGCGGCCCGACGTGTTCAACCACAACGTCGAGGTCGTGCCGCGGCTGTACCCGGTCGCCCGCCGCGGCTCGCGCTGGGAGCGCTCGCTGCGCGTACTGCGCAACGCCAAGGAGATGGGCGGGGACGAGGTGACAACCAAGTCCGGCCTGATGGTCGGGCTCGGGGAGACGCACGAGGAGATGGTCGAGGCCTTCGGCGACCTGCGCGCGCAGGGCGTGCAGGTCCTCACCGTCGGCCAGTACCTGCGGCCGACCGAGCGCCACCTGCCGGTGGTCCGCTACTGGGAGCCCGAGGAGTTCACCGCGCTCGAGGCCGCCGCGCTGGCGCTCGGCTTCGAGCACGTGGCCGCCGGCCCGCTCGTGCGGTCCTCCTACCACGCCGACGAGCACGTGCCGCAGTCGCGGCCCGGCGTCGGCCCGCTGGCGGCCGCCGGCTGAGTGTTCCCGCTCCGCGACAACATCCCCACCGACCGCTTCCCGGTCGTCACGGTCGTGCTGATCGTGCTGAACGTGATCGCCTACTTCTTCTGGCAGAAGGGCGGGCTCACGCTCGGCGACCCGAGCTCGCAGCACTACCTCGACAACCTGATCGACTACGGCACGATCCCGTACGAGGTCACGCACCCCGGCGACCACTGCGAGGCCGTGCAGGGCGCGATCGTGTGCGAGGGCCAGCCCGGCGTGACCGGCACGGCGGGCCCGCAGCCGGCGACGTGGATCACGCTCTTCACGTCGATGTTCATGCACGGCGGGCTGCTGCACCTCGGCGGCAACATGCTGTTCCTGTGGATCTTCGGCAACAACGTCGAGGACTCGATGGGGCCGGTGAAGTTCGTGCTCTTCTACGTGCTCGGCGGCCTCGCGGCCGACGCCGGGCAGATCCTGTTCTCGGTCAACTCGACGGTGCCGAGCATCGGCGCGTCCGGGGCCGTGGCCGGCGTCCTGGGCGGCTACCTGCTGCTGTTCCCGCGCGCTCGCGTCGTGACGCTGGTCTTCATCATCTTCTTCGTCACGATCATCGAGCTGCCGGCGATCTTCTTCCTCGGCATCTGGATCCTCCAGCAGGGCCTGTTCGCCTACTTCGACCTGCTGCAGCCGTCGGGCACGGGCGGCGGCGTGGCGTACTTCGCCCACATCGGCGGCTTCGTCTTCGGGCTGCTGTTCATCCGCGTGTTCGCGAGCGAGCGGCGCCGCCGAAGGCAGCTGGAGCGGATGGCGTGAGGTCGGCGGTGACGATCGTCGCGCTCGTGTTCGTCTGCGGATTCGGCTTCATGACGCTCTACGTGCTGCTGGACAACGGCCCTGACCTGCTGACCGGGCTTTCCCTTATCGTCCTGGCGCTGATGGCCTTCGGGATCCTCGGCGCGCTCACGGAGCCGCCCGACAAACGCCGCTGATGCCGTACACGCTCCTGCAGGGAGGCCGCCGGAGAAGGCGCCGCCGCAGGGGCGCCGCGGTCGCGGCGATCCTGCTGCTGGCGATCGCGGCGACGCTGCTCCTCGCCGCCCGGGCGGGCGACCCGCGGCAGACAGCCCAGCGCAAACCCGAGGCCGCCCCGCCGGCCGCGCTGCTCGACACCGGGACCGCGCCGCTGGCCGGCGGCGGCACCGCGCCGTCGCCGCTCGCGGTGCGGCTCGAGGACCCGCGCGACGTCGTGCACGTGAACTTCAAGCGCCCGCCGCGCTCCGGACTGCTGTTCGACGTCGACACCGGCCGCGTGCTGTGGCGCGCGCACCCCGAGCGCGTGCTGCCGATCGCCTCGCTGACGAAGATGATGACCGCGCTCGTCGTGGTCGACCGTGTCGGCCCGCACGCGAAGGTCACGATCACCAAGGAGGCGCTCGCCTACACGGGCTCCGGCGTCGGGCTGCTCCCGCGCGGCAAGCGGATCGCGGTGCGGACGATGCTCTACGGGCTGCTGCTGCCGTCCGGCAACGACGCCGCGATCGCGCTGTCGCTGCGCGCGGCCGGCTCGCAGGAGCGCTTCATCACCCTGATGAACCGGCGGGCGGACAAGATGGGGCTCGTGTGCTCGCGCTTCTCGACGGTGAGCGGGATCACGGACCGCGGCAACCACTCGTGCGCGCCCGACCTCGCGGCGATGGCGCGCGCGGTGCTGCGCGAGCCGCGGCTGGCCAAGATCGTCGGCAGCCGGTCGGCCGCGCTGCGCTTCCCGATCAAGGGCCACAAGCTCTACCTCTACAACAACAACCCGCTGCTGCGGTCGGGCTACAAGGGCGCGACCGGCGTCAAGACCGGCTACACCGACGACGCCGGGCGCTGCCTGGTCGCGACGGCGCGGCGCGGGCCGATCCGGCTCGGCGTCGTGCTCCTGGACTCCCCGGATCCCGGTCGCCAGGCGCAGCGCCTGCTCGACCGCGGGTTCGCGAAGTCGACCTGATGCCGCCGTTCCCGCAGCCCGAGTGGGACGCGCTCTACCCGGTCGGCGCCGGGCGGGAGATCGCGGCGCTGCGCGCCCACCGCCGCACGCGCCGGCTGCCGCGGCGATCGGCCGACCGCCTGCTGCTCGCGACCTGGAACATCGCCAACCTCGGCCTCCAGGAGCGCGGCGCCCCCGACTACGAGGTGCTGGCCGAGATCGTCAGCTGGTTCGACGTCGTGGCCGTGCAGGAGACCAACGACAACCTCGCCGGCATCCGCGCGGTGATGGAGCACCTGCCGGCGACGCGCCGCATGCTGGTCTCGGACGCCTCCGGCAACCGCGAGCGCGGCGCGTTCATCTACGACACCCGCAAGGTCACGCTGCTCGACAAGGTCGGCCGGCTCTCGATCCCGCCGAGCGACCTGCGCAAGATCAAGGTGCCGGGCACGACCGAGCCGTTCCGCGGGTTCGACCGCGGGCCGTTCATGGCCGCGTTCGCGACACGGGGCGACTTCCGCTTCCTGCTCGTCAACGTGCACCTGTACTTCGGCGGCAAGACCGCGCGGCACGTGCTGCGGCGGGCGGAGGAGACCTACGCGCTCGCGTGGTGGGCGGACCGGCGCCATCGCAGCCAGTTCGCCTACGTGCCGGACATCATCCCGCTGGGCGACTTCAATCTGCCGCAGATGGACGAGTCGGACCGCATCTTCAGGGCGCTCACGAAGCGCGGGCTGCGGCTGCCGCCGCGCGGGGAGGAGGCGATCAGCCAGGTCGGCGGGACGAGCCTCGACGGCCTCAGCCACTACGACCAGATCGCGCTGTTCCCCGGCGAGACGACCGAGCTCCGGCAGCTCGCGATCTTCGACTTCGACCGCGTCGTGTTCAAGAACGTCTACGACGACCGCGGGCTCAAGGACTTCCTCGCCTACACGCGCTTCCACCTCTCCGATCACCGCCCGCTGTGGGCGGAGTTCACGGTACGGGGACAGTCCCCCTCGTAGCCGCATCGCGGACGGTCATGGCGGGGGGGACAGTCCCCGTTCGGTGTTGATCACCAGGACGGTCGGGGGGAGCGCGAGCGCGTCGCCGAACGCGAGCAGGCCGGCGAGCCCGGCGGCGCCGCTCTCGCCCGCACCGATGCCGTCGCGCGCGAGCAGCGCAACCGCCGCGCGGGCGCGGTCGTCGGACACGGCGGCGAACGCCTCGATGCCGCCGCTGATCACCGGCCACGCGAGCGGGGACGGGCGGCCGCAGTTCAGGCCGGCCATCACCGAGTCGTGCGGGCCGGGCACCTCGGCGAGCTCGCCGGCCTCGACCGACGCCAGCGCGCACGCGGCGGCGACCGGCTCGACGCCGACGATCCGCGCGCCCGCGAACCGCCGCACCATCGCGGCGGCGAACGAGCCGACGCCGATCTGCACGGCGACCAGGTCCGGCTCGGCGTCGATCTCGGTCCCGATCGTCGAGTAGCCGTCGACCACCCACGTGGGCACGGTCTCGTAGCCCGGCCAGGCGGTGTCCTGGATGACGAGCGTATCGGGCCCGGCCAGCGCGGCCGCGCGCTCGACGGCGTCGTCGTATGTGCCGTCGACGACCTCGACGCGCGCGCCCTCGGCGGCAATCGCCGCGCGGCGGGCGGGGACCATCGCGGCCGGGACGAAGACGACGGCGCCGGCGCCGAGCTGCCGTGCCATCCACGCGACCGCCCGGCCGTGGTTGCCGTCGGTCGCGCACGTCAGCGTCAGGTGCGGCGGCCGCTCGCCGAGCGCGGCGACCGCGCGGTGGGTCGCCCACGAGGCGCCCAGCACCTTGAACGACGGCAGCCCGAACCGGCTCGACTCGTCCTTGACCAGCACGCGCTCGACGCCGAGCGCCCGCGCCGCGGCCGGCGCCTCGACCAGCGGCGTCGGCGCGTAGCCGGGCAGCGACCGGTGGAACGTCAGCGGACCGCTCGGCGGCGGCGCCGGCGCCAGCCGCTGCGCCAGCGGATTGCGGACGAGCCGCTCTCTCCACTCTGCGGTCATGCGCGCGCGGTCAGCGCGGCGGCGAGCGCCGCGTAGCCGCGCGCCCCGGCGTGCAGCTCGTCGAGCGCGATGTACTCGTCGACGCGATGGGCGAGCGTCTCGTCGCCGGGCCCGAAGCCGATCGTGGGGATGCCGAGCGCGGCGGTGCCGCTGCCGTTGGTGCAGAACGCCCAGTGGGTCGGCTCGGCGCCGAGCGCCGCCAGGGCGGTGCGCGCAGGCTCGGCGGCGGCATCGGTGAACCACGCGGGCGCGAAGTTCGGCGCCTCCACGCGCGCGCCGGAGTAGGAGTCGAATCGATCGACGGCGACCGTGACCCGCCCGGTCGCCCCGTACGGCGCCACCGCGGCCTCGACGGCGGCGCGCAGCGGCGCCACCACGTCCTCCTCGCTCTCGCCCGGCAGTGTGCGGCGGTCGAACGTGACCGCGCAGTGGTCGGGCACGACCGACAGCCCGGGATACGGGCGGCTGATGACGTCGGTCGGCACGAGGATCGCGGGCCCGAGCGCCGGGTGCGACGGCAGCTCGATCGCGCGCGCGGCGACGAGCACGTCGGCCATCGCGTCGACGGCGTTGACGCCGAGGTCCGGCCGCGAGGAGTGCGTCGGGTGGCCGAACACCTCCACCGTCAGCTCCGCCCGGCCGCGCTGGCCGATCGCCACGCGCAGGCTCGTCGCCTCGCAGATCACCGCCACGTCGGGCCGCACCCGGCGCGCGACCGCGACGGTCGCCGCGCCCTCCACCAGCTCCTCGGCGATCGACGCGCAGACCACCACGCGGCCAGCCGCTTCCGCCGCCGCCGCGCCGTGCACGACCGCCGCCAGCGGCCCCTTCATGTCCATCGCCCCGCGCCCGTAGAGGCGGCCGTCGCGCCGCTCGCCCGCCGGGTCGGCCGACCACGCCGCGGGATCGGTCACGCCGACGGTGTCCATGTGCGCGTCGAACAGCACGCACGGTCCGCGTCCGCAGTCGAGCGTGCCGATGACGTTGCCGAGCGCGTCGACTTCGACGGCGTAGCCGAGCCGCTCGAGCTCGACCCGCACGCGCTCCGCGACCGCGCCTTCGGCGCCCGACGGGCTCGGGATCGCGACGAGCTCCAGCGCGAAGGTTTCCAATGCGTCACGGTCCAGAGGCACCGCCGCGACATAATGCCTGCCTGCGCGACCCGGCGGGTACGCGAGCCCAGTGAAGGAGTCCCAGCACATCTACCGACGGCGCCGGCTGACCCTGCTCGCCGTGCTGGCCCTGCTCGCCCTCGGGGCGGCGGTGCTGCTCGGCAGCGGCGGCGGCGACGGCGAGCCGCGGCGCACGGCGGCCGAGGGGTCGGGCCCGGCCGCTCCGGTCCAGCTCCCGCGCGGTGGCCGCAGCATCCTGCCGGAGTTCCGCGTCGTCGCCTACTACGGCGCGCCGCAGAGCCGCGAGCTGGGCGCGCTCGGCATCGGCTCCCCGGACGGCGCCGCGCGCCGGCTGGCCCGCCAGGCCGACTCCTACGGCCGCAAGCGGCGCCCGGCCCTGCCCGCGCTCGAGCTGATCACCGTGATCGCCAACGCCGACCCGGGCGACGACGGCAAGTACCGCAGCCGCCAGAAGGACGCGGTGATCGGCCGCTACCTGCGGGCGGCGCGGCGCGCCAAGGCGCTGCTGCTGCTCGACATCCAGCCCGGGCGGTCGGACTTCTTCACGGAGGCGACGCGGCTGGAGAAGTGGCTCGAGCAGCCGGACGTCGGCCTCGCGCTCGACCCCGAGTGGCGCGTGCGGGCCGGCGAGGTGCCCGGCCAGATCATCGGTCACGTCGAGGCGCGCGAGGTCAACGCCACGTCGGCCTGGCTGGCGCAGCTCGTCGCGAGCGAGAAGCTGCCCGAGAAGCTGTTCGTCGTCCACCAGTTCACCGACGACATGGTCGACGAGCGCGCGCTCAAGGCACGCGAGGGGCTCGCGACGGTGCTCAATGTCGACGGCTTCGGCAACCAGGCCGTCAAGAAGGCCAAGTACCGCGACTTCACCCGCCAGGCGCCCGACTTCTACCACGGCTTCAAGCTCTTCTACGAAGAGGACACGGACATGATGCGCCCGGGCGAGGTCATGCGCCTGCGCCCCCGCCCCGTGCTCGTCGTCTACGAGTAGCCGAGCTCGAGGGCGCCGACCCAGGTCTCGACCTCGTCGGGATGCAGGCCGCCGTGGTGGCCGCGGAAGCGCTGGGCGGTGCCCGCGGCCGAGCGCAGCCACGCCGTGCGGTTGCCGACCGGGAGGACGCAGACGTCGGCGAGCCGCGCGCGCAGGCGCGGCCCGACCTCGCCGAACAGGCCGTCGGCGACCATGTCCGCGACGAGCCGCACCTCGGCGCGCTCGCCGAGGCGCTCGGCGAGGCCGGCCGCGACCTCGTCGGCGGCGGGCGTGTGCAGGAACACGTCGCGCGCCGACCCGGCGGGCCCGTGCGCGAGCAGCGGCGCGAGCCCCGGCCACAGCTCGTCGAGGTAGTCGACGCGCTCAGGGTCGACGGGAACCTGCCCGTGGTCGGCGGTGACGAGCAGCAGCGCGCCGGGGACGCGGCGCAACCCGGCCTCCAGCGCGTCGAGTGCCGCCGTCGCCGCGCCGTCGAACTCCGCCGACGCCGGGCCGTGCAGGTGCCCCAGCAGGTCGATGCGGTCCCAGTACAGGTAGACGTAGCCGCCGGCGGCCAGCGCGGCGAAGAACTCGTCGACCCCGTCGGGCAGGCTCGCGTACGGCCGCAGGCGCGCGCCGGCCGTGAACACGCCGTCGTACGTCGACGGTGAGAACGTCGCCGGATGCAGCACCGTCGACGGCACAGCCAGGCGCTGATAGATCGTGTCGCCGTCGATGAACGTCCCCGGGTCGATGCCGAGCGCCCCCGCCGGACCCGCGTGCAGGATCGGCGTCACGACCTGGTCGAGCGCCGGCTCGTAGACGTTCCACTCGTAGAGCCCGTGCGCGCCGACGGGGCGGCCGGTGTGCATGGTCGTGACGTGTGCGGTCGTCGTCGACGGAAACTGCGTAGCGATCTCCGTCACGTCGAGCCGGCGCAGGAACGGGTGCGCGGCGTGGCGCTCGCGGAAGCGGCGGCCGAACGCGTCGAGCAGCACGACCCCGACCGCGCGGCGCTCACCGCCCGCGAGCAGGCGCTCGACGGCGGCGGGCACGTCCGCGAACGTGCGCAGCGCCTGCCCGCCCGACCACGCGGGCGACTCGCCTGGCGTCGCAGAGCCCATGTCCACTGCACGCTAGCGTTCGGGCCATGGCCCTCAGCGAGACGCCCGCCTAGTGCACGTCTGGACGCACGACCGCTGGCGGTTCCGACTGCCCGAGCAGCACCGCTTCCCGATCGACAAGTACGGGCTGCTGCGCGAGCGGGTGGTGGCCGACGGCACCGTCGCGGACGACGAGCTCCACGAGGCGGAGGCGGTGCCGTGGGCGTGGCTGGAGGCCGTCCACGATCCCGACCTGGTCGGGCGCATCCGCGCCGGCGCGATGACCGAGCGCGAGCAGCGTGGGCTCGGCCTGCCGTGGTCGGCCGCGCTGGTCGAGCGCAGCCGCCGCTCGGTTGCCGGCACGGTCGCGGCGGCGCGCTTCGCCGCCCGCGCCGGCATCGGGATGAACCTGGGCGGCGGCACGCACCACGCCGGCCGCGCGTTCGCGCGCGGCTACTGCGTCTTCAACGACGTCGCCGTGGCGCTGTCGCGCCTGCGCGCCGACGGCGTACTGACGCGCGCGCTGGTCGTCGACTGCGACGTCCACCAGGGCGACGGGACGGCCGACCTGCTCGGGCCCGACCCGGACTGCTTCACGCTCTCCCTGCACGGCGCGCGCAACTACCCGTTCCAGCGCATCCCGTCCGACCTCGACGTCGACATCGCCGCCCGCACGGGCGACGACCGCTACCTGACCGCGCTCGACGAGGCGCTCGACCACGCGATCCCGCGCGCCCGCGCCGAGGTGGCGTTCTACCTCGCCGGCGCCGACCCGTGGGAAGGCGACCGGCTCGGGAAGCTCGCGCTCACCAAGGCCGGCCTGCGGGCCCGCGACGAGCTGGTGCTCGACCGGCTGCACGACGCCGGCGCGGCGGTCTGCGTCGTGCTCGCCGGCGGCTACGCAGAAGACGTGAACGACACCGTCGACATCCACGCGGCGACGGTGGCCGCCGCGGCGGCGCGCGTCGAACCCGTCGGCCGACTCGCGCGTTAACCCCTTCATGCGCATCACAATCGTCCTCGCGGCGCTCGCCGCTGTGCTCGTCATCGCCGCGCCGGCATCGGCGAAGGTGAAGAAGCTCGAGGCGAGCATGAAGGGCTCCAACGAGATGCCCGCCGCCGACCCGGACGGATCCGGGACCGCCAAGCTCCGGCTCGATGCCGCCAAGAAGCGCGTCTGCTTCACGATCAAGGTCAAGAAGATCGACGACGTCGTCGCCGCGCACATCCATGCCGGCAAGAAGAGCGTCGCCTCGGGCAGCATCGTGGTCGACCTGATCACCCAGCCGGCCTCCGGCACGACGTTCACCGGCTGCACCAAGAACGTCAAGAAGACGCTGATCCGGAAGATCCTCAAGCACCCGGCCCGCTACTACGTCAACGTCCACACGATGGACTTCCCGGGCGGCGCCGTCCGCGGTCAGCTGCACAAGCCGTAGCCCGACCCACTCCCTCACCCCGCGCCGCCGCCCCACCGACCCCTCGGGGCGGCGGCGCCTCCTCCTCGTAAGCTGTCCGCGTGCCCCGGGGGCGTAGTGGTAATGGGAGCACGCGGCCTTTGCAAGGCTGAAGTGGGGGTTCGATTCCCCCCGCCTCCATGGCTCCCGCTCGCGGGCGTCAGGACCGCCGTGCGGTCCTGACCCGGTTGACGAACACGTTGTCGAGCGCGGCGCGCAGGCCGACAGCCAGCGCGCCGGTCAGCACCGCCGCGTCGCCCAGGCTCGAGACCTCGACGCGCGGCGGGTAGGGGCAGCGCTCGGCCAGCAGGGCGCGGATCGGTTCCAGCAGCAGGTCGGCATTGGCGCCGATGCCACCGCCGAGCACGACCAGCGCGACGTCGACCACCGCGGCGATCGGCAGGACGTGCGCGACGATCCGCTCCGCCTCCTCGGCCACCACCGCGCGCGCCAGCTCGTCGCCCGCCCGCGCGGCGCCGAAGATCGCCCGCACGTCGTACGGCGGCGTGAGCGTCGTCGGCAGGCGGCTCTCGGCGGCCAGCCGCGCGGCGTACGCCGACACGCCCACGGCCGCCGGGTCGTTCTCGCGCTCGACGTCGCCGCCGAGCGCGTAGTCGACCTCGCCGGCGGCACCGTGGTGGCCGCGGTGCAGCTCGCCGCTCAGCACGAGCCCGCAGCCGAGCCCGGTGCCGACTGACAGGAATGCGAAGTCGTCGACCCCCTGCGCGATGCCCCGCCACTGCTCACCGACGGCGGCGAGGCTGACGTCGTTCTCGACCGTGACCGGCACGCCGAGGCGCTCCTGCAGCGCCGGCCCGATCCGCAGCCCCTCCAGCCCGGGGATGTTGGTGGCGAGGCCGACCTGCCCGGTCGGCGACTCGACCACGCCCGGCACGCCGGCGACCGCGCCGTCGAGCGCGCCGGCCGGCAGCTGGCCGGCAGCGAGCAGGCGGGTGCGCAGCTCGGCCGCGGCGTCGAGCACGACGTGGACATCAGCGCCCGGCAGCTCGACGTCCTGGCGCGCGCGCACGTTCCCGCGCAGGTCGCAGACCGCGCCGCGCAGGAAGCGCGCGCCGAGGTCGAGCCCGAGCACGAGCGCGGCCTCCGGCACCGGCTCGAAGAACGTCGCCCCGTACTTCGGCCCCTCGCGGTCGTTGGACGCCTCGCGGACCAGGCCGGCCTCGAGCAGCGACTCGAGCGCCACCGACACCGTCGGCTTGGAGATGCCCACTCGGCGCGAGATCTCGGCGCGCGAGATCGGCGCGCGGTCGCGGATCGTCTCCAGGACCGTACGCTCGTTGAGGTCGCGCAGCAGCGGGGGCGTCGCCGGAGGCATCAGCTCAGGCGCTCGCCCGTCTCGGCCGAGAACAGGTGCAGCTCGTGCTCCGGGCTCGGCCGCACACGGACGCGCTCGCCGCGGGCCGGCGCGCGCCGGGCGTCGACGCGCGCGACCTGCCGGGCGGGCCCGCTCGGCAGGTCGGCCGTGCAGAACACGAACGCGTCGATCCCGAGCTCCTCGACCGCGTCGACGGTCGCGTCGAGCCCGTCGGCGGCGATCTCGAGCGCCTCGGGCCGGACGCCGACGACGACCTCGTCGCGCCCGTTGACGGCGTCGACCGTCACCGAGCCGAACGCGACCTTGCCGTCGCTCACCGGCAGCGTGCACAGGTTCATGGAAGGCGAGCCTATGAAGCCGGCGACGAACGTGTTGACCGGGCGGTCGAACAGCTCGCGCGGCGTGGCGCACTGCTGCAGCCGCGCGTCCTTGAGCACGGCGACCCGGTGACCGAGCGTCATCGCCTCCGCCTGGTCGTGCGTGACGTAGACGGTCGTGACGCCGAGCCGCGCCTGCAGCGCCGCGATGTCCGCCCGCATCTGCACGCGCAGCTTCGCGTCGAGGTTCGAGAGCGGCTCGTCCATCAGGAACACGCGCGGCTGGCGCACGATCGCGCGCCCCATCGCCACGCGCTGGCGCTGACCGCCCGAGAGCTGGCCGGGCTTGCGGTCCAGGTACGGCGTCAGCTCGAGCAGCGTCGCGACCTCGCGCACGCGCATCTCGCGCTCGCTGCGCTTGACCTTGGCGACGCGCAGCGGGAACGCCATGTTGTCGGCGACCGTCAGGTACGGGTACAGCGCGTAGTTCTGGAACACCATCGCGACGTCGCGGCTCTTGGGCGCGTCGTCGCTGACGTCGCGCTCGCCGATGTAGACGGCGCCGGCGTCGACCTCCTCGAGCCCGGCGAGCATCCGCAGCGCGGTCGTCTTGCCGGAGCCCGACGGGCCGACGAGCACCATCAGCTCGCCGTCGCCGATCCGCAGGTCGAGCGCATCCAGCGCGGGCGCGTCGCTCCCGGGATAGATCCGCGTGGCCTGCTCGAACCGCACCTCAGCCATAGATCGGCCTCTCACTCGTCACCGTCGCCCGCTCGGCGAGCTCGCGGCGCACTCGCGCCTGCGCCTCGCCGCCGGCCCCCAGCTCGTCCAGCCCCAGCAGCGCCGCGCCGACGATCGGCGGCTCGGCCGTGGCGTGGACAGTGATCCGCGCGCTCACCGCGGCGCGCACCGCGTCGACCAGCATGCTGTCGGCGCGCTGGAACAGCCCGCCGCCCAGTAGCACCTCGACCGGCTGGTCGGTCAGGTCGAGCCGCTCGAGCGCCACGCGGGCGAGCGTCGACACCTCGGCGGCCAGACGGTCGACGAGCTCGGCCGCGATCGGGTCGGACGGCGCCTCGTCGAAGACGACCGGCGCGAGCTCGACCACCCGGCGCAGCGGGATCTCGCCGAGGTGGATCGCCTCCGCCACCCCGCTCGGTGTCTGGAGCCCGAAGTGGAGCGGCACCGACCGCTCGAGCCGCGTCTTGGGCCCGCGGCCGTCCTCGCTGCGAGCGGCGGCGCTGAGCGCGGCGAGCCCGACGTCGTATCCGCCGCCCCAGTCGCCGCTGATCGCCCCGAGCGCAGGGAAGCGCGCGTGGCGGCCGTCCGGTCCGACGCCGACACAGTTGATGCCGGCGCCGCACACGACCGCCACGCCCCAGCCGCGCTCCGTTCCCGCCCGAAGAACGGCGAACGTGTCGTTGCCGACCGTCAGCCGCTCGGTCCAACCGCGCGCCGCCAACGCCTCGTGCAGCGCGCGTTCCTCGGTCGGGAAGTCCAACCCCGCCAGCAGGATGTGGGCGACGTCGGCCGGCCCGCGCAGGCCGGCCAGCGCCGCCGCCTCGTCGTAGAGCTGCTGCAGCAGCTCGACCGACCCGTCGAGCCCGATGTGATGCGGCGAGCTCATCCCTCCGCGCACCAGCGCGAGCACGGCGCCGTCGTCGCGCACGAACGCGAGGTCGGTCTTGGAGTTGCCGCCGTCGACGGCCAGCACGACGCTCATCGCAGCAGCTCCGTCGCCATCTCGTGCTGCCCGATCAGCGGATGGGCGAGCAGCGCCTTGCGGGCGGTGACGTCGTCGCGCGTGACCGCGGCCTCGGCAGTCAGTCGCTCGTAGGCGGCGACATGCTGGACGAGCCCGAGCAGCTCGGGCGCGAGCGGGGCCTGCCCCAGCGGCTCCAGCCCGTCGCGGCCGACGCGGGCCGGAACCTCGACCACGTCGTCGTCGGCGAGCCCGGCGAGCGTGCCGCCGTTGCGCATGTCGACCTCGTGCACCGCGTCGCCGCCGCCCGACAGCGACGCGACGAGGCCGACCGCCGCCTCGCTGTAATACGCGCCGCCGCGCCGCTCGAGCAGCGCGGGCTTCTCGGTCAGCGACGGGTCGCGGTACATCTCGAGCAGCTCGCGCTCGATCTCCGCCACCGTCGTCGCGCGCGGCACGGCGCCGTCGCGCTGCTCGGCCAGCACGATGTCGTGCGCGTAGAAGTAGTGCAGGTAGTAGGACGGGATCACGCCGAGCTCGTCGAGCAGCCAGCGCGGCAGGCCGGCGCCGCGCGCCAGCTCGTCGCCGTGCGCGGTGAGCAGCGCCGGCAGGACGTCGCTCCCGTCGACGTGCACCGCGCGCACCCACGTCAGGTGGTTGAGACCGACCTGGTCGACCAGCACGCGCGCGGGCTCGACGCCGAGCAGGCGCGCGATGTGCCGCTGCAGCCCGATCGCCACGTTGCACAGACCGACCGCGCGGTGCCCGGCGTCGAGCAGTGCCCGGGTGACGATCCCGACCGGGTTCGTGAAGTCGACGATCCACGCGCCGGGCGCAGCCCGCTCGGCCACGCGCTCGGCGATGTCGAGCACGACGGGGACGGTCCGCATCGCCTTGGCGAAGCCGCCGGCGCCGGTCGTCTCCTGGCCGATGCAGCCGCACGCCAGCGGCAGCGTCTCGTCACGGAGCCGCGCCGCCTGGCCGCCGACGCGGATCTGGATCAGCACGAAGTCGGCGCCGTCGACCGCCGCGTCGAGATCGCCGGTGAGGCGCAGGTCGCCGGCGAAGCCCGTGCGGTCGAGGATGCGCCCGGCGAGGCCGCCGACGACGTCGCGGCGCTCGGCGTCGATGTCGTGCAGCACGAGCTCGGTGACCGGCAGGCCCGCAAGTCCGGACACGAGCTCCGGCGTGTAGGTCGAGCCGCCGCCGATGACCGCGACCTTCACTCCTTCACCCCCGTCAGCGTGACGCCCTCGACAAACGCCTTCTGGGCGAAGAAGAAGAGCACGATCACGGGCGCGATCACGAGGATCGTGGCGGCCATCGTGAGGCTCCACTGCACCTGGTGCAGCGTGCGGAACTGCGCGAGGCCGACCGACAGCGTCCAGTGCGCCTCGTCGTCGCCGGCGTACAGCAGCGGCCCGAAGAAGTCGCTGAACGTGAGCAGGAACATGAACAGCGCGACCGCCGCGATCGCCGGCTTGGCCAGGCGCAGCACGACGGTCAGGAGGATCTTCAGCTCACCGCAGCCGTCGACGCGCGCGGAGTCCAGGTACG
This sequence comes from Solirubrobacteraceae bacterium, assembly GCA_036520135.1. Taxonomy (GTDB): domain Bacteria; phylum Actinomycetota; class Thermoleophilia; order Solirubrobacterales; family Solirubrobacteraceae; genus DASSUW01. The sequence goes on from DATDKF010000227.1 coordinate 24,379, forward strand.
GCTCCGGGATCGTCATGAAGAACTGGCGCAGCAGGAAGATCGAGAACGCGTCGCCGAACCAGTTGGGGATGATCACCGGCGCCAGCGAGCCGACGAGTCCGAGCTTCGCCCACAACACGTACATCGGGACGATCGTCACCTGCGGCGGCAGCATCATGGCGACGAGGACGAGCAGGAACGCGAGCTGGCGCCCGCGCCAGCGCAGCAGCGCCAGCGCGTAGGCCACCGGGATGCTCGAGATGAGCATGCCGAGCGTGGCCAGCACCGAGTAGATCATCGTGTTCAGCGCGTAGCGGAACATCGGCGCCTGGTCGAACACCTCGGTGTAGTTGCTCCAGCGGAACGGCTCGGGCCAGATCCTGGGCGACAGCGCCTGGTCGGTCGTCATCAGCGACGTGAACGCCATGAACACGAACGGCGCGAGGAAGGCGAGCGCCGCCACGATCAGCAGGCTGTGCTCGGCCACGCCGACCAGGAACCGGCGCCGCCGCACGGCGGGCGGCACCTGGCGGCGCGCCGGCGGGGCGGGGACGACCGGGATCGCGGTCTCGGTCGCCATCAGCGACCGGCTCCCGCGTAGTGCACCCAGCGGCGCGAGTTGCGGACGATGACCATCGTGATCGCGAAAGAGACCACGAGCAGCAGCACCGCCATCGCCGCCGCGTAGCCCATGTTGAAGAAGCGGAAGCCCTGCTGGTAGAGCAGCACCGGGTAGAACAGTGTCGAGTCCTCGGGGAACCCGAGGTCGTTCGACGGGTCGCCCGCGCTCGACGCCGAGCCGGCCGCAATCGTCGATCCCACGTAGGCCTGCGTGAACAGCTGCAGCGCCTCGATCGTGCCGATGACGGCCGCGAACAGCAGCACGGGGCTGATCGACGGCAGCGTGACCCAGCGCAGCCGCTGCCACGCGCCGGCGCCGTCGAGCGACGCCGACTCATACAGGTGGCGTGGCACATCGACAAGCGCGGCCAGGAAGATGATCATCGTGTTGCCGACGCCCCACAGCAGCAGCAGCGTGAGCGCCGGCTTGGACCAGCTCGGGTCGCTGAACCACAGCGGCCCCTCGATGCCGACCAGCCGCAGCGCGCCGTTGACGGGCCCGGTCGCCGGGTTGAGCAGGTAGACGAAGCCGAGCGTGGCGGCGACCGGCGGCGCGAGCGCCGGGAGATAGAAGATCGTCCGGAAGACCCCGATCCCCTGGCGCGCGCGTGTGAGCATCAGGGCGACGCCGAAGGCGAACAGCACCTTCAGCGGCACCATGATCACCACCAGCCACAGCGTGTTGTAGACCGATGGCCAGATCTGCTTGTCCTGCGTGAACATGTACTTGTAGTTGGCGAGGCCGACCCAGCGCGACGGCTCCAGCAGGTCGTAGTGCGTGAACGACAGGTAAACCGTCGTGACGAGCGGGTAGCCGAAGAACACGCAGAAGCCGATGATCCACGGGCTCATGAACGCCAGCACCGTGCGGCGCCGGCGCCATTGGGCCCGCCGCGAGCGTCGCCGTGGCGGCGCCGTGCTCACGGCACCTGTTCGCCCTGGGCGTTGGCGAGCTGCGCGTCGATCTGCTTGTCCACGTCGTCCAGGCCCGCCTGCAGGTCGCTGACCCGGCCGGCCTGCCACTTGTTGACGAAGTTGTTGAACAGCTCCTGGTAGGCACTGCCCGCGGCCGTGATCGGCGTCGTCGTCGTGTTCTCGTTCCCGAAGATCTTCAGGAACGTCTCGAACTTCGGATCGGGCTTGAGATCGGGCGACTTGGCCGAGGATGCGGTCGTCGGGACGTTGCGCAGACCGTTGGACAGCATGACCTGGGCCTTGTCGTCGGTGGCGAGGAACTTCAGCAGCGCCCAGCCCTGCTCCTGGTGCTCGGCGCGCTTGGGGATGCCGATGATGTTGCCGGTCGTGTAGCCGCCGCCGTAGATGGCCTGGTTGTCGTCGTCGACCGGGACCGGCGCGGTGCCGTACGGCAGGTTCGGCGCCTCGTCGGCGATGAACGCGGTGCGCCACTCGCCGTCGATGTTCATCGCGAGCTTGCCCTTCTCGAACGCGTTGGAGGCGGAGAACTCATCGCCGAGGCCGGCCTGGAACTTGACGAGATTGTGGTAGCCGTACCAGTCGACGAGCTCCTTCTGCCAGGTCAGCAGCTTCGCCCACGCGGGATCCTGGCCGAGGATCGACTTGCCCTCGTCGTCGGTCCACTTGCCGCCGTACATCGGGCCGAAGTTGGAGGGCGTGTTCGAGTACCAGGCCATCGCCGGGTTGAAGCCGACCACCTTCAGGCTGCCGTCCGCGTTCTTGACCGTGAGCTTCTTCGCGTACTCGGTCAGCTCGGAGACGGTCTTCGGCGGGCCGCTGAAGCCCGCCTTCTTGAGCATGTCCTCGTTGTAGTAGAGCCCGTAGGCGTCGGCCAGCATCGGCAGCGCGCAGCGCGTGCCCTCGAACTGCGTGTACGAGCGGGGAGCGGGCGGGAAGATGCTGTCGCTGATCCCGTCGCGATCCATGTACTGCTTGAGGTCGATCCACGCACCGGAGCCGCAGAACGCGCCGGCGTTGTCGGCCGAGAACGACTGCGCGACGTCGGGCGCGTTGCCGCCGCGGCTGGCGGCGATGATCTTGTCGTCGTTGATGCCGCCGACGACCTTGACCTTGACCTGCGGGTTCTCCTTCTCGAACTCCGCGACGGTCTCCTTGATCACGCGCAGCTCGCGCTGGGTGAAGCCGACCCATAGAGTGATGTCCGCCGGCTCGAGCTTGGTGCCCTTGGCGACGGGCGCGCCGTCGCTCGAGCCCCCGGAGTCGCCGGTGCCGCCGCATGCGGCCACCCCGAGCGCGAGCGTCGCCGCCGTCGCGATGGCCATCGTGATGCGCCGCATGCCGCTCCCCTCTCGTACCTGGTTAGGTAACTTTCCCAACTCGATGCTAAGCGGGTTCGGGCGGCCACGTCAAGCGTGATTTTCGCGTGGAATTGGTAAGGATCCAAAACAATTGATCGAGATCGGGGCTCACATGCGCGACGTCGCGCTCCCGCTGATGGTGTTGCGGGAGAGCGCCGTCGCCCACAATCTGCGGCTGATGCAGGCCTGGTGCGACGCGCGCGGCGTTTCGCTGGCGCCGCACGGCAAGACCTCGATGGCGCCGGCCCTGATCCGGCGCCAGCTCGACGCCGGCGCGTGGGCGATGACCGCCGCGACCGTCGGGCAACTCACCGTCATGCGCGAGGCCGGAGCGCGACGTGTGCTGCTGGCCAACGAGATCGTCGGAGCGCCGGAGATCGCCTGGCTCGAGCGCGAGCGGGCGCACGTCGAGGTGCTGTGCCTGGTCGACTCGGTGGAGGGCGTGGCCGCGCTGGACGCGGAGGTCGAGCGGCCGCTGCGCGTGCTGATCGAGCTCGGTGGCGCGCGCGCCGGCTGTCGCACCGAGGAGCAGGCGTTCGCGGTGGCGGACGCTGTGGCCGCCTCCCCCCGGCTGGTGCTCGCCGGCGTCGAGGGGTATGAGGGCACGCTCGGAGGCGATCGCTCGCCGGCGACGCTGGCGGCGGTCGACGCGTTCCTGGACCGGGTATCGGCGCTCGCGTCCGCGCTCGACGCGCGGGGCGCGTTCGCGGACGTCGACGAGGTGCTGCTCACGGCCGGCGGCAGCGTGTTCTTCGACCGCGTCGCCGAGCGGCTGCGGCCGGCGCTGAGCCGACCGGTGCGGGTGGTCGTGCGGGCGGGCTCCTACGTGACGCACGACGACGGCATCTACGCGGAGGCGACGCCGCTGCCGGAGTTGCGCGCGGCGCTCGAGCTGTGGGCCCGGGTGCTGTCGTGCCCCGAGCCGGGGCTGGCGATCGCCGGCTTCGGCAAGCGCGACGCGCCCTACGACCTCGGCCTGCCGGTCGTGCGCTCGCCGGGCGGCGTGACCGTCGAGGCGCTCAACGACCACCACGCGTTCCTGCGCGGCGACCTGGCGGTCGGCGACGTCGTCGTCTGCGGGATCTCGCACCCCTGCACGGCGTTCGACAAGTGGCCGGTGCTCGGCGTGGTCGACGACGACGACGTCGTGATCGGCACCGTCGACACGCGCTTCTAGTGGATCCGTCCGGAAATTCGGCGGGACCCGCCAGAACCCGTCGAACTTTCGGACGGGTCCACTAGCGGTCGGCTCCGGGCCGCGCGGCGGCAACCGCGCGGCCCGTGTCGAGCGAGCCTTCGCCGGAAAGGGCGGAGACAAGGCTCCGGGGCAGGAGAACCGTCCCGCCCGGCTGTTCCGGCGCCTCCCTAGTGTCGGCCGCGCGCCGCCTGTCCTCAAGCGCCGCGTGCGAGGGAGGACGGGTGTCCGGGGCCGCTACTTGTCCCAGTCGAAGTCGCGCGGCGGGCGCTGCTCGAACCACAGCCGGTCGTGCTCGGGCGTCTCCTGCAGGAAGTCCGGCGTCTCCTCCAGGACGTCCTCGCCCTCGGGGTCGGCGGACTCGGATTCGGGCGCGCGCGGGCGGTCGAGCGACTCGTCGGCGGGCACCTCGTCGCGCTCGTCCGCGAGCCACGGGTCCTCGTCGTAGCCGGGCTTGGCGGCCTCGGGCTCGGGCGGCGTCGGGACCTCGTCGGCCGCCGGCGCCGGGGACTCGAGCGCCTCGACGTCGAACGGCTCGGTCTCCTCGCCCGTGTCGACCGGCTCGGCCTCCTCGGCGACCGGCTCGGCCGCCTCGCCCGAGTCGACCGGCTCGGCGGCAGCCTCCGGCGCCTCTGCGGGCTCGGCGGCCTCGGGCGCCTCGCCGTCGGCGCGCTTGGCGAACTCGGCCTTGCGGGCAGCGCCGAGCGCCTCGCGCTCCTGGCGCGAAAGCTCTTCGGGATCCGCGCCGTGCTGGCGCTTGAGCTCCAGGTGCTCGCGGATGGCGTCGTCGAGCAGGCCCATGCCTCTCGGGAAAGGCTACTCCGTGGACGCGACGCCGTGAACGTCCTGCCGCGGCCCAACGGCCTCGCTCGCCCGCACCGTACGGTTCTTGCCGGTCCGCTTGGCCTCGTAGAGCGCGCCGTCGGCCGCCGCGACGAGCGCGTCCTTGTCGGCGTGGTCGGCGGTGGCCAGCGACGCGACGCCGAATGACGCCGTCACCCTCAGCGTCCCCTCGCCGGACGGCAGCGGCAGCGCGAGGTGCTCGACCGCCCGGCGGACGCGCTCGGCGAACTGGTAGGCGCCCTCGAGGTCGGTCTGCGGCAATGCCACGGCCATCTCCTCGCCGCCGTAGCGGGCCGGCTCGTCGATCTCGCGCGAGGACTGGCGAAGCACGCGCGCGACCTCGCGCAGCACGAGGTCGCCCTGCAGGTGCCCGTAGGCGTCGTTGACCTGCTTGAAGTTGTCGATGTCGAGCATGATCAGGCCCATCTCCTGGCCGTAGCGGCGAGCGCGCTCGACCTCGACGGACATGACCTCCTGGAAGCGGCGGTGGTTGAAGAGACCGGTCAGCTCGTCGGTCACCGCCTGCTTCTGCACGGTCTCGTGCAGGTCGACGTTCTCGACCGAGACCGACGCCTGGTTGGTCAGGTAGGCGAACAGCTCGCGCTCGGTGTGCGTGAACGCGTGGTCGCCGCGGGCGACCGAGACGATGCCGATCACCTGGTCGCCGGCCTCGGTCGCCCCCAGCGGCGCGGCGAGCGCGCTGGCGCCGCCGACCTGGATCTCGGCGACCTCGCCGGCGTCGATGACCGCCGCTTCGGCGGCGTGCAGCGCGCGCCGGAACGCCTCCGGCTCGCCGGTGCGGGCGACCTCTTGCAGCCGATCGTCCTGGCCGCGCATCGTGGCGCGGCCGGCGGCGGCGCTCACGCCCTCGACCGCGGTCTGCACGACGATCTCCAGCACCCCGACGCGGTCGAGCCCGGCGGCGACCGACTGGCCGACGCGCCGGATCGACTCCTGCAGGCGCTCGCGCTCGCGCTGGAGCTCCTCGAGGCGCTCCTTGAGCTGCGCGGCCATCGAGTTGAACTCCTGGCCGAGGGCGGCGAACTCGTCGTTGCCCTCGGCGGGGACGGTGACGCTGAAGTCGCCGGCCCCGAGGCGCTGGGCGGCCTCCAGCAGCCGCTGGATCTCCGACTGCAGGCGGCGCGAGACGGCAACCGCGAACGCGAAGGCGAGCGCGAGGAAGGCGATGAACGCGGCCGCCGCGAGGAGCGACTCCGACGAGGCGGGCGAGGCCGAGTCGCGGTCCGGCATCAGCAGCGTCACGTTCATCTGGCCATCGACGCCGGGCACGTCAAACGACGCGGCCCGGTAGTCGACGCCGGACACCTCCACCGGGCCGCGCTCGGGCAGGTCGACGCCCGCGGCGTCGGGCTGGGTCGTCGTCAGCGTGCGCCCGCCGGCGTCGATCACGACCTCGGAGGCCGTGTAGGTCGAGATGCGCCTCGCGTAATCCTCGGGGCCGATGGCGCCGACGGTGAGCCGGCCGGTGTCAGCCTCGTTGTCGCCGACCAGCTGCCGGACGGCCGACCCCACGACGGGCCGCGCGCCGGACTCGAACGTCCCGATCTCGTTGAGCCGCAGCTGCGCGTAGCGCAGCTCCTCGCGCTTGACCAGCGCGTCGAGCCGCGCCTGGATCGCCCCGCGGTCCTTGGCGGCGAGCGCGTCGGCGAGCTGCTGGTCGGTCCCGATCGTCTTGGCCGCCGCACCGGCGCGGTCCTGCTCGTCGTCGAAGATCCCGCGCGCGACGGTCTGCGACTCCGAAAGCCGCGCGTCCGTCTGGCTGTTCTCCGACGCGATGATCAGCTGGAACAGGACGACCGCCATCATGATCATCGGGACGATGACGATGACCACGAAGAAGAGCCGCAGGCGTGCCCTGAAGCTCAGTGTGAGGAGCTGTCTCAAGCCCATCGCGGATTGTCCTGCTGCCAGCGAATGATGAATCCTGGCAGCTACAATCGCTCGTTCACGCCGTACGCAGGAAACCCTGCACGCGTCGCGGGGCTATAGCTCAGTTGGGAGAGCGCCTGGATCGCACCCAGGAGGTCGGGGGTTCGAGTCCCCCTAGCTCCACTC
>DATDKF010000228.1:0-7474 GCA_036520135.1 Solirubrobacteraceae bacterium
AGCGGACCAGCAGCCAACCGACATGCGGGTGCGCGCGCAGGCTGGGCAGCAGCCTCGGGTGGCGTGCGTCGATCTCCTCGAGCGTCAGCCGCCGGTGCTCCACCATCAGGTAGACGAGCCCGAGGTTGCCCGAGCCGAGCACGACCACGTCGCGGTCACTTACATCCGACTTGGCCTTCTTCGTCTTCTGCCCCGTCGCCTCCTTGACGGCGTGGCCGACCATCGAGCTCTGCTCGTCGCCGCCCGCGATCCCCTTCACGTCGCCCTTCGAGAGCGAGCGCTCGACGAGCTCGTCGAGGCCGTAGCCGTTGCGTTGCTTGAAGGTCGCGCCTTGGGTCTGGCCGTGGTCGGAGAGGACGACGATCTCGTACGGGCGCGGCGCGTAGCGACGCGCCCGCTCGATCTGCGCGAACTGCTGGTCGAGCTTGCGCAGCGCCTCCAGCGTGTCGGCGCGCTCGAGCCCCGAGTGGTGCGCGACCTCGTCGTAGCTCGAGAACGTCGCGTAGACCGCGGGGCGCCCGCGCATCATGTCGGCGAGCACGCCATAGACGATGACGTTGCGGACGATCACGCACAGCACGCCGCGCAGGAACGGATAGGTGCCGCCGCGGTGCCCGCGCGGTCGCACGTCGCGGCGCTTGGCGCGGGCGGCGGCGGTCCACTCGAGCAGTACCTCCCAGATGAACAGCACGAGCGCGCGGGTGACGTTGACGCCGTCGGCGAAGAACGCGCGGTAGCCGGGGTTCGCGCGCTTCTCGGACTCCATGCGGCTGATCGTGAGGATCGTCTCCTCGGCCTCGCCCGACAGCAGGTTGCCGCGGCTCGCGCCGCCGTCGACGAGCAGGCCGTCGCCGGTCGCGTGCCGGCGCTCTATCTCCGCGCAGTCCTCCGGCGACGAGCACACCATCAGCGTGCCCGTCTCCTTCTCGACCCAGCGGAACGCCGGGATGTCCTCGTTGGACCCGAGCAGGATCCCGGCCTGGCTCGCACCCGTCTGCGACGAGAGGTCGGTCTCCCATTCGGTGAGGCGGTAGCCCTCGTCCTCGATCCAGCGCGCCATCACCGGCGCGCTGCCGTGCCGGATCGCCCGCTGCAGCACCGGCAGGGCGAGCCCGTCGATCTCCAGGAAGATGATGCCGGGGACGGAGGTGGTCGTCGGCCGCCCCTGCCGGCGGGCGACGCGGCGCACCACCCGTAGCGCGAAGTTGTCCTGGTCGTTGGTCCCGAGCACCACCTCGAGCACGATCGCCGTGGCGCTCGCGACCAGCGACGCGAGCAGAGCGTCGGCGAACCTGCCCACATGGAGATAGTCGGGCAGCAGCTTCGCGGCGATGACCAGCGAGAACGCGTCGGCGAGCAGCACCAGCACGAAGCCGAGGAGGAACGTCCAGGGCAGGCGCAGTGCGGCGATCGCCGGCGGGATGATCGCGTTCACGAGCGCGATCGCGACGGCCACCGGGATGGCGCCGCTCGGCCGGTCGAGCGATACGCCCGGGACGATGAACGCGCCGACGAGCAGCGACAGAGACGCGACGAGCCAGGCCACCAGCACGTGCACGACGTTCAGGCGCAGCTTGGCCGGGTGCCAGCCCGTGGTCGAGCGATCCGCGTCGGGCTCTCGGCTCACGACGGGCATGGTCGGGGGTCGCGCCGCGGTGGGCATCACCCCAAGCGGGTGATCCGCGCGGGTCGTCAGATCGTCTAGAAACCAGCGATGGAACGCGCATGAGCGTCGAGGCCGTGATCCTGGCCGTCGCCAGCGCGGTGCGACCGAGCACCGCGCTCGCCGCCGTCTTCACGCTGCTCGCCAACGTGCGCGCGCGCCCGCTGCTGGCGGCTTTCATCGTCTGCGGGTTCGCGTTCAGCGCGCTGCTCGGGCTGCTCATCGTGTCCGTGCTGCACGGCGTCCCGCTGCCGGGCCGGGCCTCGACGCGCACCGACGTGGTCGACATCGTCGCCGGCGCCGCGATGCTCGGCTTCGCGGCCGGCACGTGGTCGGGGCGCATGCAGGCGATGCGCCGCCGCCGCGGCGCGGAGGAACGCCCGTCGCGGATCGTCGCGATGCTGCAGCGACCGTCGCTGAAGGTGGCGGGCGGCGCCGGCGCGGCCACGCATCTCCCGGGCCTGTTCTACCTCGTCGCACTCAACTCGATCGCGGCGCCCAAGCCGGCGCTCACGTCCGCGGCCTGGCAGGTCGCCGCCTACAACGCGATCTGGTTCAGCGTGCCGATAGCGGGCTTCGTGCTAGCCCGCAACCACCTCGCCGACGCGCACAACCTGATGTCGCGGGGCAACGACTGGTCGCGCCGCCACCGGCAGGTGATCGTCAGCGTGCTGTTCTCCGTCGTCGGCACCTGCCTGCTGATCAAGGGCATCATCGGGCTGCTGACGTGACCGACGCCGTCACCTACGTCGGGCACGCCACGTTGCTGGCCGAGCTGGGCGGCGCGCGCGTGCTCACCGACCCGCTGATCCGTCGCGGCCTCGGGCACATCCGGCGCCGCGCGGCGCCGCCCGACCCGGACGTACTGACGCGGCTCGACGCGATCCTCGTCTCGCACGCCCACCACGACCATCTCGACGTCGCCTCGCTCCGGCGCGTGACGCCCGGCTGCCCGCTCGTCATCGGGCCGCGCGGCACCGCGGGCTACCTGCGCCGCGGCGGGGCGACCGAGGTCGTCGAGGTCGACGTCGGCGACCGCGTCGCGGTCGGCGGGCTGACCGTCGAGGCGGTCCCCGCGCTGCACGACGGCCGCCGCTACCCCGTCGGCGCGCCGCTGCCCGCGCTCGGGTTCCTGCTCGACGGGCCGACGCGGCTGTACTTCGCCGGCGACACCGACCTGTTCGACGGGATGAGCGATCTCGCTGGGCGGGTCGACCTCGCCGCGGTGCCGGTCGGCGGCTGGGGCCCGCGGACGCCGCCGGGCCACCTCGACCCCGAGCGCGCTGCGGAGGCCGTCGCGCTGATCGCCCCGCGCGCGGCGATCCCGATCCACTGGGGGACGTACGCCCGCATCGACCTCAAACCCGACCTGCTCGCGCCCGCGCGAGAGTTCGCGGCTGCGGCCGCGCGCGTGGCGCCGGACGTCACCGTGCACGTGCTCCAGCCGGGCGAGCGCCTCGAGGTCGCTCAGCGGTCGCCCTAGCGCACGCCGTCGTCCCCGGCGGCGGCGCCGGCGAGCACGCGAGTCTTCTCCGTGCGGAACTCGTCGTCGTCGAGCACGCCGGCGTCGTGCAGCCGGCCGAGCCGCTCGAGCTGTTCGATCCGCTCGTCGCCGGCCGAGGTGTGCACGCCGAGGTCGGGCGCCGCCTGGCGGACCGTCGCGGCGCCCTGGCGCACGGTGTCCGATGCCTGCCGGGCGCCCGTGGTCGCCCGCTCGCTCGTCCACTGCCAGCCGGTCGAGAGCCGGTCGCGCCAGCGGCCGAGCGCCTCCTGCCGGTCGGCGCCGGGGTTCTCGCGCACCGCTTGCCGGCGCAGTCCCTCGAAGCCGAGCGCCACGAGCGCGACGAGCACCGCCGCGAGGACCGGGCTACGGGTGGCGGGGGTGGGCGCCCACTTGAGGATCACGAGCAGCAGCACCACAGCGAGCCCGGTGTAGGCGATCAGCGGCTCGCGCAGGTACGGGGCGAGCGCGCGGCGGATGGCCACAGTGAGCCGGGACGGGCCGGCCAGCCACGCGCCGAGGATCATCACCACGCCGTAGCCGATCGTCGCAACGGCCGCCTCGTGCAGCAGCGGCGTCGCGATCACCCACGCGCGCTCCACCGCCGGCTTGGCCGCGGCCGTGGTGGCGAGCGAGTTCACGATCGCGTCTCCGGCCAGCGACATCACGGCGAGCGCGCCGCCGCCGGCCACCACGAACCCGACGCCGTACGCGCGCACCGCCTGCCGCCTCCAGCCCGGCGCGATCGCCAGCGCGACCCCGAACAGGCCGAGCGACAGCGCGACCAGCGCGATCGCGAGCGGCTTGAGCGTGTTCACGACGTTCTGCGCCGTTGCCAGTTGGCTCGAGCGCAGCACGGTGATCTGCGCCGCGGACGCTGGCAGCGCGCCTGCGAGCCGATCGCCGACGCCGACGCGGTCGGCCACCTGCTCGAGCAGCGTGCGCAGGTCGAGCGTGACGGTGCCGTTGCTCGTGGACGCCACCTGGCCGCCGCCGCGCAGCACGCGCAGCAGCGCCTCGTGGGTGTTGCGGTTCGCGTTCTCCCACGCCTGTTGCGCGCGCGGGCGCGCAAGGGCCTCGTTCGCGCCGCGGTCGGCGAGGTTGTGCAGCCCGCTGGCCGCGGGGCCCGCGAGCGGCTGCAGGCGCGCGGGCAGCGCGGACCGCAGCTCCGCCTCGACGTCGACGTTGGCGTACAGCTCGTCGACCAGGTAGTCCGCGATCTGGTGGCGGATCAGCGGATCGGCGAGCAGTTCGCTGCTCGTCCGCGTCCAGTTGTCGGTGTTGAGAAGCTGGCGGTTGAGCCAGACGGCGAACACGGCCAGGAACGCGAGCACGGTCGCGACCGCGATGAGCGCGAGTGCCAGCCGTCGTCGCATCGCGAATGACATCGCCGCGACCGTAGGGCCGCGCCACCGCCGCGACCTCATCCCATGGGGGTGACGGGTGCGAATCGCCCCGGCATGCGTGCGCCCGCGCCGCCGAAGGGGGTGTACGCCCCCTCGCCGACACAGAGGCGCGCTCCCTTGCCGCCCGCTCGCGGACTGAAGGATGCTCGACGGCAGATGACGCACGCCACCAGCACGACGCGCCCGGTTTCGACTCCCCTGCACGACACCGGCGCCGAGCGCGGGCGCCGGCTCCCGCCGCTGCGCGGCGGCACGCTACGGCGCGAGCGGCTGCTGCGCCGCCTCGAGCAGACGGCCGACGTCCCGCTCGCCCTGATCGTCGCGCCGGCCGGCTACGGCAAGACGACGCTGCTCGTGCACTGGCTCGACCGCGACCCGCGCGCCGTCGCCTGGGTGTCAGTCGACGACGCCGACAACGAGCCAGGCCACCTTGGCGCGTCGATCGCGCGGGCGCTCGGCGCGCCGGCCCGCCGCGGCCCGCACCTGCGCCTGGCCTCCGACGACGGCGCGGCGGAGCTCGCCGGCGGGTTCGAGCACCCCGAGCGGCCGTTCGTCCTCGTCCTCGACGACGTCCACCGCCTGCGCTCGCCGGCCGCCGTCGAGGCGCTGCGAGCGATCGCCGACGCGGTGCCGCAGGGGTCGCAGCTCGTCCTCGCCTCGCGCGCGGAGCCGGCGCTGCCGATCGGCCGCCTGCGCGCGCAGGGACGGCTCGTCGACCTGCGCCAGAGCGACCTCGCGACGAGCCGCCGCGAGGCGGCCACGATGCTCCAGCTCGCCGGCCTCGAGCTCCCGGCCGAGGACGTGCTCGTACTGCTCGAGCGCACCGAGGGCTGGCCGGCCGGGCTCTACCTGGCGGCGCTGTCGCTCCGCGGCAAGCAGGACATGCACCGGGCGGTCTCGCGCTTCGCGGGCGACGACCGCCTGATGGCGGACTACGTCCGGGACGAGCTGCTCGGCGCGCTGGCGGACGACCAGCGCGTTTTCCTGCGGCGCACGTCGGTGCTCGACAGCCTGTCCGGCTCGCTCTGTGACGCCGTCCTCGGAAGCCGCGGATCGGGCGAGGTGCTGCGCGACATGTCGCGGTCCAACATGCTGGTGATCCCGCTCGACAACTCGGACGCCAGCTACCGCTACCACGCGGTGCTGGCGCGCATGCTGCAGGCCGAGCTCGGCCGCGTCGAGCCGCAGTTCGAAGCCGAGCTGCACCGTCGCGCGAGCGCCTGGTACGCCGGCGCCGGCGACATCGACCGCGCGATCGTGCACGCGATCCACGGCGGCGACGTGGCGCGCGCCGGCGAGCTGCTGTGGGGCTCGGCCGCCGAGCATGTGCTCGACGGGCACGCCGCGGACGTCCGCCGCTGGCTCGATCAGCTCGCGCCCGATCAGATCGCCGGCCATCCGACGCTCGCGCTCACCGCCGCGGCCAGCCATCTCGCCGACGGCGACCGCGACCAGGTGGAGCACTGGACGTCGATCGCCGCGCACGGGCACACCGCGTCCGGCGGATCGATCGGTGCGGGCATCGCCATGATGCGGGCGGCGGTGGCGCGCGAGGGCATCGGCCGGATGACCGACGACGCGGCGCGCGCCCAGGCGGACATGCCCGACGACAGCCCGTGGCGATCGCTGTGCTGCCTGCTGGAGGGCGTCGGCGAGCACCTCGGCGGCGACATTGAGGCGGGGCGGGCACGCCTCGAGGAGGGCGCGCGGCGCGGCGCGATCGCCGGTCGCAGCGTCCAGGTGCTCTGCCTCGCCCAGCTCGCGCTGATCGCCATCGACGAGGGCGACTGGGAGCAGGGCCCGCTGCTGGCGTCGCGGGCGCGCGCGCAGGTCGAGCGCATGGACCTGGCCGACTACCCGACGTGCGCGCTCGTCTACGCCGTCTCCGCGCTCGTCCGCGCCCACCGCGACCGTGTCGAGGACGCGCAGGCCGACCGGCGCAAGGCGATCGAGCTGCTGACGATGCTCGTCGACTACGTCCCCTGGTACGAGGTCGTGACGCGGATCGTGCTCGCCCGCGCGGCGCTCCGCCTCGGCGACGTCACCGGCACGCGCACGCTGCTCGGCGAGGCGTCGCGGATGCTCGCGCGCGCGGACGACGCCGGCGTGCTCCGCCGCCGGATCGACGAGCTGTGGTCGCAGGCCGCGGCGTTCACCGCGACCGCGATCGTCGGCCCCTCATCGCTGACGACGGCCGAGCTGCGCGTCCTCGCGCTGATGCCGACGCACCTCTCCTTCCGCGAGATGGGGCGCCGGCTGCACGTCTCGGCCAACACGGTCAAGACCCACGCGCACGCCGTCTACCGCAAGCTCGGCGTCTGCTCGCGCTCGGAGGCCGTGGTCCGCGCCGCCGAGACGGGCCTGCTCGACGTCGAGACCTAGCCGAGGATCTTCGCCTTCTGCGCCGCGAACTCGGCCTCCGTGAGGACGCCCTGGTCCTTGAGCGCAGCGAGCTCCTTGAGCTGCTGGATCGGGTCGACGGCAGGCTCGGCGGGCGCCTGTTCGTAGACCGGCTCCTGCGGGGGCGGCTCCTGCTGGTAGTCCTGCTCGGCCCAGCGCCGCGACTGCCGGCGCGAAACGCGGTTGCTTACGGCGGTGGCGGTGCCCGCGACAACGGCAGTGCGGGCGACGCCTCGAAGCAGTCCTGGCATGACGTCTCCTTATCAGGGGGTATCGGCCTCGACCGCGTCGAGCGACGCGAGGATGGCCTGGACGGGGATGCGGCCGCTCGCCACGAGCTGACCGCCAGACTTGCGCACGGCGACGGCGACGGGAGCCGCCCAGCGGTTCTCCCACACCAGCACCGCCGCGCTCGTGCCGGGCTCGAGCACCGACGCGGCGTCGTTGAGCTCGTCCTCGCCCAGCAGGCCAGAGGACGCGCCCTCGAACACGCCGAAGTCGCCG
>DATDKF010000229.1:0-2766 GCA_036520135.1 Solirubrobacteraceae bacterium
CTCGACGACCTCGTGCACGACCTTGCCGGAGCTGCCGTTGAGGATCTCCGACGTGTCGCGCAGCGCCCGCGCGTGGTCCTTGATCGCCTCGAACTGGCCGACCGTGACCGCGGCGAACGCCGTGTACTCGGCGTCGGTCGCGAAGATCCACGGGTAGTCCGGGTAGCCCGCGCCGATCCAGCGCACGTGCTCGACCGTGCCCGCGGGCGGCGGGTACTGGCGGCCCTCGTCGACGTCGCGGATCTTCAGGTCGTCGGCCTGCTGGGTGAGGTCGGCGATGTTCTGCTTGCCCCAGTCGATGCCCTGGGCGAGCCGCCGGTCACCCGGCAGCGACAGCTTGCTGTAGCTCGCCAGCCGCTCGCGCGCGTCGATCTTGCGGGCGAGCGCGCGGCTCGGGTTGGCGAGCGCGGCGCCGAGCTCCGAGTGCGCCGCCGCGGCGCCCTTGTCCGAGCCGGCGACGCCGACCCACAGGGTCTTCGTGCCGTGCGCGGGGACGCGCACGTGGTAGGTGAGCTGGCCGCCGGTCCCCTTGCCGAACGGGCCCTCGTCGCACCAGAACTGGCTTTCGGCAGTGCACACGACCGGCTCGGTCTGCGAGCCCCAGTGGCCCGGGCCGGCGGTGCCGCCGTCCGGCCGCGGGTTCGAGCCGACGACCGCGACCCAGTCGTGTGGGCCGGCGTTCGCGTGCGGCGTGCCGGTGTCGTGGAACTCGAGCGCGCCGTCGCTGAAGGCGCCGGTGTCGGCGAGGTTGAAGTCGCCGGCGTTGGGCGTCGTCCACGCCCACGGGTAGTGCGACATGACCTCGGAATGGGTGTCGACCTTGACGTCGACGGTCTTCGTCGCGCCGGGGTTCTGCAGGCGCAGGCCGAACAGCGCGGCGCGCCGCCCGTTGGGCGCGAAGTCGGTGCGGCTCACCTTCAGGCCGGCCGCGTCCGGGAAGTCCATCCGGGTGTAGCCCCAGCCGCTCGTGAACTTCGTGGCCGGGCCGAGCCACTGGCCGTCGACGCCGAACCAGACGCCGTCGACCAGCTTGAGCGGCTGCGACCAGACGCCGCCCATCTCGCCGGTCACGTGCCAGCCCTGCGCGTAGAAGCCGCCGTCCTGGAAGCCCATTACGTATGCGCGATCGCCCGCGGACACGTAGCGGCGCGTCTTGAGCTGGTCGGACGTCGACAGCTCGGGCGTCGCGGCCGCTGCCACGCCCGCCCCCATCGTGGCCGCCAGGATGACCCCGGCGACGACAGCTCGCATGATGCTCACTGCGATCTCCTCCCCCCGAAACTCGCTTAAGCGCTTTAGTCCCTGGGTAGGACGTTCCCGCAGATGGCATCTCGGAAACGCCCAGGCCGCTCGCGGCCGACGATCGAGGACGTGGCGGCCCGCGCCGGCGTGTCGACGGCCGCCGTGTCGTTCGCCGTCAACGGCCGGCCGGGTGTGGCCGAGGCCACGCGGCGGCGGATCCTGGACGCCGCAGAGGAGCTGGGATGGCGGCCGAGCGCCTCGGCGCGGGCCCTGACCGAGGCGCGCGCGCGGGCGGTCGGCCTGCTGCTCTCGCGGTCGGTCGACCAACTCGAGATCGACCCGTTCTTCGTGCGCTTCCTGGCCGGCGTCGAGCGCACGCTTTCCCGCAGCGACCACGACCTCGTGCTGCGCGTGGCCGAGCACGTCGACCTCGCCGCGTACGAGCGGCTCGCGGGCTCGGGTCGCGTCGACGGCTTCCTGCTGTGCGACGTCGAGGTCGACGACCCGCGGTTCGCGCTGCTCGCCGAGTCAGGGCTGCCCGCGGTCGTCGCCGGCCATCCGGTCTCGCCGTGCCCGTTCCCGTGGATCGAGACCGAGCACGCTGCCGGCATCCGGCTCGTCACCGAGCACCTGCTCGCGCTCGGCCACCGGCGGATCGCGTTCGCCGGCGGCCCGGCCCACCTCGAGCATGTGCAGGCGCGGCTGGCGGCCTGGCGCGCCACCTTGGCCGACGCCGGGGTGCAGCCCGGCCCGGTCGCGCACGCGGACCACGCCGGGCTGCTCGGCGCCGGCGTGACCGCGATCGTCCACACCAGCGACGGCCTCGCCGCCGCAACGCTCGCCGCCGCCCGGGAGCGGGGTCTGTCCGTCCCGGGCGACGTGGCGATCACCGGCTTCGACGACTCGCCGCTCGCCGCCCTCGGGTCACCGCCGCTGACCAGCGTGCGGGTCGACTACGCGGGCTTCGGCGCAGGCGCGGCTGCGGCCCTGCTGGCCGCGTTGGCGGGCGAGCCGGTCCCGGCGTACCGGCCGGCGCCGCCCGAGCTCGTCGTCCGCGCGTCGACCGCGTGAGCAGCGCGCCCCGCGCGGCCGCGGCGAGGCCGAGGCCCGCGGGGGCGATCTGGAGGATCGTCTCCTCGAGCGGCAGGCCGGCGACGTGCGCGATCACTGGAAGATCTCGGTCGTGCAGTCGCCGCCCTGCAGGCGCACCTCGTGGGCGCGCGCCGGCCCGCCGGGGCGGTCGTGGAAATCGACGAAGAAGCCCGGGTCGAGCTCCATGCCGCCGTCCGGGTCGCAGTTGACGCGCAGGAGCCACGACCGCAGGCCGGGGTAGAACTGGTTGTCCCAGGTCGAGTAGAGCGAGTTGGTGACGTACAGCCGGCGGCCGTCGAGCGACAGCTGGATCATCTGCGGCCCGCCGCTCAGCTCGCGCGGTCCGTCGATCGGCCGGCCCAGCACGCCGCCGAGCTGGAGCCGCCCGGTCAGCCTCGGCGCGGTGGGATCCGAGATGTCGTACTGGCGCAG
>DATDKF010000230.1:0-9476 GCA_036520135.1 Solirubrobacteraceae bacterium
CCTCACGCAGCACGCCAAGTTCTCCGGCGAGAAGCTCGAGTACTTCGACCCGAAGGCGGGCGAGCGCTACGTCCCGCACGTGGTCGAGCCGGCGGCCGGCGTCGGCCGCACCGTGCTCGCGCTGCTATGCGACGCCTACGACACCGACGAGATCGGCGGCGAGCAGCGGACGGTCCTGCGCCTGAGCCCGGCGATGGCGCCGGTCAAGGTCGCCGTGCTGCCGCTGCTGCGAAAGGACGGCCACCCCGAGAAGGCGCGCGAGATCTACCTCGAGCTGCGCACGCATGTGAGCGCCGAGTACGACGACGGCGGCGCGATCGGCCGCCGCTACCGGCGCCAGGACGAGATCGGCACGCCGCTGGCGGTCACCGTCGACCACCAGACGCTGGAGGACGACACGGTCACGCTGCGCGACCGCGACACGCTCGCGCAGGAGCGGGTGCCGGTGGCCGATCTGGCGCGACGTGTGACTGAAGTCACACGTTGAACGTCGACGTTTAGTAACGTCGGCTACATGGCGGTCGCCGCCGTCGACCAGGTCAGCTATACCGACCTCTACGAGCGTTGGGAGCGCGGCAACTGGCGCGCGACCGAGATCGACTTCAGCGTCGACCGCGTCGAGTGGCAGGAGAGGTTCACGCCGTTCGAGCGCACGGCCGCGCTCTGGAACTACGCGATGTTCTTCCACGGCGAGGACACGGTCGCCGACGACCTCGCGCCGTTCATCGACGCCGCCCCGCGCGAGGAGCAGAAGTACTTCCTCGCCACCCAGCAGGTCGACGAGGCGCGGCACGCGGTGTTCTTCAACCGTTTCATGCACGAGGTCGTCGAGCGCGGCGACGGGACCATCGCGGGCGCGCTGGAGGCGACGCGGCCGGAGCTCACCTGGGGCTTCGTGAAGACGTTCGCGATGCTCGACCGCGTGGTCGACGAGCTGCGGCGCGACCGCTCGCGCACCAAGCTCGCGCAGGCCGTGACGATGTACCACTTCGTCGTCGAGGCGACGCTCGCCCAGCCCGGCCAGCACTTCATCTCCGACTACCTCAACGAGCGCGACCTGCTGCCCCGCTTCCGCGCGGGCATGCACAACGTCGCGCTCGACGAGCAGCGCCACATCGCCTTCGGCGTCAAGCTGCTGCGCGACCTGGCGGCCGAGGACCCGGAGGTGCCCGAGGCGGTGGCCGAGCAGCTACGCGCGGTCACGCCCGTCTCGCTCGCCGTCTTCGTCCCGCCGAACTGGGACACGCGCTACGCCGAGTGCTTCGGCTTCACGCTCGAACAGATCTACGAGGAGGGCGCGCGCTCGTTCGAGGCGAAGTTCAAGGCCGCGGGCATGCCCGTCGAGTCGCTGCCCGGGCCGCAGGTCATGCCGATGGACATGCCGCCGCGCGCGCGTGCCGAGCGCGGCCTGGCGATGCTGCGGGCCGGCTACCTCGGTGAGCGCAACGGCCCGCCGGCGCGCGACCCGGAGGCGATGTGCGTGCTGTTCGACAGTGTCCGCCGCAACGTCGACCTGCGTCGCGCCCCTGACGGCCCGTTCGTGCTCCAGTGGGAGTTCCCCGACGCCGAGCCGTGGCACGTCCGGCTCGACAACGGGGCGACGGCGGCCGCGCCGGGGCGCGCGCCGCACGTCGACCTCGAGCTGCGCTGCCGGTTCGACGACTGGGTCGACCTCGTCGCCGGCCGGCTTGATCCGCGCAAGGCGGTCGCCACCGGCCGGCTCCGGCCGCGGGGAACGCCGCGGGCGCTGTGGCGCGCCCGCGGCCTGTTCGCCTAATAGGGCTCTGCGATCAGCGCCCGGGCGGCCGTGGTTGCAGCGGCGAGCGTGCCGCGGTGGTCGTGCTCGGGCTCGCCGAGCAGCCGCAGCGCGAGCCCGTCGGCGAGCGCCAGCAGGAACGCCGCGACGGCTTCCGGCTCGTCGCCCAGCCGCACGACGCCCTCGCGCTGCTTGGCGGCCAGCAGCTCGGCCACGTGCGTGCGCGTCGCCCGCTGCAACGTGGCGAACTCGGCGGCGATCTCGGGGTTGCGGCGGCCGGACGTGAACAGCTCGAACATCAGCGCCACGAAGCCGGGGTCGCGCTCGACGAGGTCCTCGAGCGAGTGCAGCAGGACGGCGATGACGTCGGCGACCGTCGCCGCTCCCTTCAGCTCGGAGCCGAGGTGCTCGAGGCGGATCTCGGCGTCGCGCCGGACGACCTCGGCGAGCAGCCGCTCCTTGGTGCCGAAGTGGTAGTGCAGCAGCCCGCGCGACACGCCGGCCTCGCGCGCCACCTGGTCGAAGGTCGACCCCTCCGCGCCGCGCGTGGCCACGGACCGCCGCATCGCCTCGACGATCCGGGCGCTGGCCTCCATGAGCCGGACTGTAGCCGCCTGCGTACACCCGAGATGTGAGGCTTCGCCTCATCCTTGCCACGACGGCCGTGATGACCGCGGTTCTGTGCGCCGACGGGTGGGCGGACGCGTTGGTCTACCGCTGCGGGCCGAACATCTGCCGCGCCGCGCCGAACGGCACCGGCAAGCACCGGCTGACCACCGACGGCAAACCCAGCGGCCCGCTGTACGCGTGGGTGTCGGCGACCGCCGACGGGTCACGCCTGGTCGTGGTCAACGCCACGTACGCCTACGTGCTCGACGGCAAGGGGCGGCGTATCACCGGCAAGCTGCCGCGCAGCGGCGTCCAGCTGATCGCCGAGATCTCCCCCAGCGGCGCAGAGATCGCCACGGTCGACCTCGTTCCCGAGTACCTCGGGAGTCCACCCATCCTCCATTTCCAGCCGTACCTGTTCGTCATGAAGCCCGACGGCAGCGAGCGCGAGACGACGTCGCGCGGCCCGATCGACACCGGCTGGCTCGGCCCGCGGCTCGTGCGGACCGACACATCCGGGTCCGCGCCGTTCGCGGACGGCATCTGCCTGCTGGTGACCAACGTCGACTTCGAGTGCGAGCGCGACGTCGCGCGTGACCCGACCCACGACCTGACCAACCCGGCGTTCTCGCCCGACGGCACGCTCATCGCGGTTGTCCAGGGCCCCGGCGCCGGCATGCCCGGCGCGGGGCCGATCGTCATCTACGACGTGGCGACCGCCGCGCCGGTGCGCCAGCTCGTCGGCGGTGAGAACACCCAGCCGACGTGCTCGCCCGACGGGAAGCTGATCGCATTCGAGCACGGCGGCGACATCTACGTGGCCCGGGCCACCGGCGCGCCGCGCGAGCACCGGGTCCTGAAGGGCGGCCAGCAGCCCACGTGGATCACCGCGCGCGCGTGCAGCGCGCGCCCGCGGGTCGGCGTGCACGGGCGCTCGGCGATCGTGACCGCCTGCGCGCCGCAGCCCGGGCGCCTCACCGTCACGCTGCGGCGCAACGGCAAGCGGGTCGCGCGCAAGACCGTCCGCGCGGCCACCGGCGGGCTGTGCAAGCTGTGCTTCTCACGGCCCGCCGGCAGGCTCAGCGCGAAGGCGCGCCTGCGTCAGCGCGCGGCGACCTTGCGGTAGCGCGCCACCGCCAGCGGCGCGAACACGGCGATCAGCGCGAAGCACCAGACGAAGGCCATCCACACGTCGCTGTTGGCCGGCGTGTCGAGCCACAGCGAGCGCACGGCGTCGGCGATCGTCGTGAACGGGTTGGCTTCGGCGAACTGCCGCAGCCCGTCCGGCATCGTCGCCGCGGGCACGAAGATCGACGACGCGAACGTGAGCGGGAAGATCAGGGTGAAGCCGATCGAGTTCGCGGTCTCCGGCGTGGACGAGTACAGGCCCACGAGCGCGAAGATCCACGAGAACGCGTAACCGAGCAGCAGCAGCAGGACGATGCCGAGCGCGATCTCGCCGACCGTCGCGCCGATGAAGTTGAAGCCGGCGGCGAAGCCGACCGCGAGCAGCACGCAGAGCGACAGGCAGTTGAGCAGGATGTCCGACGACGTGCGGCCCAGCAGCACGGCAGCGCGCGACATCGGCAGCGAGCGGAAGCGGTCGATCAGGCCCTTCTGGACGTCCTCCGACAGGCCGAGCGCGGTGACGAAGCCGCCGAACGCGATCGACTGGACGATGATCCCCGGCATCAGGAAGTCGACGTAGTCGAAGCCCGGCGTGCTGATCGCGCCGCCGAACACGTACACGAACAGCAGCACGAACATCACCGGCTGGATCGTGTAGGCGATCAGCAGGTCGGGCTGGCGCGGGATCCGCATCAGGTTGCGGCGCGCGAGCACCAGCGTGTCCTCGAAGGTGAGCGCGAACGTGCTCATGCCGCCACCTCCTCGTGCTCAGGCTCCTCCTCGGCCGCGTGGCCGGTGAGCGCCATGAAGACGTCGTCGAGCGTCGGCCGGTGGAGCGCGATGTCGTCGATCGGCACGTCGGCGTCGTCGAGCGCGCGGACGATCTCGGGGATCAGCCCGTGGCGCCGACGCACCGGCGCGCGCACGACGCGGCCTTCGACGTACGGGCGGTCCATGCAGATCGGCGCCAGCGCGGCGATCGCCGCGTCGGCGTCGGCCGGGTCCTCGAGCTGGATCTCCACGCGCTCGCCGCCGATCTCGCCCTTGAGCTCGTCCGACGTGCCCTTGGCGATCACGCGGCCGTGGTCGATAACCACGATCTGGTCGGCGAGCCGGTCGGCCTCGTCGAGGTACTGAGTGGTGAGCAGGACCGTGGTGCCGGCGGCGACGCGCGCCTCGATCATCTCCCACATGCCGATGCGGCTGCGGGGGTCGAGGCCCGTGGTCGGCTCGTCGAGGAACAGCACCGGCGGGCGCGCCACGAGCGCGGCCGCGAGGTCGAGCCGGCGGCGCATGCCGCCGGAGTACGTCTTGGCCGGGCGCTTGGCCGCGTCGGTGAGATCGAAGCGCTCGAGCAGCTCCTCGGCGCGCTGCCTGGACTCGCGGCGCCCGAGGTGGTAGAGCCGCCCGACCATCTCGAGGTTCTCGACGCCGGTCAGGTTCTCGTCGACCGCGGCGTACTGGCCGGCCAGGCCGATCTGGGCGCGCAGCGCGGCGGCGTCGCGCACGACGTCGAGCCCCACGACGCGCGCGCTGCCGGCGTCGGGGTCGAGCAGCGTGGCGAGGATCCGCACCGCGGTGGTCTTGCCGGCGCCGTTCGGGCCCAGGAGCCCGAGGATCGAGCCGGTGCGAGCGGCAAAGTCGACCCCGCAGAGCGCCTTGACGGCGCCGTACGACTTCTCAAGCCCCTCGACGACGATCGCATCATCGGTCATGCACTTGAAGCTAGAGAACGTTCCCCGCGTTTTCGGTTCGGTTTGGCACACTCTCCACGTGGAAAGCGAGCGGCGCCCGCGCCCCAAGCTGATCGAACGGCTCGAGGCGCGCCGGGCCATGCACCGCGCGCGCAACCCGGTCTACCGGGTCATCTTCGGGATCACCGGCGCGCTCGTGACGCTCGTCGGGGTGATCATGCTCGTCACGCCCGGGCCGGCGTTCGTGCTGATCCCGATCGGCCTCGCGATGCTCTCGATGGAGTTCGTGTGGGCCGAGCGGCTGCTCGACAAGTCGCTGGAGCAGGCCGCCGTCGCTCAGGAGAAGGCGGCGGAGACGACGCGCACGCAGCGGATCCTGGCGGCGATCGCCACGCTGCTCGCGATCGCCGCCGCCGTCCTCGCCATTCTGTGGTGGGACGTTCCGCTGCTGCCTGACGGCTAGTTGGCCGACGCGGCCGGCTGGGACGGCGTCGACGCGGCCGTGTTCGAGGTGTACTCGAACTCCTCCTCGGCCCCGAACAGGGTGTCGAGGACCTTCTTGCGCAGCCCTTCGCTGAGGGCGAGGGCGACGCCCGCACCGACCACTCCGAGCAGGAGGACCCGGCCGAAGCTCAGGCCCTTCTTCTGATTGGGCGCCTCGCGCAGCGCGACGCTGGCGTCCTTGACGTTGAAGGCGGCGTTCCTGATCTCCTTTTGGAGCTTCTTGTCGTCGAAGATCTGCTTGGTCGGCGACTTGCCGTTGGTCAGGCGGCTGTACGCCTTGCGGGCGGACTCGTACGCCTGGACGATGTTGTCGCGCAGGTCCTCGTCCTCGATCACCCGCTGGACGTACGGGTTGTACCGCGCCTGAAGGGCCGCCTGCTGCGCCTTCTTGGCCTTTTTCTTCGCTGCCATACCACCTCTCCACGTCTGTTTGTGACGAGCATACCCGCGATGGGGAGCCGTCAACGACGCCCGGCGCCGTCGCTCAACGCGGCGTCGAACACCTCGCCGACCTCGCCGACCCACACGAACTCCATGTCCTTGCGCAGGTGCTCGGGGATGTCCTCGAGGTCGCCCTCGTTGCGGCGGGGCGCGAGCACGCGGTGGATGCCCGCCCGCTGGGCGGCGAGAGCCTTCTCCTTCAGGCCGCCGATCGGCAGCACCTGGCCGGTCAGCGTCAGCTCGCCGGTCATCGCCACGTCGTCGCGCACGGGGCGGCCCGAGACGAGCGACATCAGCGCGGTCGCCATCGTGACGCCGGCGCTCGGGCCGTCCTTCGGGATCGCTCCCGCGGGCACGTGCACGTGCAGGTCGTGCTTGGCGAACCAGTCCTCCGGCAGGTCGGCATGCCCGCGTACGTACGAGAGCGCCGCCTCGGCCGACTCGCGCATGACGTCGCCGAGCTGGCCGGTGATCGTGAGCTTGCCCTTGCCGGGCATCGCGCTCGCCTCGACGAACAGCACGTCGCCGCCGACCGGCGTCCAGGCGAGCCCGGTCGCCACGCCGGGCTCGGACGTGCGGCGGCGCACGTCGGGGAAGAAGCGCGGGCGGCCGAGCCTCTCGCGCGCGCGGGCGGCGGTCACCGACACCTTGCCGTCGAGCGTGCCGAGCGCGACCTGGACGGCGACCTTGCGGCAGGCCGCGCCGATCTCGCGCTCGAGGCTGCGCACGCCCGCCTCGCGCGTGTATGAGGTGATGATCTCCCTGATGCCGGCGTCGGTGAAGCCGACCTGGGAGCGCTTGAGGCCGTTGCGCTCGATCTGCCGCGGCACCAGGTAGCGCTTGGCGATCTGGAGCTTCTCCTCCTCGGTGTAGCCGGCGAGCGCGATCACCTCCATGCGGTCGCGCAGGGGGCCGGGCACGCGGTCCATGTCGTTGGCCGTGCAGATGAACATCACGCGGCTGAGGTCGAACGGGACGTCGAGGTAGTGGTCGCGGAACGTGGAGTTCTGCTCGGGGTCGAGCACCTCGAGCATCGCGCTCGCCGGGTCGCCGCGGTAGTCGGCGCCCATCTTGTCGATCTCGTCGATCATGAACACCGGGTTGTGCGACTCGGCGTCGCGCAGCGCGCGGATGATCGTGCCGGGCATGGCGCCGATGTACGTGCGGCGGTGGCCGCGGATCTCGGACTCGTCGCGCACACCGCCGACGCTGATGCGCTCGAAGCGGCGGCCGAGCGCGCGGGCGATCGACTGGCCGAGCGACGTCTTGCCGACGCCGGGCGGGCCGGCGAAGCAGAGGATCGAGCCGCGGGCGTCCGGCTTGAGCTTGCGGACGGCGAGGAACTCGAGGATTCGGTCCTTGACCTTCTCGATGTCGTAGTGGTCGGTGTCGAGCACCTCGCGGGCGTGGTCGAGGTCGAGGTTGTCCTCGGTGCCCGTGCCCCACGGCAGCGATGCCATCCACTCCAGGTACGTACGGATCACGCCGTGCTCGGCCGCCGCCTGAGGGATCTTCTCGAGGCGCGACAGCTCGCGGTCGACCTGCGTGCGGATGTTGTCGGGGAGGTCGAGCTCCTGGAGCGTGGAGCGCAGCTCGTCGACCTCGGCCTCGGCCGGGTCCTGCTCGCCGAGCTCCTCCTGGATCGCCTTGAGCTGCTGGCGCAGGACCCACTCGCGCTGGCCCTTCTCCATCTCGGCGTTGACCTGGCTCTGGATGCGCGAGCCGATGGCGACGATGTCGAGCTCGCGGGCGAGGATCTCGGACAGGCGCCGCAGCCGCCTGGCGACGTTGACCTCCTCGAGCAGCGCCTGGCGCTCCTCGGTCTTGATCCGCAGGGCGCCGGCGATCAGGTGGCTGAGCGCGGAGGGGTCGTCGAGGTTGGCGACCGCCATCTGCAGCTCCTCGGGGAGGTACGGGACCTCCTCGATGATTTGGCTGAACGTCTGCTGGACGTTCCGCATCAGCGCGGTGAGCTCGGGGCCCTCCTCGACCTCGTCGGGCAGCTCGGTGACGCGCGCGGTTAGGTAGGGCTCCTCCTTGATCCACTCGTCGATGTGCACGCGCTGGCCGCCCTGGACGAGGATCCGCAGCGACCCGTCGGGCACCTTGAGCATGCGCGCGACCATGCCGGCGACGCCGATGTCGTAGAGCTGGTCGGGGCCCGGGGTCTCCAGCTCGGGCTCGCGGCTGGCGACCATCACGAGCAGGCGGTTGCCGACTAGCACGTCGTTGACGAGATGGACCGAGCGGTCCTGGCCGATGGCCAGCGGCGTCAGCGTGTCGGGGTAGGTGACCGAGTCGCGCAGCGGCAGGACGGGCAACTCGCCCGGCAGCGCGATCTCCGCCGGGGCGAGCTCGCCGTCACCCTCACCGATGTCGATCACGCGTCCTCGCCGCGTTGGATCGGAACGGTGCGGCTCGCCGGCTGCTTGAGCGGGAGCTCGATGGTGAGGATGCCGTCCTCGTACGACGCGCTGGCGGCGTCATTGTCGACGTCGACGCCGAGCGCGACGACGCGCCGGAACGGCCCGTGCTCGATCTCGAGCTGCTGGTAGACGCGCTCCTCGGCGTGCTCGGGCCGGCGGTGCCCGGCGAGCACGAGCTCGCGCCCGCGGATCTGCAGTTCGATCTCCGACGGGTCGATGCCGGCGAGGTCGGCGCGGACCACCGCCCGCGGCGGATCGGCGGTGTAGTAGACATCGACGGCCGGCGAGAACCCTCCGCGGCGCTGCGGCGCGAACGAGCGGTCGAACAGCTCGTCCATCTGCCGCCGCATGCGCTCGAAGTTGGCGAAGAGGTCCCGCTCTGATGCCACGCGGGAAACGCTAGCGGTTCGCGAGCCAGGCCAGCACGGCCTCGCGCGCGAAGCGCCACTCCCCGCCGAGGTTGCGGCCGGGCAGCTCGCCGCGGTCGGCGAGCTCGGCGATCGTGCTCTCGTCGACCTCGAGCCACTCGGCGAGCTGGGCGACGGTCAGCACGTCGGGCGCCGCGAACGGCCGGAACTCGGCGTGCCCGACGGTCAGCCCGGTGTCGGTCGTCTCGATGGTCACGCGCCGCAGCGTGTCGACGTCGCCGTAGCTGGTGAGCAGGCCGGCGACGAGGTCCTGCTTCGAGCGCTTGAGCGTGTAGGCGGCTTGGTCGAGCTGCTCCGCCTGGGCCTTTGGGATGCGGACGTAGAGGGCGGTTCGGTCCTGCATTGCTATCAAGATATCAAGACTGCTATCGAACGTCAACTGCGGCTGGGTAGGGAGGCTGGGGCGCCAGCGGTTCGTCGCAATCAGCGCCGCGCCGGTCGCGAGTGCGACGAAACGCTGGCTATCGGGGACGAACGTGGCAATCGCCGG
>DATDKF010000231.1:0-5498 GCA_036520135.1 Solirubrobacteraceae bacterium
GCCGTCGAGCGACAGCTGGATCATCTGCGGCCCGCCGCTCAGCTCGCGCGGTCCGTCGATCGGCCGGCCCAGCACGCCGCCGAGCTGGAGCCGCCCGGTCAGCCTCGGCGCGGTGGGATCCGAGATGTCGTACTGGCGCAGATCGCCGTGCAGCCAGTTCGAGAGGTACAGGAAGCGGTCGTCCATCGACAGGACGATGTCGGTGACCAGGCCGGGCACCGGGAACGGCCAGCCCTCCTGCGGCACGCTCTCGACGGCGATGACCTCCTCGGCCGCCCAGCCGCGGTTCTGGCGCGCGAAGCGCATGATCGTGCTCGACAGCGTCGCGCCGACGAAGCCGGACTCGGCGTCGGGGTCGTGCAGCCAGCGCAACTCCAGGGGCACGAGTCCGGTGTCACCGAGGTCGAGGCTGTGCTCGAGGCGCCGCCGCTCGAGGTCCCAGAAGTGGATCTTGCGGCCGTAGCGGCCGGCCTCGACGTCCGCCGGGTCGAAGCCCGTCTCGTACGCGTTGGGCTCGCCGAACTCCGACGACACGAGCCAGTTCTTGCGCGGCTGGTACCAGAAGTCGTAGTTGAGCGACGGCCGCTCGCCGCCGTTCTCCCAGCGGCCCTTGATCTCGAACGTGGCGGCGTCGAGCACGGCGAAGCCGCACGCGCCGTTGCCGTCGCGATCGCCGAGCATGCTGATCACGACCTCGCCGCCCGGCATGCAGTGGACGGTGTGCGGCCGCGTATAGCCGGTCGCCGCGACAAGCTCGTTCGGCTCGATCACCTTCTCGATCCGGGGGTGCCGCGGGTCGTCGGCGACGTTGAGGATGTGGATGCGCGAGGACCGGAAGCCGGGGACGATGAGGTGCGAGCGATCGGGGCCGTGGCACGCCGAGCTGCAGCGGTTCCAGCCGTAGTGGTGCAGTTCGTCCCCCACGTTGGGCATCGGCGTCTCGCTGACGATCCGCCCGTCCTCAGCGTCGACGACGGCGATGAAGTCCGGCGCGTGCACGCCGGTGCCCGCATGGAGGCAGGCGAGGTACAGGACCTCCTCCGCCGGAGCCGCGAGCGCTTCCCGCGGCGAGGAGTGAAACGTGTTCATGGGGGCGCCCTCCTTCGGGGCGGCCGGGCGCGCTTCAGTCGACGACTTCGATGAGCGGGACGATGTCCTCGCGCGTCATCTTGCCGACGAGCTGGGGGTGGTCGGTGCGGAGGTGCTTGAGCGTAAGCTCGACGACCTCATCCTCGGTCTCGCTGCGGATGACCTCTCCGCACTCGCATGTGAGCTGCCTGGCCATGGTTGGTTCTGGAGCCGATTGTTGGCGCTCGGGGTTTCCCGTATGTTGCATCAAAGGTTGGAGCGAGGTTGAAGCGCGCGGCGCACACCTATGTCCAGCTCTGCGGGCAGCTCGTGGTCGAGCTTCGCGGGCGTCGTGTGGAGCAGCGGCTCCCAAGCCGGCAGGGCCGCGCCCTCTTCGCGTACCTCGTGCTCCAGCGGCCCCGGGCGGTCGGCCGCGACGAGCTGATCGAGGCGATCTGGTCCGGCGCGGCGCCGCGGAACCACGCCCAGGCGCTCACCGTGCTCGTGTCCAAGGTGCGTGCCGCCGTCGGGGCGGACGTGCTGGCCGGGCGGGGAAGCGTCCGCATCGCGCTGCCGCCGGACACGCGCGTCGACGTCGAGCAGGCCGTGGTCGCGGTGCACCGGGCCGAGTCCGCGGTCGTGCAACACGACTGGCCGCGCGCTTGGACCGCGGCGCTGTGCGCCCAGGTCGTCGCCGACCGTCCGCTGCTCCCGGACACGGACGACCTTCCGTGGCTCGACGCGTGGCGGCGTAGGCTCGACGACACGCTCGAGCGGGCGCTGGAGGCCTACGCCGCGGCCTGCCTTGGGATCGGCGGCTGCGAGCTCGCGGGCGCCGAGCGCGCGGCGCGCCGGCTCGTCGAGCACAACCCGCTGCGCGAGACCGGCTATGGCCTGCTCATGCAGGCGCTCGCCGCGCGCGGGCACGTACCCGAGGCGCTCCGCGTCTACGAGCGGGCTCGGACGGCGCTCCGGGACGAGCTCGGCATCCCGCCCGGCGCCGCCATCGCGCGACTGCACACGGACCTGCTCGCGAGCCGGCCTAGCAGCGCTTGAGCATTCGTCGGTCGCCCTCTCGAATCCCGTAGCATCCGCGCAGCCACGGGGGAGAGGAGAGGGCATGTCGGTGGTCGTGAAGTCCGACGAGCTGCGCGAGCTCGTCGCTCCGGACGGTGAGGTCGAGAGGCTCGCGACGGGCTTCACGTTCACCGAAGGCCCGATCTGGAACGCCGAGGGGGAGTTCCTGCTCTTCAGCGACATGCCGGGCGACGTACGGCGGCGCTGGAGCAAGGCCGCCGGCGTGAGCGAAGTCATGAACCCGTCCAACAAGGGCAACGGGATGGTCTACGACGCCGCGGGCCGGCTGCTCGTCTGCGAGCACTCGACGTCGTCGCTCGTGCGCGAGCACCCCGACGGCACACGCGAGACGCTGGCCACGCACTTCCGCGGCAAGGAGCTCAACAGCCCCAACGACGTCGTCACGCGCTCGGACGGCACGATCTACTTCAGCGATCCCTGGTACGGGCGGATGCCGGTGTTCGGCGTCGAGCGCGAGCGCGAGCTCGGATTCCAGGGCGTCTATCGCCTGCCGCCCGGCGGCGGCGACGTCGAGCTGGTCGTCGGCGAGGACGAGTTCGAGATGCCCAACGGCCTTTGCTTCTCGCCTGACGAGTCGCTGCTCTACATCAACGACACGCCGAACGCGCGGATCCGCGTCTACGACGTCGCCGCCGACGGCTCGCTCGCGAACGGCCGCCTCTTCCTCGACGAGATCGGCGACGGCGAGGTCGACCACGGCGCGCCGGACGGGATGAAGTGCGACGAGCGCGGCAACATCTGGGTCAGCGGCCCGGGCGGCGTCTGGGTGATCAACGCGGCCGGCGAGCACATCGGCGTGATCGAGGTCCCGGAGGTCGTCGGCAACCTCGCCTGGGGCGGGGCCGGCTGGCGCACGCTGTTCATCCCGAGCTCGACGTCGCTGTACCGCATCGAGACGAAGGTGGCCTCCGCGCCGCTTCCCTACCACCGCTGAGGAGGAGCCGGTGAACCTCGACCGAGCGCGCACCGCGCTGATCATCCAGGACATGCAGAACGACATCATCAGCGAGGGCGGCGCCTTCGCCGACTCGGGCGCGCCCGCGCACGCGAAGAGCCAGAACGTCGTCGAGAACGTCAAGGGGCTCGCCGCCGCGGCGCGCGCCTCCGGCGTCCCGGTGAGCCACATCCACTACATCGTCGAGGACGGCGCGCCGGGGCTGAAGCTCAACGCGCCGCTGTTCCAGGGGGTCAAGGATGCCAACGCGCTCGTGCGCGGCAGCTGGGGCGCCGCGCCGGTCGACGGGCTCGAGCCGCAGGAGGGCGACTTCGTCGTCGAGAAGATGCGGATGAACGGCTTCTACGCGACGACGCTCGACACGCTGCTGCGCGGGCTCGGCACCGAGACGCTGGTCATCACGGGCGCGTGGACGAACATGTCGATCGAGCACACGTCACGCCACGGCGCCGACGCCGGCTACGAGATCGTCGTCGTCAGCGACGGCTGTTCCACGGTCAGCGACGAGTGGCACAACGTCGGGCTCAACTACGCGCTCACGAATGTCGGTCGAACCGCGACGGCTGCTGAGCTGACGGAGGCCCTTCAGGGTTGAGGCGCAGCCGCGAGTGGCGGCGCCCGTAGACGAAGTAGAGCACCAGCCCGAGGGCCATCCAGACGACGAACCGCAGCCACGTGTCAACGGGCAGCTGCGCCATGAGGTAGATGCACAGCCCGATCCCGATGATCGGGAACACCGGCACGAACGGGACGCGGAACCCGCGCTCGAGGTCCGGTCGCTTGCGCCGCAGCACGATCACGCCGACGTTGACGAGCACGAACGCGAACAGCGTGCCGATGTTGACCAGCTCGGCGATCGTGGTCAGCGGCACGAAGGCGGCGAGGACCGAGATCAGCAGCGCGAAGATGACCGTGACCCCGATCGGCGTCCCGATGCGCTCGTTGACGTTCGAGAGCCAGCGCGGCATCACCCCGTCGCGCGACATCGCGAACGTGATCCGGGTCTGGCCGTAGAGGATCGTCAGCACGACGGAGGTGATCGCGATCAGCGCGCCGACCGAGATCACGGTCGCGCCCCAGGGCATCCCGGCGCCGTCCTCGAGCACGGTGGCCAGCGGCGCCTCGGCGCCGGAGAGCTTGTCGAAAGGCAGCGCGCCGGTCGCGGCGATCGCGACCAGGCAGTAGAGGACGGTGGCGATCGCCAGCGAGCCGATGATCGCGATCGGCAGGTCGCGCTGGGGGTTCTTGGTCTCCTCGCCCGAGGTCGAGATCGCGTCGAACCCGATGTAGGCGAAGAAGATCAGCGACGCGGCACCGGTCACGCCGCTCAGGCCGCCCTGGAAGAACGGCGTCAGGTTGTCGGAGTTGAACGCCGTGAAGGCCAGCGCGATGAACAGCAGCAGGATCCCGCACTTGACGAAGACCATGATCGTGTTCGTGCGCGTGCTCTTGCGCACGCCCGAGATCAGCAGCGCCGCGACCGCGAGCACGATGAACACCGCCGGGAGGTTCACGGTCCCGCCCTCGCCGGGCGGCTGGGCGATCGAGTCGGACAGCGTGAAGCCGAAGGCGGAGTCCAGCAGCTCGTTGAAGTACTGGCCCCAGCCGACGGCGATCGCCGCCACCGACACGCCGTACTCGAGGATCAGGTCCCAGCCGATGATCCACGCGACGAGCTCGCCGAGCGTGGCGTAGGCGTACGTGTACGCGCTGCCGGAGACCGGGATCGTCGACGCAAGCTCGGCGTACGAGAGAGCCGAGAAGGCGCACGTCACCCCCGCGAGCACGAACGAGAGCAGGATCGACGGGCCCGACTCGGTGATCGCCTCGCCGATGATCACGAAGATCCCGGTGCCGATGATGGCTCCGAGCCCGAGCGCCGACAGGTCGAGAAGCCCGACGACGCGACGTAGCTGGTGTCCCTGCTCGTCCGCCTCCGAGACCAGCTTCTGTGCCGGCTTGGTGGCGAAGAGCCCCCCACGCTCCGCAATCGCCATGGCCGTGTGTTCTCCAACGGGGCGACGATCGAAAACGCGCTCGCGGCGGTTCCGTCCGGGGGCCTCTCTATCGTTCAGGGGTCCATGCCGCCTTTCAAGCTCGACGCCGTCTACTCGCCCACCGCAGACCAGCCGCAGGCCATCGACGGCATCGTCGAGGGGGTCGAGTCGGGCGCCCGCGGGGTGACGCTGCTGGGCGCCACCGGGACCGGCAAGACGATGACCATGGCGGCGACGATCGAGCGCCTGCAGCGGCCCGCACTCGTGCTCGCCCACAACAAGACGCTGGCGGCGCAGCTCTGCAACGAGTTCCGCACGTACTTCCCGGCCAACGCCGTCGAGTACTTCGTCTCCTACTACGACTACTACCAGCCCGAGGC
>DATDKF010000232.1:0-5148 GCA_036520135.1 Solirubrobacteraceae bacterium
TAGGTGTCGGGCGTGGTGTCCGGGTCGATGTTCGTGCTCATCACCCGGGGCGTGGAGTCGATCTCCGTGCCGGCGCCGCGGTTCCAGGACAGCGACAGCTGCGGCCCGGTGTACGTCGCCCCCGTCGGCGTCGAGCCGCCGAGGCGGTCCTTGGCCTCGACGGACAGGAAACGGCCGGCGTAGTTCTCGAAGTAGTCGACGCGCAGCACGACGATCTCGTCCTCGTGCGACTGGATCGTGACCGGCTCGTCGAGCGCCGCCGCATCCGCGCGTCGTTCCTGTCTGGCCTCAGCCTGGCGCTGGTCGGCCCGGCGCTCCCACGTGTTCGGCCCCTCGATGGTCCTGGCGATCTCGTAGCCGGCGGCGTCGAGGCGATCCTCGCCGCGCTCGTCCGCGAAGACCGTGACGGTCACCGAGCCGTCGCGGTTGCGACGCAGGTAGTGATCGTTGAACTCGACGCCGTACGACTCGGCCTCGAGCTGGAGCCGCATCGCAGAACCCTTGTTCGGCAGGTTGACCTCGACCAGGCTCAGACCCTGGTTGGGATCGAGCCCTCGCTCGTCCTGCGCCGCTGCGCTGCCAGTCCACACGAGCGTGCACGCGCACGCCGCGAGCAGCACCCTCCCCAGGCTGCCACGAATCATGTGAATCCCCCCTAGATTTGGCGGAGGGATCAGATCACTTCTTGCGCGTTTCGTCAAATGTCCTCGCGGGATTACGACGCTGCGTCGGAGTTCTACGCTGGCCTGGCGAGATGCGGGCGTTCGGCCGCCTGCGCAACGGCAGCGTGTCCGGCGCCAAGGGGCCGATGCGACGCGTGGCAGATCTACGTCGGCGACCGTCGGCTCACCGAGATCGAGTTGCGGCGCAGCGACCTGCTACACCGACTGAGAGCGTCGCGTGATGCTCCATCACGAGAGGAGTCGGCCGTATGCCCGATCATCGAGACAGGCCCCCGAGCGCCTTGGCTCACGGGCCCGCGAAGCCCAGCGACATCGAGCGCGTCCGCCGCGATGTCGACGACGCGGAGGCGCGTACGGTGCGCGAGGAGGAGGTTTCCGTCGCACGTCACCGGGAGCGGGTCTCCAGTCGTTTGGCAGAGCGCGAGGAGGACGCTCAAACCTAGCTGCGTCGCTCTCCCGGTCACGGCGAGGCCGACCCCGTGGCGCCGAACACCCGGGGCAGCGACGACAACCCCGCGAGCCGAGCCAAGAACCGCCCGCGTGACGATCTCGTACGCCCGCTGAATCTTCGGGCGGACCGAGTCAGTCCTTGGCCGGGGCGTAGGTGAGGTTCAGCACGCCGCTCTTGAAGGTCTCCGAGCTCCGGAGCTCGAGCGCGACGGTCGGCTCGTCGGGCGGAAACAGCCGAGCGAGCCCCGAGCCGACGGCGATCGGGTGCAGGAGCAGGTTGAGTTCGTCGAGCAGGCCCTCGCGCAGCAGCCAGCGGACGGTGGTGGCGGAGCCGGACATCGCGATGTCGCCACCGTCCGTGGCCTTGAGGTCGGTCAGCTTCTTGGCCACGTCGCCGTTGACGAGCTCGGAGTTCTCCCACTCCGCCGACTGCAGGCTGCTGGAGACGACGTACTTCTTCATCGAGTTCATGACGTCGCCGAACGGCTCGTCGGCGTGCTCGGGCCAGTATGCGGCCCACTCCTCGTAGAGCACGCGGCCCATCAGCAAGGCGTCCGTGGTCGCGAAGCCGGCGCCGACCGCGGCCCCCATCTCGTCATCGAAATACGGGAAGTGCCACTTGTCGGGCGACTCGACGACGCCGTCGAGGGAGATGAAGAAGTTCGACTTGATCTTGCGCATTGGAGCCTCCTGCGTGGTGATGGATTCGTCAGGCGACGGCCTCGGCGTCCTCGTTGCTCACGGCATGGCGCGGGAGCGTAAGGCCAGGATGGCCACGACGATGAACAGCCCAGCGGCGATCGGCAGCGCCCGGGTGACGAGTGCGTCTCAAGGGCGGAATCTCGAACGATGTTCGACAATCGAATGATGTTTGTGGGGCGTGATTTCTACCGAACCGCGCGGGCTGAGCCCGTGCACTCCGGCCTGCTCTTCGACGGCGTCCGTCTGCCCACGGCACACGGCCTCGCGACGGGCTGGCTCGAGACCAGCGGGACGAAGATCGTCGGTGTGGGCGCCGGTGCACCGCCCGCGCCGCGCCGCGCGTGACCCGCATCGATGGGCGAGGCCGGACGCTGCTCCCGGGATTCGTCGACGTCCACACCCACGGGGCGCTCGGCCACGAGGTCATGGACGCCGACGCGGACGGGCTCGCCGAGATGGCGCGCTTCCTGGCCCGGCATGGCGTGACCTCGTTCCTCGCGACGACGTGGACCGCGCCGCCGGAGCGGACGCTCGCCGCGCTGGAGTCCGTCGCCGAGGCGATGCGCGCGCCACGGCCCGCCGGCGCCGCCCGGGTGCTCGGCGCGCACATGGAGGGTCCTTACCTGAACCCCGAGCGCGCCGGTGCCCAGGACCCGGCCCACATGCGGGCGCCGGCGCCGGGAGAGCTGGACCGCTACCTGGATGTCGGCGTCGTGCGGCTCATGACCGTCGCCCCCGAGCTGCCCGCCAACGCGCCGGTGCTGGACGAGCTGCGGCGCCGCCGCATCACCGCCAGCGCGGGGCACACCGACGCGACGTACGCCCAGATGGTCGCGGCCGTGGAGCGCGGCGTGCGCCACGCGACGCACACCTACAACGCGATGCGCCCGCTGCACCACCGCGACCCCGGGACCGTCGGCGCGTGCCTGACCATCGACGCGCTGCGCTGCGAGGTCATCGCCGACGGCCACCACGTGGACCCCGTCGCCCTCGACGTGCTCGTGCGGGCTCGCGGCGTCGGCGCAGTCGTCCTCGTGTCGGACGCCGTCCGGCCGACCGGGCTGCCGGAAGGGGTCCACCAGCTCGACGACCGGACGGTGGAGGTCCGCGACGGCGCCGTCCGTTTGCAAGGCGGCGGGCTCGCCGGCAGCGTGCTGACGCTCGACCGCGCGCTGCGCAACCTTGCCGCCGCCACCGGGGTTGAGCCCGCGGCACTCTGGCCGACCGCGAGCGCGAACGCGGCACAGAGCGCGGGCGTCGCCGACCGCAAGGGCCGGCTCGAGCCCGGTTTGGACGCGGACCTCGTCCTGCTCGACGCCGACGCGACCGTCCAGGCCACAGTCGTCGAGGGCCAGCCCGCCTACGTCGGCCTCGGCGCGCGCGAGCTCGAGACAGTCTGAACCACGGGCTGTCTCGCTTGTGGTGGGATCTACCGACCATGGACGGCGCCGACACTCGATTCGCAGGCTTTCGCATCGAGCGGGAGCTCGGGCGCGGCGGGATGGGGGTCGTCTACCTCGCCGAGCACGTGCACCTGGGGCGGCGTGTCGCGCTCAAGTTCCTCGGGCCGGGCCTGGCCGACTCCGATGACTTCCGCGAGCGGTTCGTGCGCGAGTCACGCGTCGCGGCCGCGCTGCAGCATCCCAACATCGTCACGGTCTACGACGCCGGCGAGGCGGACGGGCGGCTGTACATCGCGATGCAGTACGTCGACGGCACCGACCTCGCAACGCTGCTCGCGCGCGAGGGAGCGCTCGCCCCCGAGCGCGTGCTGTCGATCGTGGAACAGGTCGCGGGCGCCCTGGACGCCGCGCACGCGGAAGGGCTCGTGCACCGGGACGTCAAGCCGGCGAACATCCTCATGCGGGACGGACACGCGTATCTCACCGACTTCGGACTGACCAAGCGGACGTCGTCGGCGACGTCGCTCACGGCCACCGGCCAGTTCGTCGGCACCGCGCAGTACATGGCGCCGGAACAGATCCTCGGCGAGGCGGTCGACGGCCGTGCCGACCTCTACGCGCTCGGCTGCGTCCTCTTCCACTGCCTCACCGGCGTCGCTCCGTTCGAGCGCGAGAACTCCATCGCCGTCATCTACGCCCACCTCAACGACCCCCCGCCGGCCCCGACCGCCGCGCGGCCCGAGCTACCGGCCGCGATCGACGCGGTCGTCGCGCGCGCGATGGCCAAGTCGGCCGATGACCGCTTCCCGACCGGCGCGGCGCTCGCCGCCGCCACGCGGGCGGCGTTGCAGTCGGGCGACACGGGCCGCCGCGAGGTCGCGGCGCCGGCCCCCAAGTCCAAGGGGCGGGCGCTGCTCGCCGCCGCCGCGCTGCTCGCGGTCGTGCTGATCGGGCTCGTCGTCGTCCTCAGCTCAGGCGGCGGCGGCAACGCACCGGCGACCGCCTCCCGTGCGACGCCCGCCGCCGCGGACGTCCCGACCCTGCCCGACAAGCACCCACCGAAGCCCGCGGGAGAGCTCGCCGTCGGCAGCAGACCCTCCGACATCGCCATCGACGCTGACCACTACTCGGTCTGGGTCACAAACCTCGGCGACGGCACGGTCACTCGCGTCGACACGGGTGCCTCGAACGTGCTCGACCCGCCGCTGCGCGTCGGCGACGCCCCGTCGGCGATCACGCTCGCCGGCGGCTTCCTCTGGGTCGCGAACCGCGACTCGGACACGCTCACGCGGATCAGGTCCACCCGCAAGCCGAGTCCCGGCCGCACGCTCCCGGCGGGATCCGGACCCACCGGCGTGGCGGTCGCGCTCGACACCGTCTGGGTCGTCAACGGGGGCGACGACACCGTCCAACGCCTCGACGGCGACGGCCAGGCGCTCGGCCCGGCCGCACACGTCGGCCGCG
This sequence comes from Solirubrobacteraceae bacterium, assembly GCA_036520135.1. Lineage (GTDB taxonomy): Bacteria > Actinomycetota > Thermoleophilia > Solirubrobacterales > Solirubrobacteraceae > DASSUW01. Next base: position 4,703 of record DATDKF010000232.1, read on the forward strand.
GCCCGCACGACATCGCCGCGGACGCCGCCGGCGCGTGGGTCACCAACGGCGGCGACGGAACGGTCAGCCGGCTCGACGGCGACGGGCGGGCGCAGGGCAAGCCCATCCGCGTCGGCAGCGCTCCCGCCGGGATCCTGCTCGCGGACGGCATCGTCTGGGTCACGAACCGCAGCGACGGCACCGTCAGCCGGATCGCTGCCGACACGGGCAAGGCGATCGGCGCGCCGCTCCGCGTAGGCCGCGCTCCGACGGGCATCACCGCCGGCAACGGCGCGATCTGGGTCGCCAACACGGCCGACGGCACGATCTTGCGGCTCGATCCGAAGACCGGCGGCCGGATCGGGGATCCGGTCCCGGCGGGCAAGGAGCCCGTCGCCATCGCGATGGACCAGTACTCGGCGTGGGTGGCCGACGCCACCGGCAAGGTCGTGCAGCTCACCCTCTAG